>NZ_JAVDVA010000006.1:0-396546 GCF_031456635.1 Streptomyces sp. 3330
GATGAGAAGAAGGAGACCGCCACCGGTTTCTGGACCCGCGCCCAGGCATACTTCACCCAGGCCGGGATCACCGTCGAGCGCGTCCTCACCGACAACGGCTCCTGCTACCGCTCACGCGAGTGGCGCGACGCTCTCGCGGCGGCCGGGATCGCCCACAAGCGAACCCGGCCCTACCGGCCCCAGACAAACGGCAAGGTCGAACGCTTCAACCGCACCCTGCTCGACGAATGGGCCTACGCCCGCCCCTACCGCTCAGAACAGCAACGACGCGAGGCCTTCCCCGGATGGCTGCACACCTACAATCACCACCGCGGACACACCGCGCTGAAAGGCCAACCACCCGCCAGCCGCGTCCCCAACCTCACGGGTCAGTACAGCTAGGACAGGGCGTGCCGTGCCTTGGAGAGCGCGGTGCGCAACTGCTCCGTCCGGTGTGCGGTGAGCTCGCGCACCATGCGCTCCTCCAGCTCCCGCACCGGCCCGGCGTGCCGGTCGAGCGGCTCGCGCGCCTCCGCGGTGAGCAGGATCAGCAGCTCGCGCCGGTTGCGCGGATCGCGTTCGCGGCGGACGAGGCCGCGGGTCTCCAGGGAGCGCACCAGGTCGGCGATGGACTGGGCGGTCACGAAGGAGTCCCGGGCCGGCTGATACGTGCTGAGGCCGGTGACCGGCGGCACGGTCGTCGTCCTCGGCGCGGGCGCCGTCGGCCTGTCGGCGGTCATGGCGGCCGCCCTCACCCCGGCCACCACGATCATCGCGGTCGACCGGGTCGCCGAACGGCTCCGGCCGGCCGAGGAGTTGGGGGCGACCCACACCGTCGACGCGGGCGAGGGCGTGACGGGCGAGGCGGTCGCCGAGATCACCGGCGGCCGCGGCGCCGACGGCATCGTGGAGACCACGGGCGACACCGCCGTGCTGCGCCGGGGCGTCGACGCGCTCGCCGCCCGCGGCACGCTCGTCGTCGTGGGCGCACCGCCCTTCGGCAGTGAGGTCGCCCTGGACGTCAACGGGCTGCTGGGCGGCAAGCGGTTCGTCGGGCTCACCCTCGGCGACAGCGAGACCCGGTCCTTCGTCCCGGCTCTGGTCGAGCTGGTGAAGGCGGGGCGGCTCCCGCTGGACCGCCTGATCGGCACCTGTCCGTTCGCGGACATCGACCGGGCGGTGCGGGACATGACCGAGGGCAGGACCATCAAGCCAGTCCCGCTGTTCTGACGACTCGTCAGCCGACGGTCAGGACCAGCTTCCCGGTGGTGCGGCCGGTGTCGCCGAGCGCGTGCGCCTCGGCGGCGTCGGCCAGCGGGAAGGTCCCGGCGATCGTGGCGCGCAGCTTCCCCGCCCCGACCAGTTCGGCGACCGTCCGCATCCCGGCCCGGTCGGCGTCGACGAGCATCCGCACCGCCCGGACGCCGAGCCGCTCCGCCTCCTCGTGGAACTCGTTCGACCCCACCGGCAGGATCGACACCACGATCCCGCCCGGCCGCAGCACCCGCAGGGAGCGCACGGACGTGTCCCCGCCCAGCGTGTCCAGGACCACGTCGACGTCCTTCACGGCCTCAGTGAAGTCCTCCTCCCGGTAGTCGATCACCTCGTCGACGCCGAGCTCCCGCAGGAAGTCGTGCTTGCCCGCGCTGGCCGTGCCGATCACGTACGCGCCGCGCGCCTTGGCGATCTGTACGGCGACATGGCCCACGCCGCCGGCGGCCGCGTGGATCAGGACCCGCTGCCCGGCCTCCAGGCCGGCGTTCTCGACCAGGGCCTGCCACGCGGTCAGTGAGACCAGCGGCAGCGCGGCCGCCTGGACGTGGTCGATCCCGGCCGGCTTGTGCCACAGGGCGCGGACCGGGGCGATGGCGTACTCGGCGTGCGAGCCGTGGCCGTAGGGGTAGGGCAGCATGCCGAAGACCTCGTCGCCGGGGGCGAAGGCCGCCACGCCGATGCCGACCGCCTCCACGGTCCCGGAGAGGTCCCAGCCCAGGACGAAGGGCGGCTCGCCCAGGAAGCCGCCCGTGGCGCGGTGCTTCCAGTCGGTCGGGTTGACGCCGGCGGCCCGGACCCGGACCAGTACCTCGTTCGGACGCGGCGCGGGCCGGTCCACTTCCCGCTCCTCGAGGACCTCGGGACCGCCGAGGGCGTTCTGGCTGATGACGTGCATGGTGTTCACAGTGCTCATGGTGAACCAGCCTGCCGGGCCGCGCCCGACCGGGAAATGGCAAGATTGCCAAGCTTCGATAGGATCGTGCCATGCAGGCACAGCAGCGCAAGCACCGGGTGGTCGTCCTCGCCCTCGACGGCGTCTACCCCTTCGAACTCGGCATCCCGAGCCGGATCCTCGGCGCGGCCGACGGCCACTACGAGATCCTGACCTGCTCGGTCGACGGCGGACCCGTCCAGACCAACGCGGACTTCACCGTCGGCGTGCAGCACGGTCCCGAGGTGCTGGCCACGGCCGACACGGTCGTCGTCGCCCCGGTGGCGTCCGACTGGATCACCGCCGAACTGCCGGACGGGGTCGCCGGGGCGCTCGCCCGGATCCGCCCCGCCGCGCGCATCGTCTCCATCTGCACCGCCGCGTTCGTCCTCGCCGCCGCCGGTCTCCTCGACGGCCGCCGGGCCACCACCCACTGGCAGGTCGCCGAGGCGTTCGGCCGGATGTATCCGCAGGTCGAGCTCGACCCGGACGTCCTGTTCGTCGACGACGGCCGGGTGCTGACCTCGGCGGGCGCCGCCTCCGGGGTCGACATCTGTCTGCACCTCGTCCGCAAGGACCACGGCAGCGAACTCGCCAACAAGGTGGCCCGCCGCTGCGTGGTCCCGCCGTTCCGTGACGGCGGCCAGGCGCAGTACATCGAACAGCCCGTTCCCGAGACCGGCGCGGCCAGCACGGCGGCCACCCGCGCCTGGGCCCTGGGACGCCTCGGCGAGCCCCTGGCGCTCGCCGACCTCGCCGCGCACGCCCGGATGAGCCCGCGCACCTTCGCCCGCCGCTTCCACGACGAGGTGGGCGTCAGCCCCGGCCGCTGGCTGATCCAGCAGCGCGTGGTGCACGCCCGGCACCTGCTGGAGGCCAGTGACCTCTCCGTCGACCAGATCGCCGGGCGGGTCGGCTTCGCCACCGGCGCCTCCCTGCGCCAGCACCTGCACGCGGCCATCGGCGTCTCGCCCCAGGCGTACCGCAGGACGTTCCAGACGGCCCGCTGAACGTTGTGGACCTCCGCCGCGTCACAGGAGCGGACGCGAACGGGCGGCCGAGGGACGGAGACGGGGGCGGGTATGCGCGGACGGTTCGTGGTGTCGGCACTGCTGGTGATGGCGGTGGCCGTGGGATGCGGCGCCGGGGACGAGCGGGACGTGGTCGTCGAGGGGACGCCCCCGGCGACGCCCTACGCCGGTCCGCTGTACCTCGCCACGAAGGAGCTGGACGAGAGCACGCCGGAGGCCCTGCGCGTCGCGTCCGGCGCCGCGGGCCGCGCGCTGGAGTGCGAGGGGGAGATCTCCTGGGGCGGCGGGCCGGACGGCTGGAGCGAGGGCGACGGCGGTGACACGCCGGAGGAGGGACTGCGGCTCTACTTCGACCTGTTCGACCCGGTGGGCCCGCACGCCGGCTTCCGGGTGGAGCGCGCGGAGGCGGACCGGGTGCTGTTCTCGTACGACGTGGACGGCCGGACGAAGATCGCGGTCGTCGTCGCCCGCGACCAGGAGGAGCGGCCGGGCTGGGGCCCGGAGACCAACGCCTCCTGCGATCCGGCCGAACTCCCCGCGAGCGTCACCGACCCGGGCGGACCGGAGATCTGGACCGACGGGCGAGGCGAGCGGGTCGCCACCACGACGCTGACCAGCTACCCCGGCGCCGAGCACTGCGGCTGGCAGACGGCGCACTTCCTGGGGACGGGCCGGGGCGAGGACCACCGGCAGTACGTCCGCGACCCCGAGGGCGTGATCGAGGAGGACCAGCTGACCTCGCCGTACGACGGCGACACCGCGATGCCGGCCGGCGCCCACGACACCGGGTACCGGCACGGCGACTGGCGGTTGTGGCTGACGGACGACGCCTCGACGGCGTACGTGCGCACCTCCGACGGCGTCGAGGCCTGGCCGCTGGCGAAGGAGCCGGTGGCCTGCAGGTGACCGCCGGTCAGCGGCTGGCGTGCAGCGCGACCAGCAGCTGCCACACCTGGTCGGCGATCTCGCCGGGGGTGCCGTCGAGGTCGCCGTGCAGCCAGTCCGCCAGCACCCCCGCGAAGGTCGCGGCGACGGCCGAGGCGACCAGGGGCGCGTCCGCCGCGCCGGCCAGCTCCCGCTCCCGCAGGCTGTAGGCCCGCAGATCCCGGTGCAGCACGCGGCCCAGCGGTCCGCCGCCGCCCGGCGTCAGCAGGGTGCGGTACAGCGCGGCGTGCGGCGTCAGCGAGGCGAAGAACTCGGCGAGCGCGGCCGGCGCCCGTACCGGGTCGGGCCGGCCCCGCCAGGCGTGCAGCGCCTCCACGGCCTCGCGCACGACGTCCGCGCAGGCGTCGACCGCGAGCGCCTCCAGGTCGGGGTAGTGCACGTAGAAGGTGGCCCGGCCGACCCCGGCCCGCCGCACCAGCGCGGCGACGCCGACCTCCTCCAGCGGCCGTTCGGCGCACTCCGCGAGCAACGCCGCGCGCAGCCTCGCCCGGGTGCGGGCCGCGCGCGGGTCCTCGGGCTCGGCGCGGGTCACTGCGCGATCAGGACGGCGGCGAGAGCGAGCGCGCCGGGCAGTGCCTGGGCGACCAGGATCCGGCGGTTCGCCGTGGCGGCGCCGTACACGCCGGCCACGATCACGCAGGACAGGAAGAACACCTGAGCCCGGAACCCGGTGGGGTCGGATGCGCTCAGCCCCCACACCAGGCCCGCCGCGAGGAAGCCGTTGTAGAGGCCCTGGTTGGCGGCCAGCGCGGCGGTTCGCCGCGCCATCTCCGCGTCCAGACCGTGGAACGACATCCCCGGCTTCTTCTGCCACAGGAACATCTCCATCACCAGGATGTAGAGATGCAGCGCGGCCACCAGCGCGACCAGCACGTTCGCCAGGATCTCCATGGTCTCCCTCAGTTTCTTGGACAGGTGTCCACTATAACGGGACACCTGTCCAAGAAGTCCAGCCGCTGGGGGGGGATACGCGGCCCCCGGCACGGGACTCTTGGTGCGAAACGGGCGGCGACGACCAGACTGGAACCATGACGCCACCACCCGCACGCCCCGCGCGGCAGCGCAAGGCCGACACCCTCCACCGGCTGGAACACGACGTCGACGCGTGGGTCGCCACCGCCGCCGAGGACGGCGCGGCCCCCTACCTGGTCCCGCTCTCCTTCGTCTGGGACGGCGCGACCCTGCTCTTCGCCACGCCCGCCACCAGCCCCACCGGACGCAATCTGCTGGCCACCGGTGTCGCGCGCATCGCCGTCGGTCCGACCCAGGACGTCGTCATGATCGAGGGCACCGCCGTGGCCGTGCCACCGGTCGAACTGCCGGAGGAGGACGCCGAGATCTTCGCCGGCAAGACCGGCTTCGACCCGCGCGAACTGGCCGCGCCCTACCTGTACTTCCGGGTCCTGCCCGGCCGGATCCAGGCCTGGCGGACGGCGGGCGAGATCCCGGGCCGGGAGCTGATGCGGGACGGGGCGTGGCTGGTGCCCGACTGAAACCGGGGTATCCGCAAGGTCCGGGGGCGGGACGCGCCCGCCCCGGTCCGGATCTCGCGGAGGAGACGATCACATGGCCATGGTGAAAGCGGGCGTCCTGGTGCTCGACTGTGCCGAGCCCGAGAAGCTCGCCGAGTTCTACAAGGAGCTGCTGGACGCGGAGGAGATCGTCGCGTCCGCCAACCGCGTGGAGATCAGGGGCGCCGACGGGACCCGGCTGGCCTTCCGGCGCGACGTGAACGCGACCCCGCCGAGCTGGCCCCGCCCCGAGAACTCCTTTCAGGCACACCTGGACTTCCTCGTCGACGACCTCGACGAGGTGGAGCGCAGGGTCGTCGGCCTGGGCGGCCGCCCCCTGGAGACCAAGGGCGCCCCGGGACCGCACGAGGAGCGCGGCTACTCCGACCCGTCCGGCCACTCCTTCACCATCCGCCTCGAGCCTTCCAGGGCTCCGAAGCAGGGCTGAAGCCCGGTACGGCACCCGGACACGGGAGCGGCCCGGCCCCCGCCCGCACTGCGCCGGGAAGGGCCGGGCCGGGATGCCGCGGCCGGCGGCCCGGCGGAGCCCGCGGGGGCGCCACCGGATCACCGCGGGCCGCGGCCGGACCCGGGCGGGCCGCTCAGTCGCGGCCGCCCTTGTCCTGGGCGGGCCACACCCCCGTGGAGCGTTCGATCGCCTTGGCGCCGGTGCGGTCCGCGGCGCTGCGGACCGCCGCGAAGATCGCGCCCTGCACCGCCGCGGCCAGCAGGATCTCGCCCCAGCCGCGGTCCCGGTCCAGGGCGTCCGGTGCGTCGTCCTCGTGCCGGATCGCCTTCCACGCCTTGCGGAACGCGGCTCCCGCCAGGGCGCCGCTGGCCCAGCCGAGCACGAAACCGACGGGCTTGTAGACAAGGGGGAGTTTCCTCTTCTTGACCACGTGTGTCTCACTCCTTCTTCCGATGGTGCGTGGATGGGGGTCTCAGGGCCGGCCCCGCGCCGGAACCTCCTCGCCGGCGCGGACCGGACCGGGAGGCGTCCCGGTGCCGAACGGACGGCCGCCGAGTTCCTCGCGGTGGTGGGGGGCGTGCCAGCCGGCCGGGTCCGGGCCGAGAGGGACGATCCGGGTCGGGTTGATGCCGGTGTGCACCTGGTAGTAGTGCCGCTTGATGTGATCGAAGTCGACCGTGTCACCGAAGCCGGGCGTCTGGAACAGATCCCGGGCGTACGCCCACAGGACCGGGTTCTCCGTCACCTTCCAGCGGTTGCATTTGAAGTGGCCGTGATAGACGGCGTCGAAACGCACGAGTGTGGTGAACAGCCGGATGTCCGCCTCGGTGATCGTGTCGCCCACCAGGTAGCGCTGCCCGGCCAGTCGGGTCGCCAGCCGCTCCAGCCGCCGGAACACACCCGCGCACGCCTCCTCGTACTCGCCCTGCTCCGTGGCGAACCCCGCCCGGTACACCCCGTTGTTGACGTCCTCGTAGACGTCGGCCATGACCGAGTCGATCTCGTCGCGCAGCCGGTCCGGGTAGAGCTCGGGTGCGCCGGGCCGGTGCAGGGCCGTCCACTCGGTCGCGAGGTCCAGGGTGAGCTGCTGGTAGTCGTTCGTCACCAGCGCGCCGCTGGGCACGTCCACGATCGCCGGCACGCTGACGCCGTCCCCGTGGTCGCGCTCGCGTCGGTCGTACGCCTCGGCGAGGAAGCGGATGCCGAGGACCGGGTCGCGGCCCTCCGGGTCGAGGGTGAAGCGCCAGCTGCGGTCGTCCTGGATCGGGTCGGCGACCGCCATCGGCAGCGCGTCCTCCAGACCCAGCAGGCGCCGGGAGATCACCGCCCGGCTCGCCCACGGGCAGGCACGGCTGACCACCAGCCGGTAACGGCCCTCCGTCACGGGCCAGCCGTCCCGGCCGTCCGCGGTGATCCGGTCGGTGAAGTGGCTCCTGGACCGCTGGAACGCCTTGTGGCCGTACGCGCTGTTGCCGTCGCCCCCGCCGCTCATGGTTCCTCCCGCCGCCTTCACATGGTCCGGTGCCTGTCGTGCTCGTGCATGTCCTGGTGAACGCGTTCCCCGATTTCCGCCGACGGCACGGTATGAGCCCGACCGGCCCGGGCATTCGGCGGAGGTGACAGGGACATCTTCAGAGCGCAGCCCCGCGGGGACCGCCGTACGGAACACCGGATCGCACGACGAGAGGACGGCCGAGGAGAAGGCGCGAGGGGGAGGAGAGAACGGCACCGCGTCGAAGGACGACCGCAGGACCCGCGTCACCGTCCTGGTGGCGCTCGCCGCCAACCTGGTGATCGCCGTCGCCAAGGCCGTGGGCGGACTGTTCGCGGGCTCGCCCGCGCTGCTGTCGGAGGCGGCGCACTCCGTGGCCGACAGTCTGAACGAGGTC
This sequence comes from Streptomyces sp. 3330, assembly GCF_031456635.1. Classification (NCBI taxonomy): domain Bacteria; kingdom Bacillati; phylum Actinomycetota; class Actinomycetes; order Kitasatosporales; family Streptomycetaceae; genus Streptomyces; species Streptomyces sp. 3330. The sequence goes on from NZ_JAVDVA010000006.1 coordinate 8,031, forward strand.
TTCCTCCTCGCCGCGCTGCACCGCAGCCGGCGTCCGGCCGACGCCCGGCACCCCTTCGGCTACGGCAAGGAGCGCTTCTTCTGGTCGCTGCTGGCCGCCGTGGGCATCTTCGTCATGGGCGGCTGCTTCTCCTTCTTCCAGGGCGTCGAGGCGCTGCGGTCGGGCGTCGACGAGGAGCTCAGCGGCTATGTGGTGGGCCTGGTCGTGCTCGGCGTCGCCTTCGTCGCCGAGGGCGTCTCCCTGCTGCGGGCCCTGCACCAGGTCCGCAAGCAGGGCGGCGCCGCAGCGGGCATGCGCGACCCGGCCCTGCGCACGGTCGTGGCCGAGGACGGCACGGCCGTGCTCGGCGTCACCCTGGCGGCGATCGGCATGGTCCTGCACATGGTGACCGGGCAGGTGGTGTGGGAGGCCTCCGCCTCGCTGGCCATCGGCGCGCTGCTCGTCTACGTCGCCTACCGACTGGGGCGCGAGGCCCGCGACCAGCTCATCGGCGAGGCCGCCGACCCGGAGACCGGGGCACGGATCCGCGCGCTGCTCGACGCCCAGCCCGAGATCGACAGCGTGGAAGCGCTGTTCACGATGAAGATGGGCCTCGACGCGGCCCTGGTGGCGGCTCGCGTCGACCTCATGCCGGGCCTGGACAGCGAGCGGGTCGAGGAGATCGCGGTACGGATCAAGCGCTCGATCGCGTCGACGGTGCCCGAGGCGGACCAGATCTTCCTGGACGTGACCGACCGCGGCGCGCGCGAGGCAGGGGAAAGCCCCGCCGCGACGGGGGAACGCGGCGGGGCCTGACAGTCGGGTGCCCGGTGGAGGCACCGTCATGCTTGTCCGTGACAGATTTTTCTACGGAGCCCTCGAGAAATCCTCGACGGCCGCTCGAACCGCCCCCGGAGCGACGCCCTCCGGGGGCCGGGGCGACGCCCTTCCGGCTCGGAGGGACGCCCGCCGCCGGGCTCTGAAGGTGTCGCTCCGAGCCCGGCGGAGGCGCGCTCAGCTGCGGTCGGCGGGCTCCACGACGAACACGGGGATCTCCCGGTCCGTCTTCTTCTGGTAATCGGCATACGGCGGGAACGCGGCGACAGCGCGTTCCCACCACTCGGCCTTCTCGGCGCCGGTGACCTCACGGGCCGTCATGTCCTGTTTGCGGGGCCCGTCCTGCAGCTCCACCCGGGCGTCGGCCTTGACGTTGTGATACCAGACGGGGTGCTTGGGCGCGCCGCCCTGCGAGGCGACCAGGGCGTACCGGCCGTCGTGCTCGACCCGCATCAGCGGCGTCTTGCGGATCTTCCCGCTCTTCGCGCCCCGGGTCGTCAGCAGGATGACGGGCAGCCCCGTGTCCCGCAGCGTCGTCCCCTCGGTGCCGCCGGAACGCTCGTACTGCTCCACCTGTTCGCGCACCCACTGCTCCGGGCTGGCCTCGTACTCGCCTTCGAGAGGCATGTGATCCGTCCCCTTCGTCATCGCGCCGCGTCCTTCGCGTCACGTACGTCCGACTCGTATCTTCCTGCAACACCGGTGGCCGCGGGATTCATCCGTCGGACAGGCCTCGTCAGGCCACCATCCGCACGGCCAGCACCGTCATCACCGCGCTCGACACCAGCGCCGTCACCAGCCGCCCCCGGTGGCCGGTGAGCAGCCGGCCCAGCAGCGCGCCGCCGCCGGCCAGCGACACCTGCCAGCTCGCGGACGCGAGGAAGGCCGCCAGTACGAACACCCCCTGCTCCAGGGGCCGTACGGACCCGGTGGCGCCGCCGCCGAGGACCAGCGCGGCGAAGTAGACCACGGTCGTCGGGTTGAGGAGGGTGATGCCGAGCAGGTTCAGGAACGCCCGGGCCGGGCTCGGCGGGGGAGGTGTGGAGCGGGTGCTGAGCCGCCGGGCCCGGTGCTGCGCCAGGGCCGCCAGCGCGCCGCGTGCCGCGAGCGCCAGCAGGACCAGCGCCGAAGCCCAGCGCAGTGGTGTCAGCACCGGCCGCAGCACGGCGGCGACGGCGGCGCCGCCGACCGTGGCGACCAGGGCGTAGAGGCCGTCCGCGAGGGCGACGCCGAGTGCGGCGCACACACCGGTGCGCAGGGTGGTGCGGGCGGTGAGGGAGACGAGGTAGGTCGCGACCGCGCCGACGGGTACGGCGATGCCGTAGCCCGCGACCAGACCCGCGACGAGCGCGGCCGTCACGGTCGCGCGGCGTCGCGCCTCCGGGGACGGCCGGGCTGCTGTCGGCCGCGCGCCGGGAGGGCGGTGGCGGGCGTCAGCGGCAGGAGGGCGTCGAAAGTGGACATGGCCGGATCCTGCGGGTGGCGGCCCGCAGGCGGCAACCGGTTTTTCCGTCGCCGTCCCGGTGGCGGACCGTCGGAGCGAATGATTCCGGCCGAATCGCCCCATTGGTCGATCTGGCCGAACTGCGCGTCGCCGTATAGGTGCCCGGGGCATCTAATGAAGATCGGCATGACGCATCCTTCGTCTGCGAGGTCACCCATGACGGACACCACGAACGCGCCGGACCTGACGAACCCGCCGGACCTGACGAGCGCGACGGCCGCGGCGGGCCCGGGCCCCGGTCCGGCTCCCGTCGCCTTCCCCCAGGACCGCACCTGCCCCTACCAGCCGCCCCCCGGCTACGCCTCCCTGCGCGACTCCCGTCCGCTGGCCCGCGTCACCCTCTACGACGGCCGGGTCGCCTGGCTGGTCACCGGGCACGAGGCGGCCCGCGCCCTGCTCGCCGACCCCCGCCTGTCGACCGACCGCACCCGCCCCGGCTACCCGGCGACCTCGCCCCGTTTCACGGCGCTGCGCGACAGCCGTGCGGCCCTGCTCAACGTCGACGACCCCGAGCACCACGCCCAACGCCGGCTGCTGGTAGCCGACTTCACCCTCAAACGGGCCACCGCCCTGCGCCCGGCCATCCGACGGATCGTCGACGAGCGCATCGACGCGATGCTCGCACAGGGGCCGCCCGCGGATCTCGTGAACGCCTTCGCCCTGCCCGTGCCGTCCACCGTGATCTGCGAACTGCTCGGAGTGCCGTACGCCGACCACGAGTTCTTCGAGGAGCAGTCGCGGCGGCTGCTGCGCAGCCGGGCGCCGGAGGAGGTGCGGGTGGCCCGCGACCGGCTCCACGCCTACCTCGGCGCGCTCATCGACCGGAAGCTGGCGGCGCCGTCCGGCGACGGCGTCCTCGACGCCCTGGTCCACGAGCAGGTGCGCGAGGGTGCGGTGGACCGGGAGGAGGCGATCGCGCTCGCCACCATCCTGCTGGTCGCGGGCCACGAGACGACCGCCAACATGATCTCGCTGGGTACCTACACCCTGCTCCGCCACCCCGAGCGCCTGGCCGAACTGCGGGCCGACCCGTCGCAGCTGCCGGCGGCCGTCGAGGAGCTGATGCGGCTGCTGTCCATCGCGGACGGACTGCTGCGGCAGGCCACCGAGGACGTCGAGGTCGCCGGGACCACGATCCGGGCGGGCGAGGGGGTGGTCTTCTCGACCTCCGTGATCAACCGGGACGACGACGTCTACCCGGAACCCGACACCCTCGACTGGCACCGCTCCGCCCGCCACCACGTGGCGTTCGGCTTCGGCGTCCACCAGTGCCTCGGGCAGAACCTGGCCCGGGCGGAGCTGGAGATCGCCCTGGGCGCCCTCCTGGAACGGCTGCCGGGTCTGCGGCCGGCCGTCCCCGACGACGAGGTCCGCTGGAAGCCCGGCGACACGATCCAGGGGATGCTGGAACTCCCCGTCACCTGGTGAGGGGGCACGCGTGACGGACATTCACATCGACACGGACGTCTGCATCGGCGCCGGCCAGTGCGCGCTGGCCGCCCCGGGCGTCTTCACCCAGGACGACGACGGCTTCAGCACCCTGCTGCCCGGCCGGGAGGACGGCGGCGGCGACCCGATGGTCCGGGAGGCGGCGCGAGCCTGTCCGGTCGGCGCGATCAAGGTGTCCGGCACGGCGGGGTGAGGCCCGCCCCCGGAACGCGGCGCGACCGCCGGGCGGCAGGGCTCACGTCGTCCCGCGGTCCGCGCCCGCACCGGGCATCCTCTTCGGCTGTCCTGCGTCGTGCGGCGTGCGCGTACGTCCCGGGACGCGCGACGGCGGCCCGAGGCGCACGGACGGTCACGAGGACCGAGGACCCCCCAGCAGCAGCCGCGCCGCCTCGCGTGCCTCGCGCGCCGGGGCGGCGCCGCCGCCGTCGATCCCGGCGGTCACCATCGCGCCCTCCGCGAGCAGGAACAGCGGGCCGGTGAGCGCCTCGGGCAGCCCCGCATCGGCCACGAGCCCCCCGAGGTACTCACGGAACGCCCGCTTGTGGGACCGTACTTGACGGGTGACCCGCTCCGAGGTCGCGCCCAGCTCGCCGTAGGCGTTGATCCAGGCGCAGCCGCGGAAGTCCGGCTCGCCGAACCATTCCGCCAGCCGGTCGAAGACGGCCAGGATCCGTTCCCGCGGGTCCTCTTGCCGGGCCACGTACTCCGTGAGCTGCCCGCGCCAGCGCACGTCCCGCCGCTCCAGATAGGCCTCCACCAGCTGCTCCTTGGCCGGGAACAGCTGGTACAGGCGCTTGAGCGACACGCCCGAGGCGCCCCGGAGGTCGTCCATCCCGACGGTCTGCACACCCCGCCCGTAGAACAGCTTCTCCGCGGCGTCGAGCGCCTGCTCACGGGCCGTTGCGCTGTCCATGGGCGACCACCACTCCTCGGGTTCGTGACTGCTTGACGGGAGAACGTGCGTTCTCTACGTTAGCAGCCAAGACGGAGAACGATCGTTCTCTGCAGTGCACACCGAGAGTCAGGAGACGTCGTGCCGGACGCCCGTCCACCCCTGCCGCCCTTCACCCGGGAGACCGCGGCCCGCAAGGTCCAGGCCGCCGAGGACGCCTGGAACACCCGTGACCCGCACCAGGTCGCCCTCGCCTACTCCGAGGACTCGGTCTGGCGCAACCGCGACACGTTCCTCACCGGCCGCGCCGCGATCGTCGAGTTCCTCACCGCCAAGTGGGCCCGCGAGCACGAGTACGCGCTGCGCAAGGACCTCTGGGCCCACGACGGCCACCGCATCGCCGTCCGCTTCCAGTACGAGTCGCGCGACGACGCCGGGCAGTTCTGGCGCAGCTACGGCAACGAACTGTGGGAGTTCGACGAGCACGGGCTGATGACCCGCCGCGAGGCGAGCATCGAGAACGTGCCGATCGACGAGGCGGACCGCCGTATCCTCGGGCCGCGCCCCGAGGCCGAACGAGGGCTGTCCTTCCCGCTTGAGTAGGGTGCGCGGGTGACCGAACAGGACGAACAGCCGCCCTTCCTCTACGTCGTGGTCTGCGCCGCCGGCATCGCCGCGGACGTCGGCAGGCTGATCGCCGCCGCCCAGGAGAGGGAATGGCGCGTGGGCGTCATCGCGACCCCGCACGCCATGAACGGCTTCTTCGACACCGCCGCCGTGGAGGAGCGGACCGGGCGCCCGATCCGCTCCGCCTGGCGGCGTCCCGGCGACCCGCGGCCGTTCCCCGACCCCGACGCGGTCCTCGTCGCCCCGGCCACCTTCAACACCATCAACAAGTGGGCGGCGGGCATCGCCGACACCCTCGCCCTGGGCACCCTGTGCGAGGCCGGCGGGCTGGGCGTCCCGATCGGGGTCCTGCCCTGTGTGAACGAGACCCTCGCGGGCCACCCCGCCTACCAGGACAGTCTGATACGGCTGCGCGGCATGGGCGTCCGCTTCGGGGAGGCGTACGACCGTGCCCGGGGCGAGGAGTGCGACTGGGAACGGGCGCTGGACCTGATCGGATGAACCGCGCGCGGTGACGTCCGCCGCAGGGCCGAGGGGCGGCAGGCGGGGCCGTCCCGCCCCGCCCGGCCGGTCCCGCGCCCGGGCGACCGCGGCGTCGAGCCGCTCGGGCCGACGTACGCTCCCCTTCCGTACCCCCACCGACGTCAGGAGCGGTTGCGATGCAGTACGTGAAGCTCGGTTCGACGGGTCTGGACGTGTCCCGGATCTGCCTGGGCTGCATGACCTACGGACTCCCCGACCGGGGCGCGCACGAATGGACCCTCGACGAGGAGGCGTCCCGCCCGCTCATCCGGCAGGCCCTGGACGCGGGCATCACCTTCTTCGACACCGCGAACGTCTACTCCGACGGCACCAGCGAGGAGATCGTCGGCCGGGCCCTGCGCGACTTCGCCCGGCGCGACGAGATCGTGCTCGCGACGAAGGTGAACGGCCGGATGCGGCCGGGACCCAACGGCGCCGGACTGTCCCGCAAGGCGATCCTGTCCGAGATCGACCACAGTCTGCGCCGCCTCGGCACCGACCACGTCGACCTGTACCAGATCCACCGCTTCGACCCGCACACCCCGGTCGAGGAGACGATGGAGGCGCTGCACGACCTGGTGAAGGCGGGCAAGGTCCGCTACATCGGGGCGAGTTCGATGTACGCCTGGCAGTTCTCCAAGATGCAGTACACGGCCGAACGGCACGGCTGGACCAGGTTCGTGTCGATGCAGAACCACTACAACCTCCTCTACCGCGAGGAGGAGCGGGAGATGCTGCCGCTCTGCGCGGACCAGGGCGTCGGCGTACTGCCGTGGAGCCCGCTGGCGCGCGGCCGCCTCACCCGCGACTGGGGCACCGAGACCGGCCGCAGCGCCACGGACGGCTTCGGCGGCTCCCTCTACCAGGAGGGCGACCGCGACACCGTGGAGGCGGTCACCCGCATCGCCGCCGAGCGGGGCGTCCCGCGCGCCCGCGTCGCCCTCGCCTGGCTCCTCCACCGGCCCACGGTGACCGCCCCGATCATCGGAGCCGCGCGGCCGCACCACCTGGACGACGCGGTGGCGGCCACCGAACTGGTCCTGACCGAAAAGGAGTTGGCGGAACTGGAGGAGCCCTACCGGCCCCACCCGATCGCCGGCCACTGAGGGCGTCCCGTCACCGGCCCGGGGGACCACGTGACCCGGCCGGGCCGGGCGACGCCCCCCCCGCGCACCGGCGGCCGAGCGGCCATGGGGCGGGCGGAGCGCTAGTGCGGGCCTCGCGGTGCGAACGCGGTACCGCAGGGACCCGCCCCCTCGCTGACCGCCAGCCGCACCCGCTCACCGCTCATCGACACCGTCCGGTAGTACTGCCCGATGCGCCGCGCCGACCGTCCGGCGTAGTGCCCGATGAACGACCGCCGGAACCGCTCCCCGCTCGCGTTCGGCCCCGACCCGTGCACCAGGCTGCCGTTGAAGAACAGCACGTCACCCGGCGCCATGTCGACCGGCACCGCGGCCGGCCCGGGCGGCGGCGGCACGTACTCGCGCGCGAACGACACCTCCGCGTCGGCCTCCTCGGGACAGAACAGCCCCATCCGGTGGGTGCCGGGCACGACCTCCAGCCCCCGTTGTCCCGGTCGATCACGTCACAGGCCAGCCAGGCCGCCACACACGTGCCCGGCTCGACCCGCAGATAGAAGTTGTCCTGGTGCAGCGCCTGACCCCGGGCGCCCGGCGGCTTGAAATAGAACATGCTCTGCGCGGCCAGCACCTCCTCGCCGAGCAGTTCCTCCAGCACGTCCCGCAGCCGTGCGTCCAGCAGCACCTGCCGGGCGAGGGAACTGATCTCGTGCGGATGCATCACCCTCGGGTACGCGTGCAGCGGGTCGGCCGAGCCGGGGCGCGGCTCGAAGTGGCCGGGCACCGGACGCCCCGCCGCGTGCAGCTCGGTGAACTCGGCGCACAGCCGGTCCACCTCGTCGCGCCCGAACAGCCCGCGTACGACGGTGAAGCCGTCCTCCCGGTACTGCCGCAGCCCCGCGCGGGTCAGGGCGGGCGCCCCGGTGGCGCCGGTGTCCATGACGGTCATACGTTGCCCTCCTCGGTCCACTGCTCCCGACCCGCCACGCTAGGCCGACGCACCCCCCGGGAGGATGCCCGTGCGTGCTGACGACCTGCCCAGGACTGCCGGGCCCGCGGATCCGTCCCCGCCGCCCGGCCTGGTGGTGGTCGGTCACTTCGACGAGGACGCCGCGTACGGCGTCAACCGCCCCCACGGCTCCGACAGTTGGCTGCTCACCTGGACGACGGGCGGGTCCGGCCGGGTGCGGCAGGGGGCCGGCGAGGTACGGGCGGGCGCCGGGGACCTGGTGGTGCTCGCGCCGGGCGTCCCCCACTCCTACGCCGTCGAACCCGGCGCCCGGCACTGGCGGTTCTGGTGGGCGCACTGCCAGGCCCGGCCCTCCTGGACGCCCTGGCTCCGCCCCTACGGCGCCGGTGGCGCTCCCGACGGTCTGTACGCCGTGGGTCCCGTCCCGGCCGCCCTGCACGACCGGATGGAGGGAGCCTGGCGCCGGAGGCACGCCGACGCCCGGTGGACCGGCGCCGACCCGCCGGCCGGGGACCTGGGGATCGTGGTGGCCCAGGGCGCCGCGGCCCGCGAACTCGCCCTGTGCGGGCTGGAGGAGGCGGTGCTGCTGGCGGCCGCCTCGGCCCGGCCGCCCACCGCCCCGCCCGGCCTCGACGACCGGGTGCGGCGGGCACAGGCGCGGATGGCGGCGGATCCCGGCGCCCCGCACACCGTCCGCTCGCTCGCCGCCGAGGTCTCACTGTCGCCCTCGCGCTTCGCCCATCTCTTCACCGAGCAGGTCGGCCGCTCCCCGATGCGGGCCCTGCTCGAGACCCGACTGGACCACGCCGCCCGGCTGCTGGAGGGCACCGACCTGTCCGTGGAGCGCGTGGCGTCCGCCTCGGGTTTCGCGAGCGCGTTCCACTTCAGCCGGGTCTTCCGGGCCCGGCACGGCACACCGCCGGGCGCCTACCGGGACGGAATGCGGGCGGCAATTCCCGTCCGGAAAGGCACGTGGAAAAGGGGCACCAAATGGGACACCGATACCGCGACCACCCCACAGGGGTTCCGCGGTTGACGTTTCGTCAAAATTATTCGGCTCAAACGCAATGCACGAAACCGCGAGATCTCTTGTTCCGCCTCCTCCGGCTGTGCAAAGGTGAGCCCTGTCGGCGCACGGACAACGATTTTCCCGGTGCGCGCGAGACACCTCCCGTTCACACCCCCCACGCTTCAAAAGAGCGGTACCCCCCGCGGACGTCCGAGGTGCCGAACCCTGTGCGAGTCGATCCCGCTTCGCGGGCGGGATCGCATACCCGTTGGTATGGACTTTATGCCGCATGCCCCCGGAAGGAATGCAGACCGTGAATGACGCAGGCCTGTCGAATTCCCCTTCGGCTCGCCGCTTCGACGCGACGGACGAACAGCTCAGCTCCGAGCTGAAGAAGTGGACGGGAGCGTCACCTGCACTGCATCCCGTCGGTGAGCTGCTGGACCGCCACTGGGCTGCCGCTTTCGCCTACGCGCGGCTGTGCACCGACGGCGAGCGCGCGGCGGGCATGCTCACCACGGCCGCCTTCACCCGGCTGTTCGGCGAGAGCCTGCGGCAGAACGGCCCGACCGCCGCGTGGCGTCCCCATCTGCTGGTGACCGTGCGCCGCATCGCCGGCGAATGGGACGCCGACGGCCGCCGTGACCTGCTGCATCCGGCGCTGCGCTCCGAGAGCGAGGACGGCGACCGCGCCGCCGCCCGGCTGCTGCCGCCGCTGAACCGGCGCATCCTGTCCCGGGCGTTCCAGCGGCTGCCCCAGTCCGCGCGCTGCCTGCTCTGGCACATCGAGGTCGAGGCCGAGCCCCTGGCCGTCCCGGCCGGACTGCTGGGTCTCGAGGAGGAGGGCGCCCGGGTCGAACTGCGCCGGGCCCGTGAGCGGCTCCGCGAGGAGTGCCTCCAGGTGCACCGCGAACTCGCCACCGACGACGAGTGCCACCGCTACGACCGGCTGCTGGACGTCACCTGCCGTCGCGGCGGCGCCGACCTCGACCCCGATCTGCGCGGTCACCTGGAGCGGTGCCGCCACTGCCTGCACACCGCCGACCAGCTGCGGCAGTTCGAGGGCGTGCTCGGCGCTGCCCTGGCCGAGGGCATCCTGGGCTGGGCGGCCGCGGCCTATGTGGAGGTGAGGATGGCCGGCGACGGCGAGTCCGTCGAGACCTCCGCCGAGCGGCCCCGGAGCTACTCCGGCGAGGCCTTCACCGACGGGACCCCGGCCCCGGCCCCTGCTCCTGCCCCTGCAGGATCCGGAGCCGGAGCCGAGACCGGCCCCCGCGCCGGCCTGCGCGCGGGGGTGATCGCCCGCATCGGGCCGCGGGGCGCCGCCGCACGCGCCGGAACCGTCGCCGGGGCGGACTCCCGCCCCGGAGCCAGCCGGTCGGCCCAGAAGGCGGCCCGCCGGGCCCGCCGCCGCAACCTCGCCGCCGCCGTGCTGACCGTGAGCGGGCTGGTCGTGCTGCCGATCGGCGTGTGGGCCGCCGTCGGCTCCGGAGACGGAACCGCACCGACCGCCGGCAGCGGGTCGGCGACGACCCCGGCCCAGGGGACGGACACGGCCACCTCCGACCCGTCCTGGGTCGACGTGGGCGAGGACGCCCAGGGCACCCTGCGCGGCCGTCTGCACAACGTGGCCTCCGGGCTGTGCATCGGCATCGTCGGCGCCAAGGCCGTCAGCGGCGCCGAGACCGAGCTCGCCGCCTGCTCCTCCGAGGCCGGCCAGCAGTGGTCGTACGAGCCGGACGGGCTGGTGCGCAGCGCCGCGAACGCCGATCTGTGCCTCGACTCCCGCCTGGGCTTCTCGGTGCGGCTGGCCCCGTGCGCGGGCGCCTCCCAGCCGGACCCCGAGAACGTCCGGTACGACTTCACGCTCCAGGGCACGCTCGTCCCGCGTTCGGGTCAGAACCTCGCGCTGGCGCCCGCCGCCACCGACGGATCGGGCGCCCTCGTCCTGAAGAACCGGGTGAACAGCGCCGCCCAGCGCTGGGTGATCGACACCTCGCGGCCCGACCCGCAGATGCAGTTCGTCAACTGGGGCGCCGACAGCACGTTTTCGGACGCCCCGGCGCCGAGCCCGACGCCCGAGGCGGTGAAGACGCCGACGCCGTCCGCCCCCCCGACCACCGCGAGCCCGACGCCCTCCTCGTCGGACTCCGCCACGGCGTCCTGCTCGTACGACCCCTCCGCCTGCTCGTGGGGCGGCCGCCCGGACTCGTCCGGGGGCTCGTGGGACGGCTACGGGGGCTCCGGGTACGGCGACGGATACGGGGGATACGGCTCGGGCTACGGGTCCGGCGGCGGGCGCGACTGACCCGGACGGTCAGACGCCGACCACCTGGAGCGAGGCCCACAGCGCCACGACGGCCGGGACCAGCGCGGCCGGCACCGTGAGCAGACCCAGCCGGGTGAACTCGCCGAGCCCGACCCGCTGCTCACGCGCCTGCACCACGCGCCGCCACAGCAGCGTCGCCAGCGACCCGGCGTACGTCAGGTTCGGGCCGATGTTCACCCCGAGCAGCACGGCGAGCACCGCCCCGGTCCCGGCCGGGGCGGCGAGCGGCACCAGGACCAGCACCGCCGGCAGGTTGTTGATGAGGTTGGCCAGGACGGCGGCCAGCGCGGCGACGGCGAGCAGCGCGAGCAGGCCCGAGGCGTCCGGCAGGACGTGCCGCAGTGCGTCGGCGAGCCCGTTGTCGACGACCGCGCGCACCACGATCCCGAGCGCCAGCACGAACGCCAGGAAGCCCGGAGCGGCGGACCGCACCACGGCGACCGGGGTGACCCGCCGCCGCGCGAGCGCGCGTCCGGCCAGGACCAGGGCGCCGGCGAAAGCGGCCCAGGCCGGTTCGATCCCGACGGCGGACGCCACCACGAACCCGACGAGCGTGCAGGCGACGGTGACCAGCGCGAACAGCGGCAGCTCGGGGGCCGGGCCGTCGTCGTCGGCGGGCTCGGCGGCGGGCAGGTCGGCGGCGAAGAAGCGCCGCATGACCAGGTACTCGGCGCCGATCGCCACCACCCAGGGCAAGGCCATCAGGGCGGCGAACCGGGTGAAGCTCAGCCCGCTCGCCTCGAACGCCAGCAGATTGGTGAGATTGGAGACCGGCAGCAGCAGCGAAGCGGTGTTCGACAGGTGCGCGCAGGCATAGACGTGCGGCCTGGCGCGCACTCCCATCCGGGCGGCGGTGGCGAACACCACCGGCGTCAGCAGCACCACGGTCGCGTCCAGGCTGAGCACGGCGGTGATCACCGAGGCCAGTCCGAAGACCGCGACCAGCAGGCGTCGGGGGCTGCCCGCCGACTTGCGGGCCATCCACGCCCCGCACGCCGTGAAGAGGCCCTCGACGTCGCACAGGTGCGCCAGCACCAGCACCGCCGCGAGGAAGCCCACGACCGGTCCGAGCCGCTCGGCCTCCGCCAGCGCGTGCTCCGGCGAGACCGCCCCCAGGGCGACCACCAGCCCGGCGGCGGGGACGGCGACGAGTGCTTCGGACCGCCCCGCGGGGCGCAGTACGGCCCATCCCAGGGCGGCGGCGAGCAGGACGACGGACAGCGTTTCGGCGAGCGCGGAATTGATGGGGGTCTCCGGGGGCGGGGTGTGATCGTGCCCGCCCATCTGACTGGTCCGGGTGTCCGTCCATGAAAACACGTGGGGGTAAAGCGACCGCCAAGCGAGCGCAAGGGCCGCCTCGCCGCCTCACTCCTCGTCGAGCAGGCTCAGCTCCGCCCAGATCGTCTTGCCCTCGGGGGTGTGCCGGCTGCCCCAGCGCTGGGTGAGCTGGGCGACCAGCAGCAGGCCGCGCCCGCCCTCGTCCCAGGTCTTCGCCCGGCGCAGGTGCGGGGCGGTGTGGCTGGTGTCGGACACCTCACAGATCAGCGTGGTCTCGTCATGGATCAGCCGGAGCCGGATGGGGTGGGCGCCGTAGCGGATGGCGTTGGTGACCAGTTCGCTCACCACCAGCTCGGTGGTGAAGGACGCCTCGCTCAGTCCCCAGCGGGCGAGCTGGTCGACCGCCTGCTTGCGGATCGGCGCGACCAGCGAGGGGTCGGCGGGGATGTCCCAGGTCGCGACCTGGGAGGCGGGCAGGCCCCGGGTGCGCGCGAGCAGCAGGGCCACGTCGTCGGCGGTGCCGCCGGGCGGGAGCAGGGCGTGCAGGATCCGGTCGCACGTCTCGTCCAGGGAGTCCGAGTACGCCGCCAGCGTCTCGCTCAGCAGCCGGAGCCCGGAGTCCGCCTCCCGCTCGCGGGACTCGATCAGGCCGTCGGTGTAGAAGGCGAGCACACTGCCCTCGGCGAGCGCCAGCTCGGCCGACTCGAAGGGCAGCCCGCCCACACCCAGCGCGGGGCCGGCCGGCAGCTCGACCCGCCGGGCCGGGCCGTCCGGCCGCAGCACCAAGGGCGGGGGATGGCCGGCGCGGGCCAGGGTGCAGCGGCGCGACACGGGGTCGTACACCGCGTACAGACAGCTGGCGCCGACCTCGCCGGGGTTGCCCTCGCCGCCGGCCTCCTCGGACAGCCGGACGACCAGGTCGTCCAGGTGCGTGAGCAGTTCGTCGGGGGCGAGGTCGATGTCGGCGAGGGTGCGCACGGCGGTGCGCAGCCGCCCCATGGTGGCCGAGGCCTGGATGCCGTGCCCGAGGACGTCCCCGACGACCATGGCGACGCGCATCCCGGACAGCGGGATCACGTCGAACCAGTCGCCGCCGACCCCGGCGCGGGCGGCCGGCAGATAGCGGGAGGCGGCGTCGACGGCGGCGGTGCGGGGCAGCGTGCGCGGCAGCAGGCTGCGCTGGAGGGCGAGGGCCGTCTCGCGCTCGCGGGAGAAGCGGCGGGCGTTGTCGATGCAGACGGCGGCGCGGGCCGTGATCTCCTCGGCCAGCAGCACGTCGTCCGGGGTGAAGGGGTCCGGCCGGCGGAACCGGGTGAGGACGGCGACGCCGAGCGTCATGCCGCGCGCCAGGATCGGCACGGACATCGTGGAGTGGATGCCGAGCTCCCGTACCCGGGCGCCGCGTGCCGGGTCCCAGGCGAGCCAGGCGTCCAGACCGCCGTCCGTCAGGGAGCCGATGATGGTGTGCCCCGCGACCAGCGAGTCGGCCTGCGGTGAACCGGCGGGGTACCGCTGCACCTCGCCGGGCTTGGCCACCGCCTCGGGGCTGCCGGAGTTCACCGAGTGGTGCGCGGCGCGCCGCAGCCCGACCGGTGGGCTGAACCGGCTCGGCGGCTCTCCGCCGTCCTGCGGGTCGACCAGGTCGACGCTGACGAAGTCGGCGAGCGCGGGCACGCAGACCTCCGCCAGCTCCTGCGCCGTCCGGATGACGTCGAGGGTGGTGCCGATGCGCACGCTGGCTTCGTTGACCAGCTGGAGCCGCTCGCGGGCGAGGTAGTTCTCGGTGAAGTCGTGGGCGGACAGGCACACGCCCCGGACCCGGCCGTCGGGGTCGGTGACGGGCGCCATCCGGGCCAGCCAGGCGTGGGCCCGCGACTCGCCTCCGGTGCGGGTGTACGTCTGCACGTCCTGCGGCCGGCCGCTGGTGAGCACCCGCAGCATGTGCTGTTCGAGCTCCGAGCTCTGCGGCCCGCCGCCGATCTCGGTGAGCCGCAGCCCCCGGATGCGTTCCTCGGGCAGCCCGATGACCTCACGCATCGCGTCGTTGATCCGGCGCAGCCGCAGGCGTTCGTCGTAGACGGCCACGGCGCAGGGGGACTGGACGAGACCGGCCGCGGCGAGCAGGGCGTCCGAGGAGCCGGTGCTGCTTCCGGCCAGCGGGGTGACCACGAGCCAGTGTCCCGGCCCGTCGTCCGGGGCGGCGCAGCGGTGGGCGAGGAGCCACACCCGGACCGGGCGGCCGTCGCGATGGCGCAAAGTGACTGTTCCGTCCCAGCGTGCGCCGGTGAAGTCGGGCGTCCCGTCGGCCAGCAGTTCCGTGGCGGGCCGGCCCAGGACATCGGCCGGGGTCCAGCCCAGCAGGGTCCGCGCGCCCTCGTTCCACCCGATCAGCGCGCCGGAGTCGTCGACGACCGCCCGGGCCGTCGCGGCCTCGTCGAACGGATACTCCGGGCTCATCTCGGCACTCCATCGCGGACACTCACAGTGAACAGGCACGTCACTTCCGTTCCAGCCTAGTGTGTCCTGGCCTCAGGCGGACGGGAACCCCCACAGCTCGGCTGAACAGCGAGTTCCCGCCGAGGTCAAGGGCTGAAACCGGCCGAACCGGCGCGACCCCGCGTGACGGCGTCCCCGACGGCCGCCGGAACGTGCGGGCGCATCCGGCCCCTCGACGTGCGGAAGCGGCCCGTCGTCAGATTCTGTTTGTTGACGATCAGTTGTGAGTACTTCTGCTTCCTGATGAGGGAGAGCCGGCCAGGACGGTCACGCGCAGACCGGTCCTTCCCGCGTCCGGGGCCGCACCGGCCGCCTGAACGCTCCTCGGCGCCCCGGCGGCGCGGGCCGCCGCGGACGCCGTACGCGCCTCCGGCCGCCCCACGGTCGCGCTCCGCGCCGTCCTGCCCAGGCGGTATCCCCGGCCCGACCGGGCAGGACGCGCACCCGCCCGCCAGCCCGCCCGCCCGGGCCGCGGCCTCCACGCCGAGCCTGACGGGCTGCGATCCTGACGGCCGGGGCGGCCGCCGTCCGCTCACCCCGCCCCCAGGGGTCCTCAGCCCGCGTCGGCCGCCTCGAAGGTCACCTTCGCCGTGTCCACCGTGCCCGCCCCGCGCCCGGGCGCGCTCTGCCACGACCAGTACAGGTTGGTGTGGGCTATCACCTGCTCCGGCGCCGGAGCGCCGTACTTGCTCAGGTCCTCCGTCGTGTGGGCGTCGCCGACCAGGGTCACGTCGTATCCGCGCACGAAGGCGCCGTGCAGGGTCGAGCGGATGCACGCGTCGGTCTGCGCCCCCGTGACGACGACCCGGCCCACCCCGCGCTCCGCGAGCACCGACTCCAGCCCGGTGTCCTCGAAGGAGTCCTGGTAGTTCTTGTGGACGAGCGGCTCGGCGTCGAGGCGGACCAGTTCCTCGACGTACTGCCAGTTCTCGCTGCCCCGTTCGAGGTCGTCGTCGGAGTGCTGCACCCAGACCACCGGCACGTCCTGCGCGCGGGCCGCGTCGATGAGGGTGCGGATGTTCGCGATCACCTCGTCGCGCCGGGGCGCGCCGGCCACCACGCCCTTCTGGACGTCGATCACGAGCAGCGCGGTGTTCGGCCGGTCGGGCAGGGTGGTCATGGAGAACTCCGGTTCCTCGTCGTGGATGTGATGGGTGTTCTGGCCGTCCACGGTAGGACGCGCCACTGACAACGGCCTCGAAGCCATCTCGTCCGGACCGTTGACGGGGTGTCATGACTCCAACAACCATGTCCTGCGACCCCGCTCTGGGAGCGCTCCCACGCGATGGCACCCGGATCCCGTACGGAGCGTCCCGCACTCCCCGAGGAGCCTGGACGTGAAACGACGCAGAACCACCCTGCTGTCCCTCGCGGCCCTGCTGGGCGCGGCGGTCACCGCGCTGCCCGCGCAGCAGGCCGGTGCGGACGAGGTCGAACAGGTCAGGAACGGCGGCTTCGACACGAGCGCCGACCCGTGGTGGAGCAGCAACGTCACCGCCGGTCTCGCCGACGGCCGGCTGTGCGCCGACGTGCCGGGCGGCACCGTCGACCGCTGGGACTCCGCCGTCGGCCAGGACGCGATCACCCTGGTGAAGGGGTCCTCGTACCGGTTCTCCTTCCACGCCTCCGGAGTACCCGAGGGGCACGTGGTGCGGGCGGTCGTGGGCCTCGGCGTCGCCCCGTACGACACCTGGTACGAGGCGACCCCCGTGCTGAGCGAGTCGGGGGACGCCTACACGTACACCTTCACCTCGCCGGTCGACAGCGCCCAGGGGCAGGTCGCCTTCCAGGTCGGCGGGAGCGCCGATCCCTGGCGGTTCTGCCTGGACGACGTCTCGCTGCTGGGCGGGGTGCCACCGGAGGTGTACGAGCCCGACACCGGCCCTCGCGTGCGCGTCAACCAGGTCGCCTATCTGCCGTCCGGGCCGAAGAACGCCACCCTGGTCACGGACGCGGTCGCGAAGCTGCCCTGGCAGCTCAGGGACCGTTCCGGGGCGACGGTCGCGCACGGCTGGAGCGTGCCGCGCGGACTCGACGTCTCCTCCGGGCAGAACGTGCACTCCATCGACTTCGGCGCGTACCGCACCCGCGGGACCGGCTTCACGCTGGTCGCCGACGGTGAGACCAGCCGTCCCTTCGACATCGGCACGGCCGACTACGACCGGCTGCGGCGGGACGCGGTGAAGTACTACTACACGCAGCGCAGCGGCATCGCGATCCGGGACGACCTGCGCCCCGGCTACGGCAGGGCGGCCGGCCACATCGGCGTGGCCCCCAACCAGGGTGACTCCGCCGTCCCGTGTCAGCCCGGCGTGTGCGACTACACCCTCGACGTCACCGGCGGCTGGTACGACGCGGGCGACCACGGCAAATACGTCGTCAACGGCGGCATCGCCGCCTGGGAGCTGCTGAGCACCTACGAGCGTTCCCTGCTGGCGCGCACCGACGACCCGGCCGCCCTCGGCGACGGGACGCTCGCCCTTCCGGAGAGCGGCAACAAGGTGCCGGACGTCCTCGACGAGGCCCGCTGGGAGCTCGACTTCCTGCTGAAGATGCAGGTGCCGGACGGGCAGCCGCTCGCCGGCATGGCCCACCACAAGATCCACGACGAGCAGTGGACCGGGCTGCCGCTGCTGCCGGGCGACGATCCGCAGAAGCGCGAACTGCACCCGCCGACCACCGCCGCGACCCTCAACCTGGCCGCCACGGCCGCCCAGGCGGCCCGCCTGTACCGGCCCTACGACAAGGCCTTCGCGGCGAAGGCGCTGACAGCCGCGCGCAAGGCCTTCGCGGCGGCCCTCGCCCACCCGGACGTGTACGCCGACCCGAACGACGGCACCGGCGGCGGGGCCTACAACGACGACGACGCGGCCGACGAGTTCTACTGGGCGGCCGCCGAGCTGTACCTCACCACGGGGGAGAGGCAGTTCGCCGACCGGGTGATGAACTCCCCCGTGCACACGGCCGACATCTTCGGTCCCACCGGCTTCGACTGGTCGCGCACGGCCGCCGCGGGCCGCCTCGACCTCGCCACCGTCCCGAACGCGCTCCCCGGCCGGGACAAGGTCCGCGCGTCGGTCGTGCGGGGCGCCGACACCTATCTCGCCACACTGGCCGGACAGCCGTACGGCATGCCCTACGCCCCCGACGGCAACCGGTACGACTGGGGCTCCAGCCACCAGGTCCTCAACAACGCCGTGGTCATCGCCACGGCCTACGACCTCACCGGCGCCTCGAAGTACCGGTCCGGGGCCGTCCAGAGCATGGACTACGTCCTCGGGCGCAACGCGCTCAACCTGTCGTACGTCACCGGCTACGGCGAGGTGAACGCCCACCACCAGCACAGCCGCTGGTACGCGCGTCAGCTGGACCCGGACCTGCCGGAACCGCCGCGGGGCACGCTGGCGGGCGGGGCGAACTCGAGCATCCAGGACCCCTACGCGCAGAGCAGGCTCCAGGGCTGCGTCGGCCAGTTCTGCTACATCGACGACATCCAGTCCTGGTCCACGAACGAGACCGCGATCAACTGGAACGCGGCGCTGGCCCGACTGGCCTCGTTCGTGGCGGACCAGGGATAGGAGGGGCAGAAGGGTCAGGGAGCAGGCGGGGCAGGCGGGACGATGGGGGGAGGGGGGCAGGGGCGGATCGGTGATCGGATCAACAAGCGCCCCTCCCTGATCGGGAGTGGACAGGCTCGAACACCTTCCGGTACCGCGCGGTCATCAGTTTGACCTGGGGATATTTACGAGTAAGTACCCGCGCGGTACCGTGAAGGGTATGCCAGCCCTCAATGTGGAATTCAGCGATCGCGAGCTGGAGGACCTGCGGCAGATCGCCAAGGAACGCGGTACGTCGATGAAGGCACTCGTGCGGGAGGCGGCCGCCGCCGACATCGCGCGGCACCGGGCGCTCCAGGAGGGCGCGGAGGCCTTCCGGAGGTTCTTCGCCTCGCACGCGGACGAGTTCGCCGCCGCCTTCCCCGAGGACGAACGCTCCGTGCGGGGCGAGGGGCGGGTCGCCTGACCGATGACCTCCGTCATCCACATCGACGTGCCCTGGCTGCTCCAGCGCCACGAAGAGGTTCTGCCGGAGCAGCCCACCGTCAACGACTTCTCGGCGCTGGTGGCCGCCGTCGCCCGGCACCGGGTCGATCCGCCCAAGCTCGGCGTGGACTCCGACCCGGCCTGGCGGGCCGCCGCGCTGCTGCACACCCTCACCCTGCTCAAACCGCTGCCGTCGGCCAACGCCCGCTTCGCCTGCGCGACGGCGGTGGCGTACATGTTCACCAGCGGGGTCGGCATCGACCCGCCGTACGGCGCGCTCGTCGACCTGGCCCGCGATCTGCTGGACGGGAAGACGGACGTCTACGGCGCGGCGGACCGGCTGCGGTCCTGGCAGATATAGGCAGACGCAAAGGTTCAGGGCCGCCGGCCGAGGGCGGGAGGAACAGGGCCGGCGGCCGTTTCGCGCAGGAGAGCCGCCGTCCTGCGCGGGGCCTCCGAGGAAGTGGCCGGTTCCAGCCAACTACGCGGGCCGGTGCGCGGGGAGCGTGCGTGGCGTCCCACTGTGTGCGGGTGTTTCACACGGGGCGCGAGGGCGGTTTTCGGCCGGGCCGACAAGACTGGTGAAAAGGCGGGACGCCCCTGTCGGGCGGGCCCTGCTTATCGACTTTTCATCAACAAGGCGCAGCTTCAGCCGTCGCCTTGTTGTGCGCTACTTGGTTGTGCAAAGGTGAACCGCCCGCGCGGGGGGCATGGCCGGGTCGCCTGCGTTCGTCGGCGGAGGCGAATTCACGCTCCCTGCCGCACCGAACAGGTACGTACCAAAGGAATGCGCTCAGTGCCCACCCCTCAGCCCCCTCGTCCGCCCTACCCTCCGCCGGGCGGGGGTCCAGGAGAATCCGACGAGTCGCTCGCCGCGGGAATACGCGGCGGCGCGGACACCGAGGTCGCCCAGTCGACCGCTCTGCTGATCGCCCGGCACTGGCGGCCGGTGCACGAGTACGCGGTCATCTGCCTGGCCTCCTCAGGGAACGTCGCTTCCATGATCACCGCAGCCGCCTTCCACCAGGTCCTCGACCGGCTGAAGCTGGGCGAGCCGGGGACCGCGCTGCGGCCCCGACTGCTGGTGACCGTGCGGGACATGGCCCGGCTGTGGTCCGCCGACGAGGGGCTGTCCGGCGTGCTGCCGGTGCTGCGCAAGCCGGCCGGCGCGCGGGGGATGCGGACCGCGAAGTCCATGATCGCGGACAACCGGGTGCTGGCGGAACGCTCGTTCCAGGGCCTTCCCGCGGTCGCCCGGTGCGTCCTGTGGCACGTGGAGGTGGAGGCCGAGGACGTCACCGTCGCCGCCGGTCTGCTCGGTAGGGACACCGACACGGTGACCGCCGTCCTGGAGCAGTCCCGGGACAAACTGCGTGAGGGCGTCGTGCGCGCCCACCGGGACCTCGCGCCGAGCAAGGACTGCCGCTTCTACAACCGGCTTCTCGACGTGCCCATCCGCCGCGGCGGGGACCTGCTGCCGGACGTGCGCAAGCACCTGGACGAGTGCCGTTACTGCCGGGCCGCCGCCGAACAGCTCGGCCACTTCGAGAGCGGCCTCGGTGTGCTGCTCGCCGAGGCGGTGCTCGGCTGGGGCGCCCGCCGCTACCACGACACCCGCCCCGGCCGCGCCAGGCAGCAGACCGTGCGGCTCAAGGGCTCGGCCCGGCACGGCGGCCGGGGCACCCGCGGCACCCGCGGCAGGGGCGGCAGCCTGTTCTCGCGCATCCCCTCGCCGCGTCGGCGCTCGTCGGGGGAGACCCGGTCGCCGCGCGCGCTGTTCACCGGAGTCGGCCTGGCCTCGGCGGGACTGCTGACCACCCTGCTCGCCGCAGGCATGTGGTCGGACGACGGCGGCGCCGACCCGGCCGCCTCCACCAGCGGCAGCGTTCCCGGCATCGACTCGCAGGACGCCACCGCCTCGCCGACCGCCCCGGACACCGCCCAACTGCCCACCGCGCCACGGCAGACCAGGCTGCGCAACGCCGCCGCCGACCTGTGCCTGGACGTCCGGGGCGGGGCGACGGCGGGCGCCGCGCTCGAGCTGGCGGACTGCTCCTCGGACGCGACCCAGCAGTGGTCGTACGACGACGACGGCCAGTTGCGCAGCGTCGCCGGGCCCGGCCTGTGCGTGGACTCCCACGCGGACGCCGGGGTGGTCATCCTCGGCGCGTGCGTGGACGAGACCGAAGCCCGGGGCGACGACGTCCGCTACGACCTCACCGTGCAGGGCGAGTTGCTGCCCCGCTGGGACGACGCGCTCGCCCTCGCGGCGGCCGGGGAGCAGCCGGGCGACGACGTGGTGGTCAAGGTGCGCGACCACACCACCGGCCAGCGCTGGCTCACCGACACCGCCTCCGCCACCCCCGGTTCCCTCGCGGTCACCGGCACGGACGCGCCCGCGTCGGCCCGGCCGGTGGACCTGGCGGACGGCACCGCCTGAGGGACGGGGTGGGGTCTCCTTCCCCGGCCCGCGGGCGCCGCGGCCGGTGGCCTCATGGTGACCCGTCCGCCGTCACCCGGCGTCCTCGTCGAGGTCCGCCGGGCCCACGGTCGCCGGTCCGGCGTGCCCGGACAGGGCCAGGGTGAGGTCGAACTCGGCGAGCAGACAGCGGATCACGTGCTCGACGCCCGGCTG
The DNA here is from genome assembly GCF_031456635.1 of Streptomyces sp. 3330. Taxonomy (NCBI): domain Bacteria; kingdom Bacillati; phylum Actinomycetota; class Actinomycetes; order Kitasatosporales; family Streptomycetaceae; genus Streptomyces; species Streptomyces sp. 3330. The sequence continues at coordinate 29,683 of NZ_JAVDVA010000006.1, forward strand.
CCCGTCCAGGCCGAGGCCGTAGACGTAGGGGCGGCCGAGGAGCACCGCCCGGGCGCCGAGGGCGAGCGCCTTGAAGACGTCGTCGCCGGTGCGCACCCCGCTGTCGAACAGCACCGTGAGGCGGTCGCCGACCGCCCGCGCCACCCGGGGCAGCGCGTCGGCGGCCGCGACCGCGCCGGCGACCTGCCGGCCCCCGTGGTTGGAGACCACCACGCCGTCCATCCCGGCGTCTGCGGCCAGCCGCGCGTCATCGGGGTGCAGCACGCCCTTGAGGACGATCGGCCCGTCCCAGTTCTCCCGCAGGAACGCAAGGTCCGGCCAGGTCTTGCCGGGATCCGCGAACAGGCTGACGAAGTGCAGGACGGCCGCGTTCGGGTCCTCGTGCACGGGCTTGGCCAGGCCGGCCAGGAAGGCCGGGTCGGTGAAGTAGTTGGCGGTGCCCACGCCGTGCAGGAACGGAAGATAGGCCTGGTCCAGGTCGCGGGGCCGCCACGCGAGGAGCGGGGTGTCCAGGGTGACGACGAGCACCGTGAACCCGTTCGTCCGCGCCCGCCGGAGGAAACTGCGGGTCACCTCGCGGTCCTTGGACCAGTACAGCTGGAACCAGCGCTCGGCGTCGCCCATCGCCTCGGCCACCTGCTCGATCGGCGTGCTGGACGCCGACGACAGGACGAACGGCACCCCTTGCGCGGCCGCCGCCCGGGCCGCCGCGGACTCTGCCTCCGGATGCATGATCGACAGCACCCCGACGGGCGCGAGGGCGAGCGGCGCGGGCAGGGCACGGCCCAGCACCTCGACCGACAGGTCCCGCTCGTGCACGTCCCGCAGCATGCGCGGCACGATCCGGCGGCGCTCCAGGGCCGCGCGGTTGGCCCGCGCCGTGCTGCCGTCCCCCGCGCTGCCCGCCACGTAGCCGACCGGCCCGGGCCCGAGGCGCTGTGCGGTGAGTTCCTCGAGCCGGGTCAGGTCGGTGGGCAGCCGGGGGACCGCGCCCGTCATCCCGTTGAGATAGATCTCGTACTGGAAGTCCGCCCAGTGCTTCGCCATCCGTACGTCCCGCCTCCCGCCGTCCCGTGACCGGCGTCGTCGCCGTCGCAGGGTGACCATACCGGCGGGTCGGTGACGGCGGTCCGGCGGTTCAGCCGGCGGCCGACCCGGACGGTACGGCGGCGGGTCCGCCGGCCGCCGCGCCCGGACCGGTGATCGGCGGCACCGCCACCTCCACGGTCCTGGCCAGCCGCGCGCCCTGCGGCCCGTACACCGCCCGGGGTTCGGGGAACAGGCGCAGCAGCGCCAGGTAGAGCACGGCGGCGACGGCCAGGGACAGCGGCAGGCCGATGTCGATGCCGTTCGCCAGATCGCCCAGCGGGCCGACGAACTGGCCCGGGATGTTCGTGAACAGCACCCCGAGCAGCGCCGACACCCACCAGGCGGTCACGCCGCGCCAGTTCCAGCCGTGCGCGAACCAGTAACGCCCGCCGCGCTGACGGCGGTTGAAGACCTGGAGGGCTTCGGGGTCGTACCAGCCGCGCCGGGTCCAGAAGCCCAGCATCATCACGACCATCCACGGCGTGGTGCACGTGATGATCATCGTGGCGAACGTCGAGATGGACTGCACCAGATCCAGGCCGAACCGGCCGACGAAGATGAACACGATGGACAGCAGCCCGACCAGCACGGTCGCCCGCACCCGCGACAGGCGCGGGAACACCGACGAGAAGTCCAGGCCGGTGCCGTACAGCGAGGTCGTGCCGGTGGACATGCCGCCGATCAGGGCGAGCAGGCAGACCGGCAGGAAGAACCAGGTCGGTGAGATCGCCAGCAGCCCGCCCACGAAATCGGGGGCGGCCGGGTCGACGTACTCCGGGGCCTTCGACGCGATGATGCTGGCGGTCGCCAGGCCGAAGCCGAACGGCAGCAGGGTCGCGATCTGTGACAGGAACGCGGCGCCGACCACCCTGCGGCGCGGGGTCGAGGCCGGGATGTAGCGCGACCAGTCGCCGAGGAACGCCCCGAACGACACCGGGTTGGACAGCACGATCAGTGCCGCGCCGATGAACGACGGCCAGAACAGCGCGTCGGTGGCCGCGTCCGCGGAGTCCGTGAAGACGCCCGCGTACGACGCGTCGAAGTCGCCGCCGAAGGCGATCGCGCCGAGCAGGAACAGCACCGTCGCGGAGGCGACCGCGACCTTGTTGACGAACAGCATGAAGCGGAAGCCGTAGACGCAGACCGCGAGCACCAGCCCGGCGAACAACGCGTAGGCGACGGCGTACGTCAGGTCGCCGCGGGAGAGGCCGAAGAGGCGGTGGGCGCCGCCGACCAGGGCGTCGCCGGAGCTCCACACGGAGATGGAGAAGAACGCGATCGCCGTCAGCAGGGAGAGGAACGACCCGACCACGCGTCCGTGCACACCGAGGTGCGCGGAGGAGGAGACCGCGTTGTTCGTGCCGTTGACCGGGCCGAACACCGCCATCGGGCACAGGATCAGCGCGCCCACGAAGACCCCGAGGAGGGTGGCCGCGAGGCCCTGCCAGAAGGACAGGCCGAAGAGGACGGGGAAGGCGCCGAGCACACAGGTGGAGAAGGTGTTCGCGCCGCCGAAGGCGAGTCGGAACAGGTCGAGCGGGGTCGCGCTGCGTTCGGCGTCGGGGATGCGGTCCACGCCGTGGGGCTCGACCTCGGTGAGCGGCGGGGGAGAGGCGGACGGCGCGGGTTCGGGGGACGGCGGGGTCAAGGGGGCTCCAGCAACAGGCGGTCGACGGTGGAGCGCGGGGTGGCGCGGCACGGTGAAACGGCCGTCCCGTCGCGGGGTGGGCGACGTGGGCGGATGCCGTCACTGATCGGGGTCTGCCGAACGTACGGCGTACGGCAAGACCCCGACCAGCGGACGAATCATCCTTCTTCCGGGTCGGGGGTGGACGAATCCGCCACCTCCGTGTGCGGGGGGCCGGAGTCGGGGCCGGTGTCGGCGTCCGGTCCCTGGGCCCGCACGCGCTGGACGTGTTCGAGGGAGTCGCGCAGGTCGGTGAGCCAGTCGTCGGTGTGGCGCTGGACCAGCCGGACGCACCAGGCGAGCGCGTCGCTGCGGCTGCGGGCGACGCCCGCGGCGATCAGGGTGTCGAGGACCTGGCGTTCGGGCTGCCGCAGCCGCGTCATGACGGGCGCGGCCACGTGGGTGAACAGGGCGCGCTCCCCGTCGCACACCACACCCCAGGAGACCTTCCGGCGGAACCGGTGCTCGGCGTCGCGGGCCACGTCGATCCGGGTCTCCCGGGTGCGCTCCCGGAACTCCTGGATCCGGGCGGTGACCGCGGCCTCCCGCTCGGCCGCCGACGCGTCCTCGGTCAGCCGGGGCGCGGGGATGCGCCCGATCACGGTGATCTCCTCGCGGTCGACCGTCACCTCGGCCGGCTCTTCGAAGAGGCCGTCCGGCAGGCGGCCCGCGAACCAGCCCCTCAGCTTCTCTTTCTGTTCGTTCGTAATCATGTAATGACCATTACTCCGCTGGTACATGAACACAAGGCCTCGAGAAGAAGTCCGCCGAGAGCGGAACGGAGGGGCGTGCGGAGGGATTCGGAGGCCTCAGCGGAATGTTTCAGGCCGATTAACGAAGCTATGGAAACCGGTCATCGGAAGGACCGAAGGGATCATGAAGCGCTTGCTTCCGGCGTTGGAACGTTCGAATTCCGTTACTTCTCGCCACTGATTCAATACGCAAGGTTACTGAAACCCATGGGGTCGATGTGAGATTCGGCGGCGGACTCGGCAGACTCGCGCTCGCCGCGTTCGACACCGACCGAGTCGGACCGGCACCCCCGAATCGAGCGGAAGGATGCACACAATGCGGAACACCGCGCGCTGGGCAGCGACCCTCGGCCTGACGGCCGCCACCGTATGCGGATCCCTCACCGGATCCGCGCTCGCCGCCCCGGCCGCAGCGCCGACCTCCCTCTACGCCCCGTCGGCATTCGTGCTGACCGTGGGCCACGGCGAGAGCGCCGCCACGGTCAACGCGGCCCGGGCCGTCACCCTGAACTGCGCCCCGACACCCTCCGGCACCCATCCCGCCGCCGCTCGCGCCTGTGCCGAACTGCGCGCCGCCGGCGGCGATCTGGACGCCCTGGCGGGCCCGGGCGACGCCATCTGTACGAGGCAGTACGACCCGGTGGTCGTCACCGTCGACGGCGTATGGCAGGGCAAGCGCGTCTCCTTCGAGCGCGCCTTCTCCAACGAGTGCGTGAAGAACGCTGCCGGAAGCAGCCTCTTCGCGTTCTGAGACCGGGATCGCGTGGTCCCCGTGGACGCCGAGAGAGGCTCGTGAGGTGGGGAGTGCGAGCCCCTGACACGGGAGCAGCGTGATTCCGTAGCCGGAGGCCGGACGGGCAGTGTGGGGCTGCCCGGCCGGCCTCCGTTGCGTGTGTCCGGACGGCCGCGTGCGTTCCGGACGGACGGCGCGCCCTCGGACGAGGGCGCGCCGACGGGCCCTAGGACCGTTCCCGGTGGCTGGTGTCGCACCATGGGTAGCGGCGGCTGCGCCGGCAGGTGCACAGGGCGACCCGGAAGCGGTCGGAGGCGACCGTGGTGCCGTCCTCCAGTTCCACCTCCACCGGTCCCTCGACGAGCAGGGGGCCGCGCCGCTGGACGGTGATCCGGCAGGGCCGGTCAGTCGGGGAGTTCGGCACGGACCACCACCAGTTCCTCGTTCTCGTCGTCGGCGGACAGCAGCCCCCGCGCCCGCAGCCAGTCCCTGCGCTCGCGCAGGACCGGGCCGAAGGGGATGCGGCGGCGTCGCGTCACGGACGCCTTGAGTCCGGACGCGCGCAGGACCGTCAGGGTGCTCGCGGGATCGCTGAGCGCGGAGTGGACCATGAGCAGCACGCCGCCGGGCCGCAGCTGCAGGGGCGCCTCGCGGCAGATCCGGTCGAGCAGCAGCCTGCCGTCACCGCCGCCGTCCCAGGCCCGGGCCGGCCCGCGGCCCGCACGGCCGCCGGCCGGCGCGGGCACGTACGGCGGGTTGGTCAGGATCAGGTCGAAGAGCTGTCCGTGCACCGGGGCGAAGAGGTTGCCGCGGTGCACGCGCACCGGCAGCCGCTCCCGCCAGGCGTTGAGGCGGGCGGAGTACACCGCGCGCCAGGACACGTCGACCGCCGTCACCCGCGTGCCGCGCCGGGCGGCCTCCAGTGCCAGCGCGCCGGTGCCGGTGCCCACGTCGAGGACGTCGGCGCCCGGAAGCAACGTTTCTTCGGACAGTGCCCCGGCCAGCAGGGCGGTGTCCTCCTGAGGGGCGTACACGCCCGGGAGTACGAGAGGATTCACCCCGACCAAGTACCCTGATCATCACGAAATATGGGCATTTTCCCGAGCGGGGAGCGGGGTGCGCAGCGAGGACTCTCCCGCGCGCCAGGCGGCGAGCAGGCGGGCGGCGAGGCGGTCCTCGAGGTGGCCGGTGGCGTCGAGGCCGAAGGTGATGTCGGGGGCCAGGTGCGGTTCCTCGTCCAGCAGACCGCCGATGACGTCATGGCGCACCACCTGCTCGTGCACGGCGTCGGCCTCGACGTGCTCGTCGTAGAAGTACGCGGCGGCGGGCCCGGCGTCCGCGCGGCGCATCGCCTGCGCCAGCCGCCGGGAACCGGGCGAGGAGGTGATCTCGACCGCCGCGAAGTGGCCCACGAGGGCGCCCCTGAGCGACCGGTGCAGGCCGAAGAGGGACATCAGGTTGACCGTGGCCAGCGTCTCGGCGCACGCGGCGTCCAGATAGCGGCCGTAGGCGGTGTCGAGGTCCAGGTCCGTCATCAGGTCTGCGAACAGCTGCGCGTGGACGCGGTCGGGGCGGCCGCCGCCCCACTCGTCGAACTCCACCGCCGCCATCGCCGCCTTGGCCCGGCCCCACAGCCTGGGCAGCACCCACGCGTGCGGGTCCGCCTCCTTGAGGTGGTACAGGGACCGCTGGGCCGCGTACTCGCGCAGCTGCCACCTCTCACCCTCGGCCGCGAGGAAGTGACTGACGCCCGAGCCCTCGACGGGCTCGACGAGCAGCTCCGCGAGCGCGTCCTCCACGGAGTCGTGGACCGGAGTGTCCTCACGCAGGGCGGTCAGGAACCGGTGCTCCAGCGCGGCCCGCACCCGCAGCAGCGCGGGATCCCACTCCCGGTCCGCGGCCACCCCCGCGAAACCCCGGTAGTGCAGCTCGTAGCAGAGGTAGAGGGCCAGCTGGAGATCGTCGCCGTACGCGGACGCCGAGGCGACCGTCTCCGCCGCCGGAAGCGTGTCCGTGCCCGCCAGATATCCGCGGACAGCCGCGGACACCGGGCCGCGGGCGACCGGCAGCTGTGGTCCATGGGGGTCGTGTGCCATGCGCGCCGGGTACCCCGCGGACGCCGGACCACCCGCCCGGCCGCGCGGTCACGCCCTGTCACTCGCGTGCGACGGGCCCCGACGGGGTCCGCCGGCTGCCCCGGGGCGGCGGCCCGCAGTCCGGGCAGGCCGGGCGGGCCGGGTGACGGCGGGGGTCCCGTTCGTCCTGCTCACGGGGCCGTGCCGGGGTGCGGCCGGGCGCCTCGGCCGGGCCGAGGCGCCTCCGGGGCCCCGACGCGGGGTCAGCGGGCTCGGTCTGCCGCGGGCTCGCCCGCCGTGCGCTGCGAGGCGATTCCGACCGGGGGCCGGGCGGGCGCGGGGCCCTGCTGGGCGATGCGCAGCGGCACCGGCTCCAGGGGCGCGTCCTCCTCGATGTCCGTGAGCCGGCTGACCTCGGCCCACCAGGCGGGGCCGTCCTCCATGTGCCGCAGCATCACGCCCTCACGGATCGCCCACGGACAGACGGTGACCGAGGTCAGTCCGGTCAGCTTCATCGCCGTGTGCCCGATCACCGCGCCGGCCAGGCTCTGGGCGGCGCGCGGCGCGGAGATGCCGGGCAGCCGGGAGCGTTCGGCGGCGGGCAGGGCGGCGAGGGTGGAGACGGCCTCGCGCAGGTCGCGGCGGCGCAGGGTGCGGTCCATGAAGGGACCGTGCCGTCCGGGGGCCGCACCGCACAGCCGGCCCAGCTGCTGGAAGGTGCGGGAGGTGGCCACCGCCGTGCGCGGTCCCTCCCACCGGATCCGGGCGGCCACGTCCCTGAGCTGGTGGCGGATCCTGCGCCGTGCGGCGCGCAGAGCCTCGGGGGAGGGCGGGTCGTGGTCCGCGAAGAAGTCGTGGGTGAGCCGGCCCGCCCCCAGGGGCAGCGAGGCCACGAAGTCCGGCAACCTGCCCCGGCCGAAGGCCACTTCGAAGGAACCGCCGCCGATGTCCAGCAGGGCGAGCGGCCCGCAGCGCCAGCCCATCCAGCGGCGGGCCCCGAGGAACGTCAGCTCGGCCTCCACCTCGCCCGGCAGGGTGCACAGCGCGACGCCGGTGCGGGACCGGACCTCGCGCAGCACCGCGCGCCGGTTGGGGGCCGCGCGCACCACGGCGGTCGCGAAGGCGAGCGGGCCCGCCGCGCCCCACCGGTCCGCGGTCCGGGCCGCCGCGGCGACCGCGCGGACGAGCCGTTCCACGGCCTCGTCCGGGATGGGGTCGCCCGGGGCGACCTGCTCGGCCAGCCGCAACCGCCACTTGGCCGTGTGCACGGGCAGCGGCACCCCGCCCGCCGCGTCCGCCACCACCAGCCGCACGGTGTTCGAACCCACGTCGAGCACGCTTATTCTCATGGACCGCGAGTACCCAGGGCTAAACCTCCGGCACCCCCGCTCTTCCGGGGCCCCGGCACGCCGAGGGGCCGCCGTCCTCGCGGGCGGCGACCCCTCTCCCTGGCGCGGCTCCGCCGGCGGGCCCGTCACATGTGGACCACCGGTGCCGCGTCCGCGTCCTGCTGCGGCACTCCGCGGCGGAAGAGCAGGAACGCGATGGCCGCGCCCGCCGCGAAGAAGCCGGCCGACCACCAGAAGGCGGTGGTGTAGCTCTCGATGGTCGCCTGCGCCTGGACCAGCTTGTCCGCCGGGTTCTTGCCCACCAGGTAGTCGGCGGCGGCGCTCGCGGCCAGGGTGTTCAGCAGGGCCGTACCGATCGAACCGCCCACCTGCTGCATGGCGTTGACCGTGGCGGAGGCCACGCCCGCGTCCTCGGCGGCGACCCCGCCGGTGGCCATCTGCATGGCGGGCGGCATGACCAAGCCGAGGCCGATGCCGGTGACGACCAGCTGCGGCAGCACCGCGCTGAGGTAGTGGGAGCCGACGCCGATCCCGGTCAGCCAGGCCATGCCCACCGCGGCGATCGCGAAGCCCAGCGGGATGACCGCCTTCGGGCCGAGCCGGGGCACCAGGGCCGTGGTGCCGATCTGAGCCGCCACCATGAGCGCCCCGACCATCGGCAGGAACGCCACACCCGTCTTCGTCGGGCTGAAGCCCAGGTTCAGCTGGAGGTAGTACGTGAGGAAGAGGAACACGCCGAACATGCCTGCGCCGGAGATCAGCACGGCCAGGAACGAGGCCGCCCGGTTGCGGTCGAGGAGGATGCGCAGCGGCAGCAGCGGGTGCGCGGCCCGGGTCTGCCACCAGGTGAAGGCCGCCAGCAGGGCGCCGCCCGCGAGCAGGAAGCCCCAGGTCAGCGGCGAACCCCAGTCGTGGGTCTCGGCGTTGGAGAAGCCGTAGACGAGGGAGAAGAGACCGGCGGCGACCAGGACCGTGCCCGGCACGTCCAGCTTGGAGTTCTCGGCGTCGCGGTGGTGGGACAGCAGCAGCCAGCCGCCCGCGAAGGCGACGACGGCGATGGCCACGTTGACGTACAGCGTCCAGCGCCAGTCGAGCGCGTCGGTCAGGATGCCGCCGAGCAGCAGACCCACCGCGCCGCCCGCGCCGGCGATGGCGCCGTAGACGCTGAACGCCTTGGCGCGCTCCTTGGCGTCGGTGAACGTGGTGTTGAGCAGCGAGAGCGCGGCGGGCGCGAGGAGCGCGCCGAAGGCGCCCTGGAGTGCGCGGGCGGTGACCAGCATCTCGAAGTCGGTCGCGGCGCCGCCGAGGGCGGAGACGGCGGCGAAGCCGACGACCCCGATCAGGAAGGCCGTCTTGCGGCCGAAGAGGTCGGCTATCCGGCCGCCGAGCAGCAGCAGGGAGGCGAACGCCAGCGCGTACGCGGTGACGATCCACTGCCGGTTGCCGTCGGAGAAGCCGAGGTCGGCCTGGGCCGAGGGCAGGGCGATGTTCACGATGGTGGCGTCCAGCACCACCATCAGCTGGGCCAGGGCGACGACCGCGAGGATCCACCACTTCTTGGCGGACGCTGCGGACGGCCCCTGGTCGGCGCCCGCGCGGGGGCCGTCCGTCAAGGTCTTCGGAGACATGGGGAACCACTCCAGGGACGTGAGGGCAAAGAACACGTAAACGAAACGGTTTCGTACACATCGAGGCTAGACCAGTTTCAGCGAAACGGCAAAGTTTCGTTAGTGGGGGAGTCCGCGGAAGAAGCGCGGTGGAGGGTGCGGCGTCGGACGTCGGCGCGATCGGGGTCGCCGGCGGGCCGGGCAGGCCGGTCGCCATCGGCGAGGTCCCGGCAGGCACGGGGAGGTCCCGCGCGTCCCGGGGCCCCGTCGCGGCGGCCCTGGGCTTGGCGGACCGACCGAGCGGGACGGGGCCTCAGATCGCCTGCCGCCCTGCCCGGCCGCACGGCGCCCCGGCCCCCGGAGGTGCGGGAGGGGGCCCGGGGCCCGGAGGTGCGGGAGGGGGCCCGGGGCCGGGGCCGGGGCCAGGGGGATTCCGGGCCTGAGCCGACCGGGGCCGGGACCCGGGCCGGAGCCGGGCTCAGGCCAGCTGGCGCCGGACCAGTTCGTGCAGCCGTCCGCCGGTGTCCGCGAGGAGCTGGGCGGGCGGGCCCTGCTGGGCGACCTTGCCGTTCTCCATCACCACGACCCGGTCGGCGTCCATCACCGTCGACAGGCGGTGCGCGATGACGACCCGGGTGGCGTTGAGCTTGCGGGTGCTCTCGATGACCGTGCGCTGGGTCTCGTTGTCGAGGGCGCTGGTCGCCTCGTCGAAGAAGAGGATGCGCGGCCGCCGGATCAGCGCCTGGGCGATCATCAGGCGCTGGCGCTGGCCGCCCGAGACCGACGCGCTGCCCGACACGATCGTGTGCAGTCCCATCGGCATGCGCTTGATGTCCTCGGCGAGACCGGCCAGCTCCGCGGCCGCCATCGCCTCCTCCGGCGTGTAGGCCTCGGTGCCGCAGATGACGTCCAGCAGCGAGCCGGTGAAAGGCTGGGCGTGCTGAAGCACCACCCCGCACTGCCGGCGCACCGCCGACCGGTCGAGCGCCGCCAGGTCCTGCCCGTCGTACAGCACGCTCCCCGAGACCGGCTTTTCGAAGCCGATGAGCAGCCTGAGCAGGGTCGACTTCCCGCAGCCGCTCGGGCCGACGATCGCCACGAACTCGCCCGGCCGCACCTCGAAGGAGACGTCGTCGAGGACGAGGGGACCGTCGTCGGAGTAGCGGAACGAGAGCCGGCGGGCCTCCAGCGCGCCGGTCAGCGGACCGGGGCGGGTGTTCGCCGTGCGGACCTCCGGCGTCGCCTCCAGCACCGGCCGGATCTCCTCGAACAGCGGCAGCGCGGCCACCGCCGAGACGAAGGCGCCGGTCAGCGAGGTCACCGAGGTGAGCAGCATCGTCATGGACGTGTTGAAGGTGAGGAAGTCCGCCGCCGACAGCGCGCCCCGCGCCGGACCCGCCAGCAGCATGAACATCAGCAGGGAGCACAGCGGCAGGTACACCGAACCCAGCACGGTGTTGAGGTTCTTGATCCGGCCGAGGCGCTGCTGGAGCTCCCGGCTGCGCGCGAACTGCGCCGCCCAGGCCGCGTACGCGTAGTTCTCGGCGGCCGCCACCCGCAGCTTCGGCAGTCCGCGCAAGGTCTGGAAGGCCTGGTTGTTCAGCTTGTTGGAGAGCACCACGAGCCGCCGCTGCCAGCGCACCTGCCACAGCCCGAGCGCCAGGAACACGGACGCGATGACGACCAGCATGCCGATGGCGGCGAGGGCCATCGGCACGCTGTACCAGAGGAGCAGCCCCAGGTTCATCGCGCCGACGGTGACGGACTGCGCGACGGACGGACCCAGTCCCGCCAGCAGCCGGCGGATCGCGCTGATGCCCATGGCGGCGCTGGCCAGCTCGCCCGTCGAACGCTCGGCGAAGAACGTCGTCGGCAGCCTGAGCAGCCGGTCCCACACCGCCGGCTGGAGTGTCGCCTCGATCCGGCCCTCCAGGCGCAGCATGGTCAGGTTCTGGAGCAGCATGAACGCCGCCGCCACCACGCCGCTGACCATCACCGCCAGACACACCTGCACGATCAGCCCCTGCTGGGCCTCGGGCACGTACTCGCCGAGCACCTTGCCGGTCGCGATCGGCACCAGCGCCCCGATCACCACCGTCACCAGACCGCTGAGCAGCAGGTTCGTCAGGTCCCCTGCCGTGCCCCGCATGCTGAAGCGCAGCAGCCCGAGGGGACCGAGGCCCTGTTCCGGCAGGGGGCGGTAGAACATGACCGCCCGCGGCTCGAACTCCTGCGCGTTGGCCTTCTCGATCGGGGTCTCCCGCCCGGTCGCCGGGTGCACCGCGACATAGCCGCCGCGCCGCCACAGCAGGGCGACCGGCGCCCCGGACAGGGCCCGGTGCCCGACCAGCGGTCCCACGTCGTCCCGCCACCAGCGGCCGTCCAGACGTACGGCCCGGGCGCGCACCCGTGAGGCGAGGGCGACCCGCTCCACCGGGTCCAGCCGGTCGCTGTCGGCTCCCATCCGCGCGGGTTCGGCGAGGGTGATCCCGGCGGCGCGGGCGACGAGCACGCATGCCGCGTAGGTGGCGTCGGCGTCGGCGGCCGTGGCGCGCCTGTCGGCGCCCCTGCCGCCGCGGTCGGCCCGCCCGTTCCCGCCGATCGAGGCGAGCAGAGTCCGGTCGGCCTGGGCGCGGACCGCCTCACCGGCCTTGATCCCGGCGGCCGTACGCGTCTCGTGGGTGTGTTCCAGCTGCTCGATCCAGCGGTCGAGCGTGGTCAGCAGCCGGTACTGCTGGTCGACCATGCTCTGCCACACCGCGGGATCCATCAGCAGGTCGGCCGCCGCCTCGGCGCCGTACAGCGAGCCGTACTGCACGCTGCCCGGCGGCACCTGCATCCAGAACACCTCGTCGTCGTCCCCCGTGCTCGCATGAGCTCGGACGGGGGCGCCCCCGTCCTCGGCCCCCCGCTCGGTGGCCATCGGCGCCTGGAAGAGGATCGACAGCCCGCGGCCGACACCGAGGGCGAGCGCGTACTCCAGGGGGCTCGAAGTCGGCGGCACGTACTGAGGGTTGCCGTACGCGTCGTAGGACCACGTCTCGGTGTTCGCGGGCTGGTACAGCTCACGCAGCCCGACGCGGTGGACGACGCAGTCGCGCAACGGGCGTGCGACGAGGGTGTGACGGGGTCCGCCGACCGGGCCGAGCAGCAGCGCTCCCGCCTCCAGCCGGCCCAAGTGGTGCCAGTGGCCCTGCTGTCCGGCGTCCACCGCGAACAGGTCCAGCGCGCCCGAGGCGACCAGCCACAGTACCTGCGGGCCCTCCAGGTCGAGCCGGTTGAAGCCCGCGCAGTCGATCCGCGCGCCCAGCTGCCCCAGCGCGGCGAGCACGACGTCGCCTTCGGACACGGAAGTCATCTCATCGCTCCCTGACCAGCGCCGCGTACGAGCCGCCGCGCGCCACCAGTTCCTCGTGCCGTCCGCGCTCCACGACCGTGCCGTGCCGGAGTACGACGATCTCGTCGCTGTCGCGCACCGTGCTCAGCCGGTGGGCGATCACCACGCACGCGCAGCCGCGCCGGCGGAGGTTGTCCATCACGACCTGCTCGGTCTCCGCGTCCAGCGCGCTGGTCACCTCGTCCAGCACCAGGATGCTGGGCCGCCGCACCAGCGCCCGCGCGATCTCCAGGCGCTGGCGCTGGCCGCCGGAGAAGTTGCGGCCGTCCTGCTCGACCCTGCTGTGGATGCCGCCGGGCCGCCGCACGACCGTGTCGTAGAGCGCCGCGTCCCTGAGCGCGTCGACGACGGCGTCGTCCGGGATCGACGGGTCCCACAGCGCCACGTTGTCCCGCACCGAGCCCTCGAAGAGGAACACCTCCTGGTCGACGAAGGACACCGAGGAGGCGAGTGCTCCGCGCGGAATGTCCTCCAGCCGCTGCCCGTCGACGCGGATCACGCCCTCCCAGGGCGCGTACAGCCCCGAGATCAGCCGGGACACCGTCGACTTGCCGCTGCCCGAGCCGCCGACCAGCGCCACCTGCTGCCCCGGTCCCACGGTCAGGTCGAAGCCGCTCAGCAGCGGCTTGTCCAGCGGGCTGTAGCCGAAGGTGATGTTCTCCAGCTCGACGTGACCGTGCAGCCGGCGGGTGGAGTCCGCGCCGGCGCGGCGGTCGTAGAGCGGGTCGGCGCGGAAGTTCTCCACGTCCTTCAGCCGGGCCACGTCCGCCGCGAAGTCCTGGATGCGGCCCGCGACCCCGTTGAGGCGGGTCAGCGGAGCGGTGAAGCGCGTGACCAGCGCCTGGAAGGCCACCAGCAGACCCACCGAGATATGGCCCTCGATCGCCCGCATGCCGCCGATCCACAGGATCAGCGCGCTGTTGAGCGTCGCGAGCGTCGGCGCGACCACGCCCAGCCAGGCGCTCGGCACCCCGAGCCGCTGCTGCTCCTCCAGCGTGGTGGCGTGCTGGCCGGCCCACTTGCGGAAGTACCCCTCCTCGCCGCCGGTCGCCTTCATCGTCTCGATCAACTGGAGCCCGGTGTACGCCGTGGTGGTGAGCCGGGCGTTGTCCGCGCGCAGCTTCGCCGTCCGGGTCGCGCGCAGCCGGACGACGATCCGCATGGCGACGATGTTCAGCAGCGCCACGCCGATCCCGACGGCCGTCAGCTGCGGGTCGTAGGTGTACAGGAGGACCGCGTACAGGACGACGACGATCGCGTCCACGCCCGCCGACGCCAGGTCGCGGGCCAGCGTCTCGGCGACCGCGTCGTTCGACTGGAGCCGCTGGACCAGGTCGGCCGGGCTGCGCTGGGCGAAGAAGGTGACCGGCAACCGCAGCAGATGGCGCAGGAAGCGGGCGCTGGACAGGGTCGAGGAGATGATCCGGCCGTGGTGCAGGTTGGCCTGCTGGAGCCAGGTCAGGACCACCGTCAGGGCCACGCAGGCGCCCATCGAGACGAACAGCACGCCCAGCAGCGAGGTCTGCCGTCCGATCAGGAACATGTCGATGTAGGTGCGGCTGAGGGCCGGCACGGCCGCGCCCACCAGGACCAGCAGCAGACTCGCCAGCACGGCCGCCGGCAGGGTGCCCGCGGTGCCGCGCAGCCGGGCCGGCATCGCGCCCAGCACACCCGGCCGGCGTCCGCCCCGCTCGAAGTCCTCGCCCGGCTCCAGCACCAGCACGACACCGGTGAAGCTGCCGTCGAAGTCCTCGATCGGCACGAAGCGCCGGCCCTTGCCGGGGTCGTTGATGTACACGCCCCGGCGGCCGAAGCGGCGGCCCAGACCCTCGTAGACGACGTAGTGGTTGAACTCCCAGAAGAGGATGGCGGGCGACCTGACCCCGGCGAGGGCGGCCAGGTCCATCTGCATGCCCTTGGCCGTGAGGCCGTAACTCCGGGCCGCCTTCAGCAGGTTGCTCGCCCGAGAGCCGTCCCGGGACACCCCGCAGGCGATGCGCAGTTCCTCCAGCGGGATGTGCCGGCCGTAGTGTCCGAGGACCATGGCGAGCGAGGCGGCCCCGCACTCCACGGCCTCCATCTGGAGCACGGTGGGCGTGCGGACGGTCTTCGTCCGGCTCTTGGGAACCGTACGGCGGGGCGGTGCGGCGCGGCGCCGGGTCCTCGGCTGCTCGGTGGCGGTCACGGGAGCAGCCAATCGACGGGACGCTGGTCGGCCAGCCGGATCGAACCGGTGGCCATGGTCATGGAGGTGAGGGCGTACGGCGGCCCGTCCGCGGACGACCACCGGTAGCCGCTCTTCGTCGCCGGGGACCGGTCCAGCCGGACCAGCACCGCCACGGGGCGGCCGTCCTCGGTGAACTGCTCACCCAGCTGGCTGTCGCCGAGGAACGCGGCGATCGCCTGCGCCGACTGGGCCGTGCGGTCCACCGACTTCACATGGCCGCGCAGCACGCCGTACTCCTGCGAGGGCACGGTCTGCACGGTGAGGTCGACGGCCGCGCCCGCCGGGACCGAGGCGGCGTTCTGCGCGGGGACGTACACCGTGGCGTACAACGGGTCGCCGGCGGCGGCGACCTTCTCCACGGCGGCGACGTTCGCGCCGGTGGCGATGATCTGCCCGATGGTGGCGGCGAGTGCGGTGATCCGGCCCGCGGCGACCGTCCGCACCACGGCGTCGCCGTCCGCCGTCCGCACTTTCAGCACGGGCGATCCGGCGGGCAGCCGTTCGCCCTCCTTCGCGAGGACCGCGGTCACCTGGCCCGCGGCGGGGCTCTGGAGGATGTAACTGCCCTCGCCGTGGGTGAGGACGGCGGGGGCGCTCACCGTGGAGGCGACCGAACCGGTCACCGCCCACACGGACGCGGCCGCCATGACGGCCACGGTCACGGACAGCACCAGCCAGCCCTGGGGGCGCGCGAAACGCACCGGCAGGTCGAGTTCCTCCGGCGACTGGAGCTTGGCGAGGGCCTGTTGGCGGAACTGCACGGGCCTACCTCGGGAGTTTCAGGACGCCGACGAGTCCCGGAGCCGGGTGACGGCTCCGGGACTCGCAGGAGTCACAAAAGGTGCGATCAGAGACCGGCGACCAGGTTGGTGACCGGGGCCGTGTTCAGGCCGGTGACGCCCTCGACGGTGCCGACGGCCGTGTTGACCAGGCCGGAGACCGGGGCGATGCCGTCCACCAGGCCGGTGACGGTGCCCACGGCGTTCAGGGACAGACCGCCGGCGACGTTGTCCAGCTCGGCGTCGGAGATCTCGACGGTCTCAACCTGGGGGGTGGAGTTCATGGGGGAACTTCCCTTCACATGGATATCTCATCAGGGGGGAGCGGCCCCCTCTGGGGACAGATGACGGCCGCGAGCACGGGCACCGGGCATCCCGTTTCCGGGAGACCGCGGTGACCCTGCGGTGCGATGGATCAAAGCAGGTACGCGGTGGCAGCAGCCAATCAACCACCGCGTTCACCTGGGAACTTGTGGCGCGGAGGCGTGAAACGGTGCAGGCGCGCCCACTGCTTGTCGGCGACTTCTTCACACGATGGGCGGGATCCGCTCCGATGAGCGTCGGGTGGTCTCGCGGCGAATCCGACACTCCCGCCCCAAAGGCGTGGCGGGCGCCGGACAGTTGTGCAGAACCCCTGCTTCCGGTGACCCGCTTGGGCATTCGATGTGCAGATTCTCTGAAGCGGGGATTCGGGCGCCGGATCCGGACGCGGTGTCGCCGGTCGGGCACGGAGAGTGCGGGGCGGCGCGCGTCCCGCCGGGCGGCGCATAGCTGGTGCACAGGGTGGCGGACGTCGTTCGGGCACCGGCTGTGTCCGTACCGCTCGGTTCAGGACATCCGCATCGGTCACCACGCACCGGAACGAAGTCGGCCGGCATGCCGTCTTCTTCCTTTCGGCACTCCGCCGGCCGCGCGCCCGGCGGCGTCGGATGTGGTGTCCGCGGCCCCCGTCGACCGTTGCCCCGACAGCTTCCCGAGCTGCCTCGCCTACCCCTGTGACCTGGGGAGACGTCGAACCGGCAGTGCTCGTGGACGACTTCGGCGAATCCGCGCGGAACGAGCGTCCGGGGCGGGGGGCCGACCGAAAGGATCTTGTCGGCTTCGGCGGTCGTCATCGCCATATGGGTGATTCTTCCCCGGGTCGCCCGGCAGTCCCCCGGTCATGGCCGATTCAGGTTTGAGCAAAGGAAGTTGGCAAACGCGATTGAACGCACCTCGCGATCCCTGCGTACTCATGGCCAACCAGGCGCCGCTGTACGGAGCTGCCGAACCCCGGCAGCCAGACCCCGTCCCCCAGGAGGTCGAGTTTTTTGAGTCACAAGCGAGTTACGAAGCGTAAGGCCATCATCGCGGCAGGCGGTGTGGCGGCGCTCGGAGCGGCGGCCATCCTCCTGCCCAACGCCAACGCCTCCCAGGACAGCGGCGCCAACGACGCCGCCACGGTGAAGACGCTCAAGGCGGGCGACGCCTCGGATCTCGCGTCCCAGCTCGCGGAGCTGCTCGGGGACGCCTTCGCCGGCTCCTACTACGACAGCGAGGGCCAGCAGCTGGTCGTCAACGTCGTGAACGTCTCCGGCGACAAGAACAACGTCATCGTGCAGGCCAAGAAGGCGGGCGCCAAGGTCCGCGAGGTCGAGAACAGCACGGCCGAACTCGAGGCGGCCGCCAAGACGCTGAAGACCGAGGCGACCATCCCCGGCACCGCGTGGTCCGTCGACCCGAAGACGAACAAGATCCTCGTCACCGCCGACTCCACGGTCACCGGCGCCAAGTGGGACACGATCGAGTCGACCGTCCAGACCCTCGGCTCCGGCATGGCGACGATCCAGAAGTCGGCCGGCACCCTCAAGCCGTTCGTCGCCGGTGGCGACGCGATATTCGGCGGCGGAGCACGCTGCTCCCTCGGCTTCAACGTGACGGCGGGCGACGGCTCCCCGGCGTTCCTGACGGCCGGTCACTGCGGTGTCGCCGCCGAGCAGTGGTCCGACGCGCAGGACGGCGAGCCGATCGCCACCGTCGACCAGGCCACCTTCCCCGGCGACGGCGACTTCGCACTGGTGAAGTACGACGACCCCGCCACCGTGGCCGCGAGCGAGGTCAACCTCGGCGACCAGACCGTCCAGATCACCCAGGCCGCCGAGGCGACGGTCGGCACCCAGGTCTTCCGGATGGGCAGCACCACCGGCCTCAACGACGGTCAGGTCCTCGGCCTCGACGCCACCGTGAACTACCCCGAGGGCACCGTCACGGGCCTCATCCAGACGGACGTCTGCGCCGAGCCCGGCGACAGCGGCGGCTCGCTCTTCACCCAGGACGGCCTCGCGATCGGCCTGACCTCGGGCGGCAGCGGCGACTGCACCGCCGGCGGCGAGACGTTCTTCCAGCCGGTGACCACCGCGCTCGAGGCGGTCGGCGCGACGCTCGGCGACGGCGGCGCCGGTGACGCGGTCGGCGGCGGCGAGGCCGGCGCGGGCGCCGTGGACGAGAACGGCGACGGCATCGACGACCAGACCGGCGAGGCGATCGTGGGCGGCGGCGAGGAGGCCGGCGCGGGTGACGAGGCCGGCGCGGGCGCCGTGGACGAGAACGGCGACGGCATCGACGACCAGACCGGCGAGGCCATCGTGGGCGGCGGCGAGGCGGCCGACGGCGGCGCCGGCGAGAACGCGGGCGGCGAGGAGGCCGGCAACGGCCAGAACGACGCCGGCAACGGCCAGGAGGACGGCTCGGGTGTGAGCGAGTCGCACTGACACCGCATCAGCTGAACGGTCCGGTCCTCCGGCGGGGGCCGGACCGTTCGTGTGCGCGCCCGGGGACGGCGCTCAGCCGTCCGCCCGCGCCCGCAGCAGCAGCAGGGCCACGTCGTCCGGCCGCTCGTCGGCCGCGGCGAAGCGGCCCACCAGTTCGTCGGCCAGCACCGCCAGCGGACGGCTCCCGAACTCGCCGAGCCGCCGTCCCAGGTCGGCGATCGCCTCCTCGATGTCCGCCCCCGGCGTCTCGATGAGCCCGTCGGTGTAGAGGGCGAGGACGCAGCCGTCGCTCAGCTCGACCTCCGTCGTCGGATACGTCGCCGAGGCGTCGATGCCCAGCAGCGGACCGCCCGCGAGGTCGAGGACGCGCACCCGGCCGTCCGCCCGGCGCAGCAGGGGCGGCGGATGCCCGGCGCGGGCCATGACGGCCCGCCCCCGCGCGGGATCCAGCCGCAGGTACAGACAGCTCGCGAAGAGCTCGGAGCCGAGGTCGATCAGCAGCCGGTTGGTGCTGCGCATGACCTCCGCCGGCTCCTGCCCCACCGTCGTGTACGCGCGCACCGCGGTGCGGATCTGGCCCATCAGCCCGGCCGCGGTCACGTTGTGCCCTTGCACGTCCCCGATCACGGCGGCCGGGAGCGGCTGCGAGGGCACCAGGTCGTAGAAGTCCCCGCCGATCTCCATGCCCCGGGTGGCGGGCAGATAGCGGGCGGTCGCCTCGATCCCCGGCAGCGACGGCAGCGAGTGCGGCAGCAGCGCCGCCTGCAGCCCGTGCGCGAGCTGGTGCTTGACGTCGTAGAGCAGGGCCCGGTCCAGGGCCTGCGCGATCAGACCGGCCAGGCTGGTCAGCACGGCACGCTCGTGCGTGGAGAACGCGTGCGGTTCGGCGTACGCCAGCACCACGGCCCCCACCGGGCGGCCGGAGGCGATCAACGGCAGGAAGGCCCAGGCGGCGAAGCCGTCGGGCGTGGAGTACCGGGCCGGGTACAGGCGCTCCAGCTGCTGCCGGGAGTCGAAGAACGCCGGGACACCGTGCGAGACCGCGTGCGCGCCCGGCGTCGGGGAGGTCAGCGGCGTCCGGTCGAACCGCTCCACCACATGCGGGTCGGGGTACCCGTGGTGTCCGAGCACGTGCAGCCGCCCCGCCCGCGCGCCGAGCAGCGCCAGCGCCTGACTGCCCACCGCCGGCGCGATCTCGTCCGCCACCAGCCCCACCACGTCCTGCACGCTCACCGTCTCGGTGAGCGCCCCCGCCATGCTCAGCGCCTGCGACATCGACACCAGCCGGGTCGGCGCGTCCTCCGAGCGGGGGCCGGTCGGCGTCATCTCCGACACCGCCCGGGCCCGGCTGATCCGCACGCTGATCCCGGTGGTGCTCGGGTACAGCCGGAACGACAGCCACTGCGAGGGCGGGCGCAGCGCCACGAACGAGGTGGCCTCCTGGCTGAGCAGCGCGGCCCGGTAGCGCTCCTCGTACAGGGGGTCGTTCAGCCAGGGGACCGTCGCCCACAGCTGTGAACCCAGCAGCCCGCCCACCGGGACGCCGAGCAGTTCGCAGGCCGCCTCGTTCGCGAAACCGACCCGCCCCTTCAGGTCCAGCGAGCACATCCCGTACGGCAGCCGCGCCACCATCCGCGCCGCCTCGACCGTGCCCAGCGTGTCGGCGGCACCGCCCACCGACCCCGCTTCCACCAGATCGGTCTCGGAGCGCACCGTACGGCCCTTCGACGCGGCGCGTTCCAGCCGCAGCGCCAGCCGCTCGCAGGACGTCGTCAGTTCCCGGCGCTCCCGGTCGGAGAGTTCGGGCGGGTGCGAACCGGGCCAGGTCACGAAGACCGATCCGTACACCCGGGTCGCGGTCATCACGGGAATCGCGGCCAGCGCGAAGGGATAGGGCAGCACGACGGCGATCCGCGGGTACCGGCGGGCCATGTCCTCGACGCCGCCCACCCACACCAGCTCCCGCTCGCGCACCGCCTCGGCGACCGGGATCGGGGCGCTCAGCCCCACCCGCTCCCAGGGCGCGGCGAACGAGCGGGGCAGCCCCGCCATCACCGCCATCTCCAGCAGCGGCTCGTCGCCGGGACGCAGATACACGGCGCCGGAGTGTGCCCCGACGGCGTCCATCATCGACGTCAGCGCCAGGGAGAGCAGCGGCCGGCCGACCGGCGTCCACTCGGCCGCCGGGGCCTGACCGGACGACGACGTCTGCCCGTCCGACACGGCGACCACCTCCTCGCCCGGCGCAGCGCGGCCCCAGGGCTCCAAATCTGCCCCCTGGCGGCCCGGCGCGCACGGCGAGCCAGAGGCCCGCCGAGGGCTGCCCCCGTACCCCTGCGGACCATCCTCATGCCCCCTCGGTCGAAGCGCGCGGCGGCGTGCCGGGCGCCCCGCGTGCGCCCCCGCGCATCCCGATGGCCGGATCCTCGCGCCGAGAAGCGATCCCCGGGCCGAAGAATGGGCACGCGTTCACCACCACGAACAACACCCACGGAACCTGTGTACGGCGAGAGCTGAAGGGG
Source organism: Streptomyces sp. 3330 (assembly GCF_031456635.1). Classification (NCBI taxonomy): domain Bacteria; kingdom Bacillati; phylum Actinomycetota; class Actinomycetes; order Kitasatosporales; family Streptomycetaceae; genus Streptomyces; species Streptomyces sp. 3330. The sequence goes on from NZ_JAVDVA010000006.1 coordinate 50,650, forward strand.
CGGCAGTGATCCGGGTATTACTGGTGCACGACGCGTGTCTGGTCAGATCGGTCCTCGCACAGTGGCTGGACCGGGAGCCCGATCTTCGAGTGGAGGCCGTCCCGTGGCACAGCGCGGCCGGCCGCCTCGGGGCGGGGCGCCCGGACGTGTGCGCCGCGGACCTCGACTGCTCCGACGCGTACGGGCTTCCACCGCTGGGCGACCTGTGCGCGCGGGGCGGCGGAGGCCCGGTGCCACCCCGTCTGCTGGTGCTCGCCAGCGCCGACCGGCCGGGCCTGCTGAAGCGGGCGCTGGAGGCGGGAGCGCTCGGCTACGTCGACAAGGCGGGCACGCCTGAGCAGTTGCTGCGCGGCATCCGGAAGGTCGCCAAGGGGGAACGCTTCGTCAATGACTCGCTGGGCTTCGGTTTCCTCAAGGCCGCCGAGATGCCGCTGACCCGCCGGGAGCTGAGCGTGTTATCCCTCGCCGCCGAGGGCGCCTCCGTCGCGGAGATCGCGGGGAACCTGCATCTGTCCCACGGGACCGTGCGCAACTACATGGCGGCGATCACCCGCAAGACCGGCGCCCGCAACCGGGTCGACGCCATCCGTATCTCCCAGGGCCAGGGCTGGCTTTGAGCCGTCTTCCGCTCCTCCCGCGCCCCCGGTCCGTCCCGTCCCCGCGGGATCCCTCCCCGCCCGCGCTTCTTCCGCTCTCCCCGCGCTCTCCGTTCCCCCCGCGTCCTCCCAGCCGCCGACGAGGTCGCGGTACAGGCCGGAGCGTCGCACCACCTCGTCGTGGGTCCCGCACGTGGTCCGCGGCCCGTCCATGACCAGGACCCGGCCGGCCCGCCGGGCCGAGCTGATGCGGTGGGCGACGACGACCAGGGTGCCGCCCGCCCGGGCGGCGAAGGCGCGCTCGGCCCGGGCCTCCGCCTCCTGGTCCAGATGGCTGGTCGCCTCGTCGAGAAGGGCGAGCGGGGCGTCCGACAGGTAGGCCCGCGTCAGGGCGATCAACTGGCGTTCGCCCGCCGACAGCGCCGCCGGGTCCACCTGCGCCGCCGGTCCGCCCAGCGCGTCGAGCAGCGGGATCAGACCGACCGCCGAGGCCGCCGCCAGCAGTTCCTCCTCGGACACCGGGTCCGCCCGCAGGTGCGTGAGGTTCTCGCGCAGGGTGTCGCTGAACACGTACGCCTCCTGCGGGATGAGCACCCGCCGGGCGGCCGCGTCGGCGCTCGGCACCGGCCGGCCGCCGATCCGGATCGCCCCGCGGACCGGCTCCAGGAGCCCGGCGACCAGCCCGGCCAGCGTGGACTTCCCGACCCCGCTCGGACCCACGACCGCCAGATGCGTCCCGACGGGCAGGCTCAGGGTGAGGTCGTCGACGACGGGGGCGGCGGCCGGACCGTAGGCGAAGGTGAGGGAGGTCAGGGAGAGAGCGGGGGGTACGGGGAGCGCGAGCCCGGTGGGGGCCGCGGGGCCCGGTGGGGTCGCCTCGGGCGCGGGACGCGGGGGCGGGGCCTGCGCGGGCACGCCCGGCCGGGGACGGTCGCCCGCCAGGGCGTGGCCGCCGTACGGGCCGGGGCCGGGGCAGGAGTGTCCGGGGCGGCCGGGGCGGCCCGGTGTCCCGCCCGGCCGGGGCGGCACCGGGGCGAGGTCCGCGGCGAGGGCTGCCGGGTGCCCGGTGCCGGGCCGTCGCCGGGGGCCGGTCGGCCGGTCCGGGGCGGGCAGCTCCCGTGGAGCGGGTGCGCGGTGGCGCCGGGTCGCCGTCCGGTCCGCACCGGCCGGGAGTTCCCGCGCCTCTCCGCGCGGTGCCAGCCGCCGCAGGACGACCGCCAGCCGGGAGCCGCTCGTGCCCAGGCCGTGGACCAGGGAGGTCAGGGCCGGGAGCAGGGACTGGGTGACATAGGAGAGGGCGCCGACGAGAGCGCCCGGGCTCACGCCGTGGTCCAGCAGCCAGGGGGCGCCGGCCAGCAGCAGGACCAGCGGCAGATGGCCGCCGAGAGCCAGGCACGCCACCCGGGCCACGCCCCAGCGGGCCAGGGCGCGGGCCGCCCGCAGCTCGGCCTCGACCAGAGCGCCGGTGTCCCGGGCGATCCGGTCCTCCGCGCCGGCCGCCGTGACGTCCCTGAGCCCCGGGCAGACGACGCCCAGGTGGCCCGCCAGCGTCTCGTCGGCGGCGAGGAACGCCTCCTGCCGCCGGGCCAGCGGACGCAGGGTCACCGCGAACAGGACCACGCCGGCGGCGAGCGGCGGCACGACCACCAGCAGGAGCCGGGGCGCGAGCGCGCACAGGCCCACCAGAGCGCCGGCGGAGGTGAACACGAACGAGCGCGAGACCATCACCAGGCCCGCGAAGCTGTCCCGCGCGATCTCCACCTGCTGGGTGAGCCCGGACAGCGAACCGCCGTCCGCCTCCCGCACCCCCCGCCGCACCACCCGGGTGACCAGCCGGTCCCGCAGCGGCTCCACCAGCGCGGCGACCGCCCCGTACACCCGCCCGGTCCCGTACGCGCCGACGAGCACCCCGAGCCCGGCCACCGCGAGCCATCCCAGGCCCACCTCGGCCCGCCCGGCCAGGAACCCGTCGTCCAGCGCCCGCGCCAGCGCGTATCCGAGCAGGAAGGTCTGCCCGGTCTCCAGCACCGACCAGCCGGTCAGCGCGGCCAGGGCCCGCCGGCGGCCCCGCAGGAAGCGCAGTCCCCGGGCCGCGAGCCCGTCCCCGTCGGCCGGCCGGCTCACCGTCCCGCCTCCGTACCGGTCTCGGCGTCCGGCCGAGCACCGGCCCGCCCGCCCGCCCGGGCGCCGGAGCCGGCTTCCTCGGCGGTGCCGAACACGGCCCGGTACGCAGCCGTCCGCCACAGCTGTTCATGCGTCCCCAGCGCCCGCACCCGGCCCCCGTCCAGCCAGGCCACCGCGTCGGCGCGGGCGGCCGTGGAGGCGCGGCGGGCGACGACGAGGCGGGTGGCGGTCGTGGAGCGGCCGAACACGGACCGGGTGACCTGGCGTTCGGTGATCGTGTCGAGGCTGGAGAGGGCGTCGTCGAGGATGAGGAGACGGCCGCCGTGCGCGAAGGCGCGGGCCAGGCCGAGCCGCTGTGCCTCGCCGCCGGAGTGCGGGGCGTGCGTGCAGGGCGTCGCCCAGCCGTCGGGGAGACGGTGGACGAAGTCGTCGGCGCAGGCGGCGCGGGCGGCCTCCCGCACCCGGGCCGGGGAGACGCGGCCGAGGGAGACGGTGTCCTCGATCGTCGTGCCCAGCAGGGCCGGCCGGTCGAAGGCCTGGGCGATCGCCGCCCGCAGTGCGGCCCGGTCGAGGGCGGGCAGCGGCACGCCGTCGAGCAGGACCTCGCCCGCGTCCGGATCGACGAGCCGGCCCGCCAGCGCGGCCAGCAGCGACTTGCCGGTGCCCGAGCGGCCCACCAGGGCCAGTGTCGTCCCGCCCGGGATCACCAGGTCGACGCCGTCCAGCACCGTGCGGTCGCCGCGGCGGGCGGTCACCCCGCGCAGTTCGAGGCGGCCCGGGCCGTCCGGTGGCAGCCGGCGGTCGCCGTGCGGGGGAGCCGGTTCCGTGAGGACCTCGCCCAGGCGGGCGGCCGCCGTCCTGGACCGGACGAGGCCGGAGAGCCGGCCCACCAGCACGCCGACGCCGGTGGCGAGCACCGCGTAACGCGACGCGGCGAGGACGTCGCCGGGCGACAGCCGGTGCCGGGTGAGGAGCAGGCCCGCGACGGCGACGACCCCGAGGTGCAGCAGCGGCGCCACGGCCGTCGCCCGCGCGGCGGCCCGGCCCTGGACCCGCCACATGCGCCGGCCCGCCCGGGCCAGTTCGGGCAGCGGGCGCAGGATCCGTGCGGTGTCCCGGTCCGCCGTGCCCGCCGCGCGGATCGTGCGGGCCCCGCCGACCGCCTCCGTGAGCGCCTCCGCGATCCGCCCCTGCGCCCGCTGGTAGTCCGCCACGCACGCCGAGGTGTCCCGGGCCAGCGACCGCAGCAGCAGCGTCAGGACCGGCGCGCCGGTCAGGAAGACCACGGCGAGCCAGGGGTCGATGAGCGCCAGCGCCGCCACGGCCCCGACCGGGCCGGCCAGGGCGGCCAGCAGCGCGGCGCGGGCGCCGGGCGCCGTACCGGCCTGGGCGGCGCTGCCGACGACCCGCGCGACGAGGTCCCCGGCGCCGAAGCGGGCCGTGGCGCGCGGGCCCACGGCCAGGACGTGGCCGGTGACCCGGCGGCGCAGGAAGGCGGTGGTCCGGGCGTCGAGGGTGCCGACGAGGACGGTCTCGCAGGCGTCGAGCAGGGTCAGCAGCAGGGCGAGCGCCGCGCAGCACAGCACCCAGCGGGTCGCGGGGGAGTGGGTGAGCAGCAGGTCCAGGGCCCGGCCGAGGGCCGCGGGCAGCAGCAGTCCCGCGCCGGTCGCCGCCACGCTCACCAGCACCAGGGCCGCGCAGCGGGAGCCGCTGCGCCGGGTGGCCGCGCCGAGCAGCTCACCGGTCGTCCGGTCCATCGGCATCCTGCTCCCGCGCTTCCTCGAATGTATGGGGGGAACGGGCCCGGGCGGCCCCCTCCCTGGGGAGTGGACCGCCCGGAACGTTCAGCGTGTCGTGCGCGCCCCGCGGATCAGAGACAGAGCAGGACGCTGGCCGCGCTGATGCAGGACAGCAGACTCACGGTGCTGTTGCCGGCGCTGCCGGTGTGCTCGTCGGATTCCATCGTCTGAAGGTCGAGCAGGGCCATGGTGTGTCCTTCCGTCGGTTATGGATGTCACGTCCCGTGGGGACGGGTTGCGTCACGACTCCGTCGGTTGCCGCGGAGCCGCGTCATGGGGGCCGCCGGTCGGCGGCGGGAGGAACGGCAGGTGCGCGCCGGCGCGCGTGCCGTCCGGGTCGAGGGCCGGGTCGAGGGCGGCGGCGAGGGCGAGCAGACAGCCCGCGGTCCCGGTGCCGAGGTCCATGGAGAGGCGCATCATCTGGTGCCCGGGGAAGGCGAGCTGGCCCTGGTAGGGCATCGCGAACCAGCCGAGGGCGGCGATCTGCTCGTCGAGCCGGGCCCGGGTCGCGCCGGGCGTGCCGGTGCGGGCGAGGTGCAGGATCATCCCGGCGCGGCCCTGGAAGAGGCCGGGCTGCGCGTAGAAGCGGGAGGTGGCCGCGGTGAGAATGCCGGCGCGGGCCCGGTCGAACTCCCGCGCGGCGTCCCCGGCACGGGCCGCGAAGTCGTCGAGGACCACGCCCACCCCCACGCTCCCGTCCCCGAGATACGGCAGGGTCCGCCACCCCTCGTCGACCTCCAGCGCGCCGTCCGGGCGTTCCTCGCAGGCCGCCAGGTCCCGGCGAAGGGCGCCGCCGGCCGCCTCCAGCAACCGGCGGTCGCCGGTCTCCTCGTACTGCCTGAGCAGGAACAGCGCGGGTCCGCTCGCGCCCCGCAGCAGCCCGGCCCGGCGTCGCCGCGGCGCGTCCGGCACCGGTTCGGCGAGCCGCCGCACGACGATCTCGGCTGCCTCGGCGGCGCGCTCGCGCAGGCCCGGCTCACCCGTCCGGCGTGCCAGGTCGCCGAGGACGAGCCCCAGTCCGGCCAGCCCGCCGTGCAGATCCGAGGAGAGGTTCTGCCACCGCTCGCGCAGGATGCCGTCGACCAGGTCCAGCGCCCGCTGCCGGTGACCCAGCAGTTCCAGCACATGGGCGACGCCCGCGAGGCCGTCGTACAGGCCGAGGGGGGTGCCCGTCGGGGCGGGGGCGGTGTGGTCGAGGAGCCAGCGCTCGCCGTCGTCGTGGCGTTCGGCGCCGGTCACCGCCAGCGCGTACAGCACGCCTGCCGCGCCGTGCGCCAGCCCGAGACCGCCGCCGTCGGAGAACTGGGCGACGTCACCGGGGAAGAGCCGGTCGTCGCGCTCGGGTGTCGCCGACGCGAGGATCGCCTTGACCATCGAGTCACGGCTGTGCGGCCAGTCGCCGGGCTCCACCCGGAAGGCCGGCGCCGACGGCACCCGGGCGGCGGCCCGCCCCGGCGCGCCGGACCCGCCGCCCTCCGGTGCGGGCCCGTCCGCGCGGACGTCACGGGTGATCTCCGCGACCGCCCCGGCCAGGAACTCCCCGGGCACGTCCGGGAACTGCTCGGCGATCACCTCCGCCAGATGGGCGGCCTTGCCCCGGTCCACCACGAACAGCGTGGTGACGGGCAGGAACAGGGCCAGCCGTAAGCAGGCCAGCGCGTACCGGTCGACGTCGGCGCCCCGGCGGTCGGGCGGCGCGAAGAAGCCGGGGTGCGCCACGACCTGGCGGCCGTTCTCCCCGACGGGGGCCGCCGCCTCGAAGTCGATCAGGTACACCGACTCCTCGTCGGGCGCGACCATGATGTTGAAGACGTGCAGGTCGTTGAAGACGATCCCGCGCGCGTGCACCGCGCGCACCGCCCGTTCCACCGCCCCGTGGATCCGCACCGCCCACGCCGTGTACGCGGCCACGGCCTCCGGATCGGGGTCGGGGTTCAGCAGCGGGTGCCGCTCCGCGAAGAACGAGTTGAGCGGACGCCCCTCCACGAGGTCCATGACCAGGAAGCGGTGGTCGCCGAGGGTGAACCAGTCCCGCACCTCGGGCACCACACCGGTTCCCGCGACCGCCTCCAGGGCCCGCTTCTCCCGTTCGAGCCGGGTGATCGCGTCGGCCCCGTCCGCGGCCAGCCCGGCGTGCGGACGGCCCTCCTTGAGGACCACCCTGCGCCCGTCCCGGGTGTCGGTGCCCGCGTAGACCCCGCCGCCGTTGGAGAAGTGCAGCGCCTTCTCGATGCGGTAGGGCAGTTCGCCCACCGTCGTCGTGTTGCGGGCCGCCAGATGGGGCTCCAGGAACGGGGGCAGCGTCACCCACTCCGGCACCTGGAAGGAGGGCGCCCGCCGGTCCGGGACCAGCGTTCCCGCGCCGTCGCGCACCGCCGGCACCAGCGAGCCCCGGTCGTCGACCACGTAACTGCGGGCGAACGCCCCGTAACGGACGTAGAGCGGGCCGTCGGACCAGCGCAGGTCGGTCAGGATGTACGGGCCCTCGAAGCCCTCCAGCAGCGCGCCCAGCTCGCGCAGCACCGTGTGCAGCTGCTCCTCGCCGGACGGGTAGACGGTGACGAACTTGCCGCTGGTGTCGCGGCCCGCGTACTTGGTGTTGCGCAGGTGCAGCAGGTGGGGGCCCGGCACGAACTTGAACGGGACGCGGCGCGGGACGCAGTAGTCCCACACGATCGCCGCGATCCGCTCCGCGTTCGCCCGGGTGGCCGAGGCGTGGATCTTCCAGCCCTGGGCCGGGCCCGGCGCGGGCGAGCCGTCCGCGGCGAGCGGCGTCAGGGTCAGCCAGTCGCCGACGCGCGCCGAGGCCCAGCCCGCCGGGACCGGGCGGCACGCCGTGGCGAACAGCGGAGCGGGCCCGTCGCCGGCCAGCCGGTCGGGCGTCTCGTAGAAGTGCGCGTCCGCCAGGGCGTACACCTCGTACCGCTTGTCCATGCCTCCCCTTCCGTGGCCCTTTCCGTGGCCCGGCCAAGAGACTCGCAAGCGGACGGGGGCCGTGGACAGTCACGCCTGTCACGACATCCCTGTGCGGAACGCACGCGTAAAGACATGTTCGGTCCGTTTCGAGCGCGGAGCGGCCGTCCGTACCCCTGACCGCCTCCGTGAAACGGTCGCAGGGGCTGCGCGGGCGCACCTTTGGCGCTGTAATGGCGGACGTGGTCGACGAGGGTGCCGCAGAGCGCAGAACGGGACCCGTGCGTGCCGAAATCGCCCTCAAGACGATCGCAGCCGAACCCGCCACGCCCGAACGGGTGCGGCGCACGCTCGAACAGGCCCTCGTCTTCGCGGGCGCGGTCCTCGCCGCGGTCTACGCACCCGGCGGAGACGGCGACCTGCTCCGGCTGGTCGAGTCGGCCGGTGTGCCGAGGACCCTCTACGGGCTGCGGGAGAGCTACCCGCTCGACGGCCACTCACCGGCCGCCGACGTCCACCGGGCCGGACGGCCGGTGTGGCTGGGCCCCGCGGAGCTCGCCGACCGCGCGGAGGCGCGGCGGATGCCCGGCAACGACGTCCACCTGGCCGTGCTGCCGGTGTCCGGCCGTCCCGGCGGCTGTCTGCTCGCGGTGAGCGAGCGCCCCGGTGGCTTCGGCGCGGACGAACGGGCGTGCCTGGAGCTCGTCGCCGAGGCCGTCGCCCTCCCCGCCCCTGCCCTCCCCGCCGAGGAGGGGGAACTTCTCCCGAACGCCTTCAGCCTGGCCATGGACACCGGCCGGGTCGAGGTCGGCGACGCCCTCCTGGAACTGTTCGGGCTGAGCCGGGACCGCTTCGACGGCCGGGTGGAGACGCTGCTCGGGCTGACCGTCCCCGAGGACCTGCCCTCCCTGATGTCCGTCGTCGAGGCCGGCCACATGTCGATCGGCGAGCGCGAGCTGGAGTTCCGCGTCCTGCAGCCCACCGGGCCGCCGCGCTGGCTCAGGCTGCGCGGCCGGCTGCTGCCCGGCGACGGCCGCCCGGCGCGGCTCGTCGGCACCGTCACCGACGCCTCCACCCTGCGCGGCGAGGTCACCGACGTCGCCCGCGTCCAGCGGCTGGCCGCCGCGCTCGCCACCGCGGGCACCGTCAGCGACGTCGGCCGGGCCGTGGTCGCGGCGCTGCGCAAGCCGCTGCGGGCCGACCGGATCGCGCTCGCCGAGCTGGAGAACGACCGGCTCGTGGTCACCGTCCTCGACCCGCCCGAACCCGAGTCCTGGCCTGACCTGTGGCAGCTGGAGTGGCGCGCCGAGTGGCCCGACGCGCCCGTGCGCGCCATGCCCACCCTCGCCGCCGCCCTGCGCGAGGGCCGTGCCCGCATCTGGCCCGCGGGCACCGCCCTGGAACCGGCTCTCGCCGAGGTGGGCCCCGGCGGCCTCGCCGTGCTGCCGCTGTCCGCCGGGGGACGCATGGCCGGGGTCTGTCTGATCGGCTGGGACGAGCCGCACGACTTCGGCCCCGACGAACGCGCCCTGCTCACCGCCTCCGCCGGCCTCGCGGGCCAGGCGCTGACGCGGGCCCGCGCCTTCGACGCCGAGCACGAACTGGTCGGCATGCTCCAGCGCCAGCTGCTCCCGCGCCGCCTGCCGGACCTCCCCGGCGCCGTCGCCGTCGCCCGCTACCTGCCGGCCACCGCGGGCCTCGAGGTGGGCGGCGACTGGTACGACGTGATCCCGCTGTCCGACCACCATGTGGCCCTCGTCATCGGCGACGTCCAGGGACACAGCGCGGGCGCCGCCACCCTCATGGGCCAGATGCGCACCGCGCTGCGCGCCTACGCCGCCGAGGGCCACCCGCCGGACGTCGTGGTCTCCCACTCCAACCGGCTCCTGATGGAGCTGGAGACCGACCTCTTCGTCACCTGCTGCTACGTCGACGTCGACATGGAGGAGGGCACCGCCTGGTGTGTCCGGGCCGGACACCCGCCGCCCGTGCTGCGCCACCCGGACGGATCGACCGAGATCGCCGAGACGGACGGCGGCCCGCCGCTCGGCGTGGTGACCCGGGCCGACTTCCCGATGACCCCGCTGCGGCTGCTGCCCGGCACCGTCGTCGCCCTGACCACGGACGGACTCGTGGAGTCCGCCGAGATGGACATCGACACCGGCCTGGACCGCCTCGCCCATGAACTGGCCCTGGCCGACCCCGCCCACCTGGGCCTCGTCGCCGACGCCCTGCTCGGCAACGCCCACCGCGGCGACGACGTGGCACTGCTCCTCATGCGCTACGACGGCATGGCCGTCAAACCGCTGCGCGAGGGCTGGACGGTGTGGCGGGTGCCCGAGGCGGCCCGGCAGGCCCGCCGCTTCACCCGGCGCACCCTGCGCGTCTGGGGGGTGCCTGTCGGGGCCATGGACACCGCCCTGCTCGTCGTCTCCGAACTGGTCACCAACGCCCTGGTGCACACCGACGGCCGGGTCCGCCTCGACCTCGTCCTGATCGACCGCAGGCTGCGCGTCGCCGTCACCGACGCCTCGCCCCGCACCCCCGTGAAGCCGACCGGCCTGGGCTGGGAGGCGACCGGCGGCCGGGGCATCCTCCTCGTCGAGGCCGTCTCCGACGCCTGGGGGACGGTGCCGGTCAGCGGCGGCAAGCAGGTGTGGAGCGAACTGGCGCTGGAGTACTGAGCCGCCGGTCGCCTGGTGTCCCGGGGCACGAACGGGGTACCCGCCGCCCATGGACACCTTCGCTTCCGCCTACCTCGCGGCATCCGGAAAGTCCGTGCTGGCCACTGTCGCCTTCATCGTCGTCGGGATCGTTCTCGTCGGCGGTCTGATCTGGGCCTTCCGGCTCGGCGCCAAGGTCCGGGCACGCGAACCCGCGCCTCCGAAGCCGCACGAACAGCCCCGCAGGCCCGCCTCCGGCCCGGCCCACGAGACCAGCCGGGTCCGTGAGCCCAACGAGATGCCGCGGGCGGCGGACGGCAGCGGCGAACGCCTCACGCCGCACGAGCTGCGGCCCACCGGCAGCCGGGACAGCGCCGACCAGAGCCGGCCCCGCTGGGACGAGGGGTCCACAGGCTAGTCGGCAGGGGCGGCCGCGAGGCCGCCCGACCCGGGGCGACAGCCCCAGCGAGCGAGAAGGGCGATGAACAGCGTGACCGCGTACACCCAGGAGATACCGGCGATACCGGCGGTACGCCCGGCCGAGACCGGCTGGGCCAGGGCCCGCCGGCTGCGCCGCGCCACCCCGGTGCCGCGCACCTGCCTGGCCGCCGTCGCCGTCCCCGGGGCGGTCGCCGGGATGCAGTCCGGCCCGGAATGGAACATCGTCAGGGGTGAGGACTGACCGGCAACCGGTCGGCATGAGCGGATGAATCGGTCGCGGCCGGGCGACCGGGGCGGGAGTGGGACCGATGAAGGCTCTCGTACTGTCCGGCGGCGCCGGGACCCGCCTTCGGCCGATCACCCACACCTCGGCCAAACAGCTCGTGCCGGTCGCCAACAAGGCCGTCCTCTTCTACGGCCTGGAGTCCATCGCCGACGCCGGGATCACCGAGGTCGGCGTGATCGTCGGCGACACCGCGCAGGAGATCCGGGAGGCCGTCGGCGACGGCTCCCGGTTCGGCCTCGACATCACCTACATCCCGCAGGACAGGCCCCTCGGGCTCGCCCACGCGGTCATCGTCGCCCGTGACTTCCTCGGCGAGGACGACTTCGTGATGTACCTCGGCGACAACTTCATCGTCGGCGGCATCACCGACCTCGTCGACGAGTTCCGCAGGACCCGGCCCGACGCCCAGATCCTGCTCACCCGGGTCTCCGACCCCCGCGCCTTCGGCGTCGCCGAACTCGATGCCGCGGGACAGGTCGTCGGCCTGGAGGAGAAGCCCGCGCGGCCCAAGAGCGACCTCGCCCTGGTCGGCGTCTACCTCTTCACCCCCGCGATCCACGACGCCGTGCGCGCCGTCGGGCCGTCCCGGCGCGGCGAGCTGGAGATCACCGACGCCGTCCAGCGGCTCATCGACACCGGCGCCCGGGTGCACTCCACGATCGTCAAGGGCTACTGGAAGGACACCGGGAACGTCGTCGACATGCTGGAGGTCAACCGGACCGTCCTGGAGGGCGTCGAGCGCCGCATCGACGGCGAGGTCGACGAGGCCTCCGAGACGATCGGCCGGGTCGTCGTGGAGGCAGGGGCCCGGGTGGTGAACTCACGCCTGGTCGGACCCGTCGTCCTCGGCGCGGGCAGCGAGGTCCGCGACTCCTACATCGGCCCCTTCACCTCCGTCGGCGAGGACTGCCGGATCACCGACAGCGAGCTGGAGTTCTCCATCGTGCTGCGCGACTCGTCCATCGAGGGAGTGGGCCGCATCGAGAACTCCCTGATCGGCCGGCACGTCGAGGTCACCCCGGCGTCCGGTGTGTCCAGCGCCCACCGGCTGGTGCTCGGCGACCACAGCAAGGTACAGATCCACACATGAACCTCCTCGTCACCGGGGCCGCCGGATTCATCGGGTCGACCTATGTGCGCGGCCTGCTGGACCGCGACCCCGCCGTGCGCGTCACCGTCCTGGACAAGCTCACCTACGCGGGCAGCCGCACCAACCTGCCGGCCGGACACCCCCGGCTGGCCTTCGAGCACGGCGACATCTGCGACGCGGGCCTGGTCGACAGGCTGACGGCCGCCGCCGACCAGGTCGTCCACTTCGCCGCCGAGTCCCACGTCGACCGGTCCATCGACGGCGCGGGCGCCTTCGTCCGCACCAACGTCCTCGGCACCCAGACGCTGCTGGACGCCGCCCTGCGGCACGGCGTCGGCCCGTTCGTGCACGTCTCCACCGACGAGGTCTACGGCTCGATCGAGACCGGCGCCTGGACCGAGGACCAGCCGCTGCGCCCCAACTCCCCGTACGCGGCCTCGAAGGCCTCCGCCGACCTGATCGCCCTGTCCTACCACCGCACCCACGGCCTGGACGTCCGCGTCACCCGCTGCTCCAACAACTACGGCCCGCACCAGTTCCCGGAGAAGCTGATCCCGCTCTTCGTCACGAACCTCCTGGACGGCGAGCAGGTCCCCCTCTACGGCGACGGACGCCACGTCCGCGACTGGCTGCACGTCGAGGACCACTGCGAGGCCGTCGACCTCGTCCGCACGAAGGGCCGCCCCGGCGAGGTCCACAACATCGGCGGCGGCACCCAGCTGAGCAACCGCGAGCTGACCGGACTGCTCCTGGACGCCTGCGGGGCCGGCTGGGACCGGGTCGAGTACGTCGAGGACCGCAAGGGCCACGACCTGCGCTACTGCGTCGACTGGACGAAGGCCCGCACCGAGCTCGGCTACCGGCCCCGCCACGACTTCGCCGCCGGTCTCGCCGCGACGGTCGCCTGGTACCGGGACCACCGCGACTGGTGGGAACCCCTGAAACGACGGGCGCGGCTGCCATGAGGTGGCTGGTCACCGGCGCGGGCGGGATGCTCGGCCGGGACACGGTGGCGGAACTGGTCCGGCGCGGCGCGGACGTCACCGGCCTCGACCGCACCGGCCTGGACGTCACCCGCCCCGGATCCGTGGCCCGGGCGTTCGCCGCGCACCGGCCCGACCTGGTGGTCAACTGCGCCGCCTACACGGCCGTCGACGACGCCGAGACCGACGAGGACCGCGCGCTGCTGGTCAACGGCGAGGGGCCCCGGCTGCTCGCCGCCGCCTGCGCCGCGCACGGCGCCCGCCTGGTCCACGTCTCCACCGACTACGTCTTCGACGGCGCCGCCCGCACCCCCTACCAGGAGGACCATCCGCCGTCCCCGCGCACCGCCTACGGCCGCACCAAGCTGGCCGGCGAGCGGGCCGTCCGCGCCGTGCTCCCCGACACCGGCGTGATCGTGCGCACCGCCTGGCTCTACGGCGTCCACGGCCGCAGCTTCGTCCGCACGATGCTGGAACTCCAGGCCCGCCGCGACACCGTCGACGTCGTCGACGACCAGCGCGGCCAGCCCACCTGGAGCGCCGACGTCGCCGCCCGCATCGCCGATCTGGGACCGCGGGCCGGCCGCGGCACGACGGGCGTCTTCCACGCCACGGCGTCCGGCGAGGCCACCTGGTACGACCTGGCCCGCGAGGTGTTCCGCGCCGTCGGCGCCGATCCGGACCGGGTACGCCCCACCACCGCCGACGCCTTCCCCCGCCCCGCGCCCCGTCCCGCCTACAGCGTGCTCGCGCACGGCCGCTGGCGGGAGGCGGGCCTGCCGCCGCCCCGGGACTGGCGCGCCGCTCTGGGGCAGGCACTACCCCTGATCCGCACGGCGACCTTCGACACGGTGTCCCCCAAGGAGTCCCTTCGTGAAACGCCATGAGTTCCTGCGGCAGCTGCACCAGGCCACCGCCAACCGCAACTACCTGGAGATCGGCGTCAACGACGGCCGCAGCCTGCGGCTGTCCCGCGTGCCCAGCATCGCCGTCGACCCCGCGTTCAAGGTGACCTCGGAGATCCGCTGCGACGTCCACCTGGTGAAGGCCACCAGCGACGACTTCTTCGCCCGCCGCGACCCGCTCGCCCATCTCAAGGGCGGCCGCCGTCCGCTGCGCAACCTCGCCCGGGGCCGCCACCCGCTCGGCCGCTGGCGCCGCACCACCCTCGACCTGTCGTTCATCGACGGCATGCACCTGTTCGAGTACGCGCTGCGCGACTTCATCAACGTCGAGAAGCACTCCGACTGGTCGAGCGTGATCGTCCTCGACGACATGCTGCCCCGCGGTGCCGACGAGGCCGCCCGCGACCGCCACACCACCGCCTGGACCGGCGACGTCTTCAAGCTCGTCGAGATCCTGGCCCGCTACCGCCCCGACCTGGTGGCGGTCCCCGTCGACACCCAGCCCACCGGACAGCTCGTCGTCTTCGGCGCCGACCCCCGCAACCCGGTGCTGCGCGAGAAGTACCACGAGATCGTCGCCGAGTTCGACGTCCCCGACCCGCAGAAGGTCCCCGAGGCGCTCCTGGAACGGGTGCGCGCGGTGCGTCCCGAGACCCTCCTGCGCGCGGGCTTCTGGAAGCCCCTCGTGCGGGCCCGCAACCGGGGTCTCGACCGCTCCCGGGGCTGGGAACCGCTGCGCGGGGCGCTGGAGCGGACGGCCCTCAGCCGCTGACCCGCAGCTCCCGGTAGCGGTCCCGGCAGGAGGCGTACGACGGCAGCAGCCCCGACGCCTTCGCCCGGGCCAGCGACGGCGCCCGCGCGTCCTTCGCCGACAGCACCGGCTCCAGGCCGGGCGGCCAGTCGATGCCCAGCGCCGGATCGAGCGGGTGCACCCCGTGCTCGTGCTCGGGGGCGTACCCGGTCGAGCACAGGTAGACCACGGTGGCCTCGTCGGTGAGCGCCAGGAACGCGTGGCCGAGGCCCTCGGCGAGGAACACCGCGTGCCGGGTGTCGTCGTCCAGCCGGACGGCCTCGCAGCGCCCGAACAGCGGGGAGCCCACCCGCAGGTCGACGACCACGTCGAGCACCGCGCCGCGGACGCAGGTGACGTACTTGGCCTGCCCCGGCGGCACGTCCGAGAAATGGACCCCGCGCAGCGCGCCCCGGCGCGAGACCGAGCAGTTGGCCTGGGCGAGTTCCAGACCGTACCCGGTGGCCGCCCGGAACTCCGGTGTGCGGTACCACTCGTGGAAGCTGCCCCGCCCGTCCGTGAAGACCTCGGGTTCCACCACCCAGGCGCCCTCGATGTCCAGCGGCCGCATGCCGTCATGCCCTCCGGGGCGTGACGCTCTGCAGCGCCCGGTACAGCGCCCGGCGCACCCTGCGGGCCAGCCGTCGCACACCGGCGGGCTGGGGCGCCGGGACCACGAGGACGCCGTCCGACGCCACGTGCAGGGCGAAGGGGAGCGGGTGGAAGCGCGCGCCCTCCACTTCCGGGGTGAGGCAGACGGTCGTCAGCCAGGTCCCGCCCATCAGGTCGCCCACCGGCAGCACGGCCGCCAGCCGGCCGCCCGGCGCGAGCGTCCCGAACACCTCGTGGGAGCCGCCCGACTTCGCCCCGGTCAGCCGCAGCAGCACGGCGACGGCCTCGGGCACGTGCAGCGGCAGGACCACGTGGAGGCGTTCCTCGGCGACGGTGACGTCCCCCGCCGCCACGCGGCCCAGGCCCAGCCGCTTCCCGGCGTGGCCGACGTCCAGCGCGAGGCTGGCGTACCGCTCGGTCCAGTACGGCAGCACCACGCGCCCCGCGACGACCCCGGCGGGCGGGACGGGACGGCCGTGGCGCGGCGCCGGGCCCAGCCGCAGCTCCTTCGTCCAGCCGCCCAGGCCGACGCGCACGTACACGTCCCACAGCCCCTCGCCCGCCGGGCCGCCGCTCAGCGCGGTGGCGGGATCGATGGTGGCGGTCGCGCGCAGCACCAGCCGCACCTGGCTGCCGTCGCCGGCCGGGACCGTCTCCCGCACCACGTCCACCGGCTGGAAGTACTGCGCCGAGCTGGCCCGCTCCCGCAGCAGCAGGTCGGGCACGGCCCGGTCGAAGCGGCCCACGGTGTCCGTGCCCAGCCACCAGACCGCCTCGGCCACGTCCCGCGGCGGCCACTGCGGGGAGCCCCCGGCGGACGGGAAGGTCATCGGCCCGCCGTCGTGCGTCAGCTCGGCGGCGAAGGCGATCCGCAGCACGCCGCCCTGCCAGGTGACGTCCTCCGGGTCGACGGCGAGCGCGACGCCCGCCTCCCACTCCGCGAACGCGACGACGTCGTCGTAGCGTCCCTCGGCGGCCAGCGCGGCGACGATCCGCTGGGTGGGCTGGAGCGGCGCCGCCACGCCCGGCCCGAACCGCTCGACGACGACGCCGTGGATCTCCTCGAACAGTTCCCTGCGGTAGTCCTCGGGCAGCCCGAGGAAGCGGGTGCCGCGCAGCCGCTCCACCATCTCCACGCGCAGCCAGCGCCGGAACAGCCTGTCGCGCAGCGGACCCGGCTCGGTGTACCGCTCGACGACGTCCAGGGCCTCCCGGAGGTTCTTGAAGTACCCCACCGGGTCGAACCGCCGGAAGCCCGCGTTCCCGGCGTCGTCGCGCCTGACGTGGTAGTAGCAGACGTAGTCGCTGAGCACCGCGACGTTGTCCGCGCGCAGATAGGCCTCGGTGACGAAGACGTGGTCCTCCAGGCGCCGCCGCCCCTCGGGGAAACGCAGGCCGGTGCGGTCCAGGAAGGCCCGGCGGACCATCTTGTGCGGGGTGAGGCTGTCGATCAGCGGCGCGTTCTCGACGGTGGCGTGCGGGCGGTTGACGCGGAACAGCTCCACCGGAACCCCCCGGCCCTTGCCCGCCATCTTGCCGACGACGATGTCGGCGTCGTTCGCGACCCCGTAGGCGTACATCCGCTCCAGGGCCTCGTCGCCGAGGTGGTCGTCGTTGTCGACGAACATGACGTACTCGCCCCGGGCGAGGTCGATGCCGATGTTGCGGGGCTTGCCCGCCCAGCCGGAGTTCTCCTGGTGGACGACGCGGATCCTGGGGTCCTCGGCGGCGGCCGCGTCGAGGCGGGCGGGGGTGGCGTCGGTGGACCCGTCGTCGACGAGGATCACTTCGTACTCGTCCGGCGGGAGCGACTGCCTCAGCAGCGAGGCGAGACAGTCCTCGATGTAGGGACCTGGGTTGTAGACGGGGACGATGACGCTGACCTTGACCGGCATCGGGCTCCTGGCCCCCTTGCTGGATCGCTCTGCCGTGCGCGGGACGGAGGGTGCGTGTGGCCCGATGCTAACCCCGCCGTCGGCGCCCCACCTGTCCTGATGGGTCCGGGTCGGTGATTTTGTAGTCTGGCGCCGTGCGCCTGCTGATGATGTCCGACACCCACCTGCCCCGGCGCGCCAAGGCGCTGCCCGCCGCGCTGCTCGACGAGCTCCCGCGCGCGGACGTGGTGATCCACGCCGGGGACTGGGTCGACACGGACACCCTCGACCTGCTGGAGAGCCGCAGCCACCGGGTCGTCGGGGTGTACGGCAACAACGACGGGCCCGAACTGCGCGCCCGGCTGCCCGAGGTCGCGTTCGCCGACCTGGGCGGACTGCGCTTCGGGGTCGTCCACGAGACCGGCCCCGCCCAGGGCCGGGAGGCACGCTGCGCCGCCCGCTTCCCCGACCTGGACGTCCTGGTCTTCGGCCACAGCCACATCCCCTGGGACACCACGGCCCCCGGCGGACCGCGCCTGCTCAACCCGGGTTCGCCGACCGACCGGCGGCGCCAGCCGCACTGCACCTACCTGACGGCCACCGCGGCCGACGGCCGGCTCACGGACCTCGTCCTGCACCGGCTGCCACCGCGCCGGTGACGCAGAACCGGGCCGCGCCCGGCCGTGAGGGTCGGGGGCGGCCCGGAACTTGCGAGTGTGCGTTGCTTCAACGGACCTCCTTCCTTCGTGAGACGAAGGACCGGGACATGCATGCCTGTCCGTGATGGGCGCGTACCCCGCTGGTCCGCCCTTCACACATCTTCCCGGAAAAACCGGGACGTCCCGGGACTCTCCTCACGCCGGGCGGTGGATCGCCCCGGCCGTCGAGCTCAGCGGAGCTCCGCTGCCGCCCCAGCGCAGCGCGACGATCTCGGCGGCCACCGACACCGCGACCTCCTCGGGCGTCCGGGCCCCCAGGTCCAGTCCGACCGGTGAGCGCAGCCGGGCCAGCTCGGCCTCCGTGACGCCGGCCTCGACGAGCCGCGCCCGGCGTTCCTCGTGGGTGCGGCGGCTGCCCATCGCCCCGATGTACGCGGCCGGCCGGCGCAGCGCCACCTCCAGCAGCGGCACGTCGAACTTCGGGTCGTGGGTCAGCACGCAGATCGCCGTGCGGGCGTCGGTGTCCGTGCCGCGCAGATAGCGGTGCGGCCACTCCACGACCACCTCGACGCCCGGCGGGAATCGCCTGGGGGTGGTGAAGACGGGCCGGGCGTCGCAGACCGTGACCCGGTAGCCCAGGAAGTCGCCGACCCGTGCCACGGCGGCCGCGTAGTCGATGGAGCCGAACACCAGCATGCGCGGCGGCGGCGCGAAGGACTGCAGGAACACCGCGACGGCGTCCTCGCGCCGCTGGCCGCGCGGCCCGTAGTGCCGGACGCCGGTGACGCCGAGGGCGAGTTCGCCGCGCGCGTCGGCCGTGACGGCCGCGTCCAGACCCTGCGTGCCGAGCGTGCCGGAGGTCCGGTCCGGCCAGACGGCGAGGGCGGCCCCGCGCGGCGCGGGTCCGTCGGTCACCGTGGCCACCGTCACCGGCTCGCCCGCGGCGACCGACTCCGCGACGGCGCCGAACGACGGGTCGAGGCCGGGCGTGACCGCACGGACGAGCAGCGTGATCTCACCACCGCAGGTCAGCCCCACGGCGAAGGCGTCCTCGTCGCTGTAGCCGAAGGTCTCGAGCCGGGCCGCCCCGTCGGCCACGACCTCCCGGGCCAGCTCGAACACCGCGCCCTCGACACAGCCCCCGGAGACGCTGCCCACCACCTCGTCGTCCGGGCCCACCGCCATCGCCGCGCCCGGATCGCGCGGCGCGCTGCGGCTGACGGCGACCACGGTGGCGAGCCCGAACGGCGCACCGGCCGCGTACCACCCGTTCAGCACCGGGAGAATCTCGCGCACGATCGGTTCCCTTCCGGCCGCGACGACCGAAGCGGCCGTTTCCCCTGAACGGTAATCCGCGGCCGGGTCGCGCGCTGTTCCGCGGCCCGGGGCGCGCCTGGGGGAACGGGCGGGGCCGGTTGCCAACTGGGTTGGCAGGGAATGAACTTACTCGCGGGTCAGAAGGTATTGACGGTGTCCGGAAATCACCGGACTGTAGGGGACATGCCGAATATTCGGGCACGTCTGCTCGCTGTTCTGGTGGTCCTCTGCGGACTCTGCGGCTTCCTGACGGTGGCGGGCTCCCCGGCCGCCGGCGCGGCCCCGCTTCCCGACTCCCTCTCCTTCGACGGCACGGCGCTCACCGTGTCGGGCGGCCGCTTCCTCGACGCGCACGGCCGCGAGGTCGTCCTGCGCGGCTACAACGTCTCCGGCGAGACCAAGCTCGCGGAGAACAAGGGCCTGCCCTTCGCCTCCGTCGCCGACGCCAGGAAGTCCGCGACGGCCCTGCGCGCCCTCGGCGGCGGCAACTCCGTCCGCTTCCTGCTCTCCTGGGCCTACGCCGAACCGGTGCGCGGCCAGGTCGACACGGCCTACCTGGCCGCCGCCACCGACCAGCTGCGCGCCTTCCTCGACGCCGGCATCCGCGTCTACCCCGACTTCCACCAGGACCTCTACTCCCGCTACCTGTTCGACCCGGGCAGCTGGTACACGGGCGACGGCGCCCCCGCGTGGGCGGTGGACCTCGGCGACTACCCCACCGAGTCCTGCGGCATCTGCTTCGTCTGGGGCCAGAACATCACCCAGAACGGGGCGGTCAAGGCCGGTCAGTACGACTTCTGGCACAACAACCACGGACTCCAGGACTCCTTCCTGGCCACCGCCCAGAAGACCATGGCCTACCTCAAGGCGAACCTCTCCACCGAGCAGTTCACCGGCGTCCTGGGCTTCGACCCCTACAACGAGCCCTACGCCGGCGCCTATGACTCCGGCCAGACCAGCCGCACCTGGGAACGCGACCTGTTGTGGCCCTTCTACGTGAAGTTCCGGGCCCGGATGGACGCGGCCGGCTGGACCGACAAGCCCGCCTTCGTCGAGCCGAACCTCTTCTGGAACGGCAACGTCAGCAAGGAGGAGGGCGGCCTCCTCGACGCGGGCACGCTCGGCTCCCGCTACGTCTTCAACACCCACTTCTACGACCAGAAGGCCATCTCGGGCGTCCTGATGTGGGGCAACGCGCAGGACGGCCAGTACGTGACCGACTTCGGCACGGTACGCGACCGGGCGTCGGCCGCCGGGACGACGGCGATCGTCAGCGAGTTCGGCCACCCCCTGAACGGCACCACCGCCGGCAAGGCGCCGACCGTCCTCAAGGCGATGTACCAGGCGCTCGACTCCCGGGTGAAGGGCTCCGGTTGGTGGACCGCACCGGCGGCGTCGGGCCCGGTCCTCTCCGGGTCGCAGTGGCAGTGGGACATCTACAACGGCCGCCACCACGAGCTGATGAACGGCAACGCCGACAAGGTGCTCACGACCGGCGACGCCTGGAACGACGAGGACCTCTCCGCCGTACGCCTGGACGACAGCGGCACGGCGACCCTCCGTCAGGACGCCCGGCTGCTCGACCGGATCTACCCGAGCGCCACCTCCGGCACGACCCTCGCCTTCACCTACGAGGACCGCTCCCGCGACGGGTCCACCACCCTCACCTGGAATTCGGTCCCCAGCTCCCTGCCGAGCACGAGACAGCTCGTCGGCTCCGGCCAGTACGGGCTGCTGGTGTGGCGCTCGAACGGCGGCACGGCGCCCACCGAACTGCATCTGCCGGCCTCCTTCCCGACCGCCACGACGACCGTCGTGTCCGACCTCGGCACGGTGTACGCCCCGCCCGCCTACACCACGGCCACGAAGATCGCCGCGGCCGCCGAACCGGGCGGCACCGGCAGCCGCCGGCTGCTGCTCAGCGCGCCGGACTCGGGCACCGTGCACTACGCCCTGGTCACCAACGGGGCGACCGCGCCGTCCGCGACCCTGCTGGCCGCCGCCCGCACGGAGCTGTCGGCGTGGGTGACCCAGAAGGTGGGGTAGCCCCCGCCGGACACGACAGAAGGGGGGCGGCGGTGACCGCCGCCCCCCCCGGGAGCCCGCGGAACCGTCAGCCGCCGGTTCCGGTCCAGTCCGCCGCGACATGGCCGATCCGGACCCGCTGCGGATGGTCGCCGACCGGCACGGACACGGTCTTCCGGCCGGTGGCGAAGTCGATCGCCGTGACCTGGTCGGCGCCGCTCTCGGAGACGACACAGCTCCTGCCGTCGCCGCTGACCGTGGCCCAGTAGGGCTTGGAGGCGGTGACCAGCGGACCCTCCTGGAGGGTCGCGCGGTCGACGACCGTCGCGTAGTCGTCCATCGTGCCCGCCACGCACAGCTTGGCGCCGTCGGGACTCATCGAGATGCCGTGGTGGCGCGAGTCGTTGACGAAGGTGGTGCGGTCGTCGCCGGTCGCCGGGTTCTTCGGCAGGGTCTTCGTCCGCGTGATGCGGTCCGTGGCGAGGTCGTACTCGAAGAAGCCGTTGAAGAACGAGACCTGGAAGTACAGCTTGGACTCGTCCGGCGAGAAGACCGCCGGGCGCACCGCGTCCGAGTAGTCCGTGAGACCGATCGCGTCCAGTCGCTGGCGCATGTCGATGACCCTGACCTGCCGGTACGTGGTCGCGTCGACGACGGTGATGCGCCGGTCGCCCTTCGTGAAGTCCTGCCACGGAGCGTCCTGGGAGGTGTTCACGTCGCCGATCGACATGTTGTAGAGGTACTTGCCGTCCTTGGTGAAGATGTTCTCGTGCGGCTTGTCGCCGGTCTTGAACGAGCCCAGCTGCCTGCCGGTGGCGATGTCGAGCACGTGCACGGTGTTCGAGATCGACGCGGAGACCGCGACCCGGGTGCCGTCGGGCGAGACGGCCATGTGGTCGGAGCGGTAACCGGACACCGGGAAGCGCCACTCGATGTTCCCGGTGGCCAGGTCGATGGAGACGACGTCGGCGAAGCTGGGCCGGGAGACGACCACCGAGGCGCCGTCCGGCGTGGTGTACATGTCGTCGACGAACTGGTCGTGTCCCTCGCCGACTCCGTTGCGGATGGCCTGGAAGTAGATCCACTTGATCGGGTCGGCGTTGATCTCCGCCATCCGGGCGCTCTTGTCGGGGATGACGTTGATCCGGCCGACCTTTCCGAAGTCACCGCTGGACCGGATGACGTCCGCGGTGCCCTCCCAGTTGTTGCCGACGAAGAGCACCTCGCGCAGCGCGGCGGCGGTCGGGGCGTCCGGGGCGGTGGCGGCCGTGGCGGCCGTCGCGGGGGCGGTGACGGTCAGGACGAGGGCGGCGGCTACGGAGCAAAGGTGCCTGGATCTGAAGGCAGGCATGGCTGCTCTCTCCTCTGGGGGCGCAGGTGTGGGGGCAGGGCGGAAGAGGTCCCGCCCGATCTGAACACGGGGGCATTCAGATTTACTTACTGGAAAGTAAGGAAGGGGGGCCCTTCGCCACAAGACTCCGTACACGACAAAATCGACGGCGGGGGAGCACGGAACCACGAGGGAGGGTCAGTGGCGGGCAGGCTCAGGGCGCCGACCGGCCGTTACGGCGGCAAGACCGCCGCACAGCGGCAGGCCGAGCGGCGCGGGAGATTCCTGGCGGCGGCGTTGCAGCTGTTCGGCGACCTCCCCGGCTACCGCGGCGCCACGGTCGCGTCGCTCAGCGAGGCGGCCGGTCTGTCCACCCGCCAGTTCTACGAGGAGTTCCGCACCCTCGAGGACGTCCTGGCCGCCCTGCACCTCCAGGTCAACGACTGGGCCGAGGAGGCGGTCCTGGCCGCCTTCGCCGCCGCCGAGGACATGCCGCTCGTCGAGCGGGTCACCGGCATCTTCCGCGCCTACGCGGCGAACGTGACCTCCGACCCGCGCCGCATCCGGATCACCTTCGTGGAGATCGTCGGGGTCAGCCCCCGGCTGGAGGAACAGCGCCTGGCCCGCCGCGCCCGCTGGGTCGACCTCATCTGCGCCGAGGCGTCGGCGGC
Organism: Streptomyces sp. 3330; assembly: GCF_031456635.1. Taxonomy (NCBI): domain Bacteria; kingdom Bacillati; phylum Actinomycetota; class Actinomycetes; order Kitasatosporales; family Streptomycetaceae; genus Streptomyces; species Streptomyces sp. 3330. Next base: position 73,728 of record NZ_JAVDVA010000006.1, read on the forward strand.
CGCCGCCCGCGGCGAGGCGGCCCCCCGCGACTACCGCCTGGCGGCGACGGCCTTCATCGGCAGCGTCAACGGCCTCCTCCACGACTGGAGCGCCGGCTGGGTCGACGCGACCCTGGACGAGGTCGTCGACGAACTGGTACGGCAACTGCTGGGGATCCTGCGCCCGGAAGGGTGGGGACCCCATTCCTCCTGAACCGCTGTCGGGGGACGGCCACGGCCCGGGCGCGTTCCGAAGCGACCTGGAACTGACCCTGCTCGGTCCCGACGGCGAAGGGGACCGGGAACCGCCACCACCCGGTCTGGAGGACGAGCAGGAGTGGGCGGCCTACACGAGAGCGCTGGAGGAGTGTCTGACGGTCGCCGAGGTGGCGAGCCGCCTGGACCGGCGCCCCGGAGCGTTCCGGACGGACGTCACGCGGGCGATGCGGCTGCCGGAGAACGTCACCCGGGTCCGGGGAGCGCCGCTGTACCAGGAAGCCCTGCAGCGCTACGAGAACGCGCGCGACGAGCGGGACGGGGCCGAGGAGCGCGTGCTGGCTCTGCTGCCCGGTCTGGCCTGGGACCTTCCGCTGGTCTCGGCCGCCCTGTCCGCGACGGTTCTGATCGTCCTGGCGGTGGCCGGAAGCGGCTGGTGGCCCGCCGGGCTCGGCGCCGCGCTGGGCGCGGTGGGCTGGGTCCTGTGGCGGTCGGCGTTTCCGCGGCAGGGTGCGGGCCTTCGCCGGATGCGTGCGCGCGCTGACGGCCAGGGCCGCAGGGCTGCGCGCGGTGCGGCACCGGACCGCCGACCTCACGCGTGTCGCGGCGCGGGACGTCATGCCCTCGGTGGTGCAGAACGTCGTCTCGGACCTCCTCGGTGAGGATGCCGACTGTCTGCTCGTCGCCACGCGGTACGAGGGTGTCAGGGACCACCGCGACCGGCGCTATGTGGTCGGCAACCAGGCGCGGGCCGAGATCCGGCAGAAGCTCGACGCCCTGGTCGACGGCACCATCGCCGTGTGCGGACCGCGCGGTTCGGGGAAGTCGACCCTGCTCGCCTCCTGCGCCGACCCGCACGACCTGAAGATCTCCGTCCAGGCGCCCGCCTCCTACGCCCCTCTGGAGTTCCTCACCTCGCTCTTCGTCGACCTGTGCCAGACCTACCTGACGGACCACGGGTACCGGTTTCCGGAGTTCCGGCGGCTCAGCCCGCTGCGCACCGTGCTGCGCAGGCTCGGTGCCGCCGCGAGGGCGTTCACCCAACGCCTGCTCGTCGGGCTGCTGGCGCTCGGGCTGTTCCTGGTAGGCGTCTTCGCGACCGTGCGCGACTTCGTCGAGCACCGGTCCGCAGCGGTCGCGCGGGCCGGTGACGACGGTGCGGAGCGGCTGCGGGACGGTCTGGTGGCCGTCCTGGAGGGCAGGCGGCCGTGGCTGGCGCTGTCGGCCGTCGTCCTCGGTCTCCTGGTCTGGAAGTACGTCAGAAGGTGGCGGTTGAGCGGCCTCACGGGCGTGCTGCGCAAGGTCCTCCTGGCCCCGGTCGGCCGGTTGCTGATCGTGCTGGCCCTGTTGACGACGTGGTCGCCGAAGGCGGTGATCGCCTGGTTCGGGGACTGGCGGCACGACGAACCGGCCGTCTACTACCCGACGATGACCGTCGTGGCGGTGCTCGTCGTCATCGCGGTGTGGAAAGCGGTCACGCCCTTCTGGGACGACGTGCACGGGACCCCCACGCGGGTGGCGGTCCTTGTCTTCGTTCTCGGGCTCGCAGGGGCCTTCGCCGGCGACCGGACGCGGCATGCGGCCTTCGGATGGGACCTGTCGCAACGGGTGGCCCTGGTCTGCCTGGGCCTCATCCTGATCCGGGTGTGCCGGTGGAAGCGCGTGAAGCGGGAGCCGACCCTGGCCGGACGGTGCCGGGACCACCTCTACCGGCTCCAGACGGTCCAGAGCGTGACGTACGGCGCGAGCGGAGCCCCGGCCGGTGGGCTGCTGAGCCTGGGATCCACCTACGGCACCTCGTTCACCGCGTCCCCCGTCACCCTGCCCGAGCTCGTCCAGCAGTTGCGGCGCACCCTGGCCGAAGTGGCCGGGGAACTGCGGCCGCAGGGACGGCGTCTGGTGGTCACCATCGACGAGATCGACCGGCTCGGAACCACGGCCAAGGCGCTGGAGTTCCTCGGGGAGATCAAGGCCATCCTGGGCGTCACCGGCGTGCACTTCTTGATCTCTGTCTCGGAGGACGTGGGGGCGTCGTTCGTCCGACGGGGACTGCCGGGCCGCGATGTCGTGGACAGCACGTTCGACGACGTCGTCCATGTGCGGCCCTGCTCGTTCGAGGAGTCGCAGCGGATACTGGACCGGCGCGCCCCAGGCGTCTCGGAGCCGTTCGTCGCGCTCGCCCACGCCCTGGCGGGCGGTGTGCCGCGGGACCTGATCCGGTACTCCAGGGAGATGGTGGCGCTGCGCGAGAGCAAGGGGGAGGTCGAGCTGCGGAACATCGCCGCCTGGCTCGTCACCCGCGCGATGCGGGACACGGTCGATGCCTTCAGGGCCGGAGCGAAGGAGGCCGCCCTGCCCACCCGGAGCGCGGACATGATCTTCGGGGCGACCCGGCGGCTGGCGGAGTTCCTGCACGCCGACTGCCTGTGCGAACTCGACAGGATGCGAGGACACATCGGCCGGTTCGCGCGGTGGGCGGACGGTCCCGGCGGGGTCGAACTGAGGGCGGAGCTGCCCGCCGACACCCTGGAACGTCTGGACGAGGCCGCCGCCTACGCGTACTTCAGCGTCACCCTTCTCGACGTGTTCGCGATGCCGGGGTTCGAGCGCCGCCGTGCGCAGGCACACGTGCACGGACCCGACGGAAGCGTCGAGCGGTTGGCAGTCGTGCGGGGAGAGCTCTCCCTCTCGCCGCACAGTGCCCGTCGGCTCCTGGACGACACCAGGACGGCGTGGGGCCTGCCGCCGGTGCCCGCTCCCGACCTGCGGGAGATCATCGAGACCGTGCGCAGGTCCTGCCCGCACTACGCCGAGTGAGTCTGCCGGTCACGTCTCTCCCAGCCGCTCCACGGCCTCCACCACCCGCGCCGTTCCGTCCTCCGCCCGTACCCGGGTCCCCAGTTCCTCGGCCCGTTCGCGGAAGCCGGGGTCGCGGGTGGCCCGCAGGAGTGCGGCGGTCAGGGTCTGTGCGGTCAGCCGGCGCAGGGGGACCGGGTTCGGGGCCACGCCGAGGGCGACCAGGCGGCCGGCCCAGAAGGTCTCGTCGAACTGGACCGGCACCGGCACGGCGGGGACCCCGGCGCGTACGCCCGCCGCCGTCGTGCCCGCCCCGCAGTGGTGGACCACGGCGGCCGTCTCCGGGAACAGCAGCGCGTGCGGGACGTCGTCGACGGTCAGCATGTCGTCGCCGTCGGCCGCGAGGCCCGCCCAGCCGCGCTGGATCACGCCGCGCAGCCCGGCCCGCCGCAGCGCCCGGACGATCTCGGCGCTCAGCCGCCGGGGGTCGGGGACGGTCGCGCTGCCCAGCCCGACGAAGACCGGCGGCGGCCCCGCGTCCAGGAACTCCCGCAGGGCGGGCGGGAGTCGGGTCTCCCGGTCGTAGGGCCACCAGTACCCGGTGACGTCCAGCCCCGGCCCCCAGTCGCGGGGCCGGGGGACCACCAGCGGGCTGAAACCGTGCAGGACCGGGCCGAGCCGGTCCCGGCCGCGCGGGCCGACGCCGGGGCGGCGTGCCGCGGGCAGCCCCAGCCGGGCCCGCACCGACGGCAGGACCGGCGCGAAGATCTGCTCCACGGCCAGTCCGACGCCGTGTCCGGCGAGGCGGTTGCCGACCGCTCCCCAGGAGCCACCGCCCAGCAAGGGCGGTGCGAACTCCCGCGTGGGGGCGACGGGTTGGAGGCAGAGGTCGAGGCTCGGCAGCGACAGCCCGGCAGCGATGGTGTGCCCCAGCGGCGCCACCGAGGCGGACAGCAGCAGGACGTCGCTCGCCTGCGCGGCGGCGAGGAGGTCATCGGTCATCCGCCCGACCAGTGACCGCGCCATCCGGGCCACCCGCAGCAACTTGCCCGGGCCGGTGGTGCTGCGGTGCAGGCCCCGGCCCCGTTCCGACTCCAGCTCCGCCCGCGGGTCCACCGGCAGCGCGTGGAAGCCCACCCCCGAGCCCGCCACCAACGGCGCGAACCGCCCGTGGGTGACCAGGGTGACCTCGTGTCCCGCCCGCGCCAGCGCGTGGCCCAGCCCCGTGAAGGGGGCCACGTCGCCCCGGGATCCCGCCGTCATGATCGCCACTCGCACGTCGGACAGTATGGGGGCGCGGCGCCGGGAACGGGTGAACGACCCTTCGCATGCGGCCACTTCACCGTTGAGACCGGTCACATCACTTCTGTCGCAGGCGTTGACTTCACCCTCCGGCGGTTCTAACTTCGGCCCGCAATGCGTTCGGTTCACCGACCCATGTTCGATATTTCGAAGCCTGGAGCCGCCGTATGTTTCCCCCACACCCCCCGCGCCCGGCCCCGCGCCTGAGATCCGCCGTCGCACGGATGCTCGCCCTGCTCCTGACGGTGACCGCCGTCCTGCTGTTCGCCCAGCCCGGACCGGCCCGGGCCGCGACCTCGCGGCAGATCGCCGTGCCCACCGCCCCGATGGGCTGGGCCTCCTGGAACAGCTTCGCCGCGAAGATCGACCACGACGTCATCGAGCGGCAGGTCGACGCGTTCGTCGCGGCGGGCCTGCCGGCCGCCGGATACCGGTACATCAACATCGACGAGGGCTGGTGGCAGGGCACCCGCGACAGCGGCGGCAACATCACCGTCGACGAGTCCGAGTGGCCCGGCGGCATGAGCGCGATCGCCGACTACATCCACAGCAAGGGTCTCAAGGCCGGGATCTACACCGACGCGGGCAAGGACGGCTGCGGCTACTACTACCCGACCGGCCGGCCCGCCGCCCCGGGCAGCGGCAGCGAGGGCCACTACGACCAGGACATGCTCCAGTTCTCGCGGTGGGGCTTCGACTTCGTGAAGGTCGACTGGTGCGGCGGTGACGCCGAGGGCCTCGACGCGGCCACGACGTACACCGCGATCAGCGCCGCCGTCACGAAGGCGACGGCCGCCACCGGCCGCCCGCTCACCCTCTCCCTCTGCAACTGGGGATACCAGAACACCTGGAACTGGGCCCCCGGGCTCGCCCCGATGTTCCGGACCAGCACCGACATCATCTACTACGGCGACAAGCCGTCGATGACGAACCTGCTGTCCAACTTCGACCAGGGCCTGCACCCCACCGCCCAGCACACCGGCTACTACAACGACCCGGACATGCTGATGGTCGGCATGGACGGCTTCACCGCCGCCCGAAACCGCACCCACATGAACCTGTGGGCGGTCTCCGGCGCCCCGCTCCTCGCCGGCAACGACCTGACCACGATGACGACGGAGACGGCGGACATCCTCAAGAACCCCGAGGTCGTCGCCGTCGACCAGGACGCGCGCGGGCTCCAGGGCGTCAAGGTCGCCGAGGACACCACCGGGGCGCAGGTCTACGGCAAGGTCCTCGCGGGCAGCGGCAAGCGCGCCGTCGTCCTGCTCAACCGCACCTCCGCGGCCCGGAACATCACCGTCCGCTGGTCCGACCTGGGGCTGACGGACGCCTCCGCCACCGTCCGCGACCTGTGGGCCCGCGCCGACGTCGGCACGTACGCCACGAGCTACACGGCGAGCGTCCCGGCGGGCGGCTCGGTCATGCTCACCGTCAGGGGCGGCACCGAGGCGTCGGGCAGCACGTACACCGGGACCTCCGGCTTCTCCGGCGTGGTCGCCGGGAGCACGGGGCTGAAGGTCGTCGACGTCGCCTACACCAACACGGCCTCCACCGCCCGTACCGCGACGCTGAAGGTCGACGACCAGGCCTCGACGACCGTCTCGTTCCCGCCGACCGGCTCCGCGCAGGGCACGATCAGCCTCCAGGTCGCCCTGTCGAAGGGCTCGTCCCACACGCTCGTCTTCACGGGCGCCCCGACCCTCGCCGACATCACCGTCAGACCCCTGCCCGGCGCGAACGGGGCGCTCGTCGTCGGCAAGCAGTCCGGCCGCTGCCTGGACCTGTACGACAGCACGATCACCAACGGCGCCCAGGCCGAGCTGTGGGACTGCAACGGCGGCTCCAACCAGGCCTGGACGTACACCTCCCGCAAGGAACTCGTGGTGTACGGGAACAAATGCCTGGACGCCTACGACCTCGGCACCACCAACGGCACCAGGGTCGTCATCTGGGACTGCAACGGCCAGAACAACCAGAAGTGGACCGTCAACGGCGACGGCACGATCACCAACGTCAACGCGGGGCTGTGCCTCGACGCCAACGGTGCGGGCACGGCCAACCGCACCCCGATCGTGCTGTGGGCCTGCGCCGCCGCCGACAACCAGAAGTGGACGCTGACCTGACCCTCGGGTCCCTGACCTGCCCTCAGGACGGGGGCCCGGCCCACGGGTCGGACCCCCGCCGCACCTGGTCGGCGGGGACCCGTCGGCCGGTGGAAGGGAACCGGCCGGGCGTTTCCCGTGTCTGTCGACGTGCCGGACCAGTCGACGGGCGGGACCAGGGGGAACCATGTCGGACACCGAAGAGGCCGAGCCGGTCAGGAGCGGGCGCGCGCGCGTCCGACGGGTGGCGTTCCGCCTCGTCATGGCCGCCCTGATCCTGCTGCTCGCCGGACGCACCTACCAGGAGACGGCCGTGGCGCTCGCCCGGCCGGACGGCCTGCGCACCACCGCGGCGAGCGTGACGGAGCTGACCTCGCACACGGTGTCCGGACGCTCGGGCGGCGGACAGGACGGCGGCGACGGGTCCTCGTTCACCCACACCGAGTACACCGTCCGCCTCGACCTCGGCGACGGCCGGAAGACGGCCGACGACGTCGAGGACCAGGTCGGGCACGACCTCTGGGAGGGGAAGCGGGTCACGGTCGGGCTGTGGCACGGCCGGGTCGTGGAGATCGACGGCCGGGACGTGTGGCCCGGCTGGCACTTCGGCGCGCTGGACGTGACGCTGATCGTACTGACGCCCCTGATCACGGCCTATCTGATCTCCCTCGCCGTGTCCGCCGCCGCCCTCCTGGCGGCCGGGACGGGCCGGGTCCGGGCGGGCCGCGACGACCGCTTCGGGCCCTGCGCGCTCGGAACGGCCGTCGCCGTGGCGGCCCTGCTCGGGCTCCTCGTCCACGCGGCCTTCGGGCACGTCCTCCCGTACTGGCCCGCCGTTCCGGTCTGCGCGGGCACGGCGGTGGCACTGCTGCGGCTGACCGCGGTGGTCCGGCGTCTCGGCCGCACCGCCGCCGAGAGCACCCCGGCCGGCACGGAGGACGCGCCGACGCGGGCCTGAGACGGGGTCCCGCCGCGGCCGCTGACGCGGGCCGCCCGTGGTCAGCCCTGCCACCGCGGCCGGCGGCCCGCCGGAGACGCTCCGTTCCCGCCGTTCCGGGCGCCGTCGACGACACTGCGCGCGTCGGCGCCCGCCCCTGTGGACGGGAGCGGCGGCAGGCGGCACGTGCGGCGCCGGCTCACCGCCGCCGGCCGCACCGCGCGCGCACGGCGGGCGGCGCGGGACGACGCGGACGGCCCCGCACCGCTCGCAGCGCCGTCCGCAGCAGCGCGAGGGACATCAGCCGGCCGGCCTCGGACACCGGCGCCGGCAGCGCGGACCGGGTCGCACGCGACCGCCCCCGCCCCGCCCGCACCGAGAAGGTCCAGGTCAGCCGAGAGGTGACCTGGACCCCTGTCTTCCTCCCTACTCGTCCCATGCCTGGATCATGGTCTGCTCGACGATCTTGCCGTCCCGCAACGTGAGCATCGACTCGGCGAGAACACGGACGCCGTCGCTGTACCGGCAGGACTCGCTGAACGCCGCCCGGTCGCCCTGGACGATGCACTCCTCCAGCTTGTGGGTCATGTCCCGGCTGTAGACGTCGTCGAGCATCCGGCCGATCTCGTCCCGGCCGTGCAGCACCATGGGCTGACTCGGCTGGGTGTTGTGGTCGATGACGCGCAGTTCGGCGTCCTCCGCGTAGAGCGACAGCAGTGTCGCCGCGGTCTGTTCCTCTATGCCCCTGCGCAGGGTGTCGGTATCGAAGGCGGAGCCTGCCACGGTTCCCATGTCGACCTCCTCCGAGGGCCGCGGCCGAGGGGAGATCGGGCCGCCCGACCCTCACCTTCGAGGCTCCTCCGGCGCGCCGGGCTCGGCAAGCGCAGTCCGGTCTCTCCGCCTGTCGGGTGAGCGCCGCCGACCACCCGTGTCCGCGAGGGCGCCGGTGGCGTTGCTGTAGGCATGATCTCCACTCGACGCATCGCCGCAATCGCCGCACTCGCCGCCGGGGTCACGGGCCTCGCGGCGCCGCTGGCGAACGCGGCCGAAGCCCCGGACACCGGCCGGATCAACCCGATGACCGCGCTGGACTCGCTCGCCACGAGCCAGATCCCCGCGGAGCACCGGGCCGACCTCCCGCCGGTCTCCCGCCAGCTCGCCGAGCTCAACAAGGTCAGCGAGCTCGAGAAGCTCAACGAGCTGCACCAGGTCACCGACCTCGTGGCCCCCGTCACCGGGCTGCTGCCCGCGATCGGCTGAGCGCCCCGCCCTTCCCCGCGGGGGCCGTCCGGACGACCGGGCGGCCCCCACCCGCGTCCGGCCCCGTTCAGTCGACGGTCGCCAGGAACTGCGTGGCCGCCAGCTCCGCGTAGAGCGGGTCGCCCGCCACCAGCTCCCGGTGCGTCCCCACCGCGCGGACCCGGCCGGCGTCCATGACGACGATCCGGTCGGCCATCGTGACCGTGGACAGCCGGTGCGCGACGACGAGAACGGTGGTCGTCCGGGCCACGTCGGCGACGGTGTCGCGCAGCGCCGCCTCGTTCACCGCGTCCAGCTGCGAGGTGGCCTCGTCCAGGAGCAGGAGCCGCGGGCGGCGCAGCAGCGCGCGGGCGATCGCCACCCGCTGCCGCTCGCCGCCGGACAGCTTCGTCCCGCGGTGCCCGACCAGGGTGTCCAGCCCCTGCGGCAGCCGCTCGACCAGGTCGCCCAGACGGGTCGTCCTCACCACGCCCCGCACGGCGTCGTCGTCGGCCGACGGGTTCCCCAGCAGGAGGTTGTCGCGCAACGAGCCCGACAGCACCGGGGCGTCCTGCTCGACGTAGCCGATGGACGAGCGCAGCCGGGCCAGGTCCCAGTCCGCGAGGTCGCGCCCGTCGAGGGCGATCGTGCCGGACCCGGGGTCGTAGAACCGCTCGATGAGCGAGAACACCGTGGTCTTCCCCGCGCCCGAAGGGCCGACGAACGCGGTCATGCCCCGGGCCGGGACGGTGAAGGTCACCCCGTGGTGCACGTACGGCAGATCGTCGGCGTACCGGAACCGGACGTCGGTGAAGTCCAGCGCGGCCGGTTCGGCCGCGGGCGGGGGCAGCGGCTCGGGCCGGGAGGCGGGCTCGGCGGGCATCCGCAGGGCCTCCTGGATGCGGCTCAGGGCCGCCGAGCCCGTCTGGTACTGGGTGATCGCGCCGACGACCTGCTGGATCGGCGACATCAGATAGAAGACGTACAGCAGGAACGCCACCAGCGTGCCGATCCCTATGGCGCCCGTCGCGACCCGCGCCCCGCCCACGGCGAGGACGGTGATGAAGGCCGTCTGCATCGCCAGGCCGGCCGTGTTGCCCGCGGCCGCCGACCACTTGGCGGCCCGCACGCTCTGCCGCCACGACTCCTCGGCCGCCGCGTGCAGCGTCTCCTCCTCACGGTGCTCGGCGCCCGACGCCTTCACCGTGCGCAGCGCGCCGAGCACCCGCTCCAGCGAGGCGCCCATCACGCCGACGGCGTCCTGCGCCCGGCGGCTCGCCCGGTTGATCCGCGGCACGATCACGCCCAGGACCGTGCCCGCGCAGACGATCACGGCCAGCGTGACCCCCAGCAGCACCGGGTCCACCAGGCCCATCATCACGACCGTGGCCGCCAGCGTGAGCCCGCCGGTGCCGAGGCCCACCAGCGAGTCGGTGGTGACCTCGCGCAGCAGCGTGGTGTCGGAGGTGATGCGGGCCATGAGATCGCCGGGCTCGCTCCGGTCGACGGCCGTGATCCGCAGCCGCAGCAGATACGAGGACAGCGCCCGCCGTGCGCCGAGCACCACCGACTCCGCGGTGCGCCGCAGCACGAACGAACCCAGCGCGCCCACCGCCGAGTTGGCGAGGACCAGTGCCGTCAGCGCGAGCAACGCGCCCGATATCGAACGGTCGTGGCCCAGATCCTCGATCAACTGACGTGCCACCAGGGGCAGCAGCAGCCCGGTCGCGCCGGTGACCAGCGACAGCGCGGCGCCCGCCAGCAGGGACCATCGGTGGGGCCGTACGTAGTCGAGCAACAGCCGCCACGGCGGTCGGCCGCCGGCGCTCTCTGCGATGGTCACGGGGCTCCTCGGGAGGTCGGTTCGCGGGCCTCAGGCTACGTCGGCCGCCCGCGGCGCGGCCGGGAAGGGCGTGTTCAGAGGGTGCGTCGGCCCCGCCGCCCGTGCCCTTACCGATCCGTCACGCGTAGGGTCGGCAGCGGGACGGATACCGCCGACGAAAGGGGCAGCACCATGCCGCAGGAAGTGCGCGCAGTGATCGCGCCGGGCAAGAACGAGCCGGTACGGGTGGAGACGATCGTGATCCCCGACCCCGGTCCCGGCGAGGCCGTGGTGCAGGTGCAGGCCTGCGGGGTCTGCCACACCGACCTGCACTACAAGCAGGGCGGGATCAACGACGAGTTCCCCTTCCTGCTCGGCCATGAGGCGGCGGGCGTGGTGGAGTCGGTCGGCGAGGGCGTCACCGACGTCGCTCCCGGCGACTTCGTCATCCTGAACTGGCGGGCGGTGTGCGGGCAGTGCCGGGCGTGTCTGCGCGGCAGGCCCTGGTACTGCTTCGACACCCACAACGCGAAGCAGCGGATGACCCTGACCGACGGCACCGAGCTGTCCCCGGCGCTGGGCATCGGGGCGTTCGCCGAGAAGACGCTGGTGGCGGCCGGGCAGTGCACCAAGGTCGACGCGTCGGTGTCGGCCGCGGTGGCGGGGCTGCTGGGCTGCGGGGTGATGGCGGGTATCGGCGCGGCCATCAACACCGGCAACGTGGGCCGCGGCGACACGGTCGCGGTGATCGGCTGCGGCGGCGTCGGCGACGCGGCGATCGCGGGGTCGAACCTGGCCGGCGCGGCGAAGATCATCGCCGTCGACATCGACGACCGCAAGCTCGCGACCGCCCGGAAGATGGGCGCCACGCACACGGTCAACTCCAAGGAGGCCGACCCCGTCGAGGCGATCCGCGAGCTGACCGGCGGCTTCGGCGCGGACGTGGTGATCGAGGCCGTCGGCCGTCCGGAGACCTACAAGCAGGCCTTCTACGGCCGCGACCTGGCCGGCACGGTCGTCCTGGTCGGCGTCCCCACGCCGGAGATGAAGCTCGAACTGCCCCTGCTGGACGTGTTCGGGCGCGGCGGGTCGCTGAAGTCGTCCTGGTACGGCGACTGTCTGCCCTCCCGTGACTTCCCGATGCTGATCGACCTGCATCTGCAAGGCCGCCTGGATCTGGAGGCGTTCGTGACCGAGACCATCCGGCTCGACGAGGTGGAGCAGGCGTTCGAGCGCATGCACCACGGAGACGTCCTGCGCTCGGTGGTGGTGCTGTGATGACCGCGCGCATCGAACGCCTGGTCACCTCGGGCCAGTTCAGCCTCGACGGCGGCACCTGGGACGTCGACAACAACGTGTGGATCGTCGGCGACGACCACGAGGCGATCGTCATCGACGCCGCGCACGACGCCGACGCCATCCTGGCCGCGGTGGGCGAGCGCCGGCTGACGGCCATCGTGTGCACCCACGCCCACAACGACCACATCTCCGCCGCGCCGGCCCTCGCCGACGCGACCGGCGCGACGATCTGGCTGCACCCCGACGACCTTCCGCTGTGGAAGCTCACCCACCCGGACCGCGAGCCCGACGCCCATCTGGCCGACGGCCAGGTCATCGAGGCCGCGGGCGCCGACCTGACCGTCCTGCACACTCCGGGGCACGCCCCCGGCGCGGTCTGCCTGCACGACCCCGGCCTCGGGGTGCTCTTCACCGGAGACACCCTGTTCCAGGGCGGACCGGGCGCCACCGGCCGCTCCTGGTCCCACTTCCCGACGATCATCACCTCCATCAAGGACCGGCTGCTCGCCCTGCCGCCCGAGACGAAGGTGCTGACGGGCCACGGCGACGCGACGACCATCGGCGCCGAGGCGCCGCACCTTCAGGAGTGGATCGACCGGGGGCACTGACCGCCGACCGCGCCCGACCGGGTGACCCGGCCGTCGAAAGACGACAGGAGGTGTCCGGCTTCCGCGGGATCCTCGGGGACGCCATCGATCCTCGATGACGACACCGACGGAACACACGCAGGAGGTCGGACATGTCCGGTCCGCTGGAAGGCAAGGTCGCCCTGGTCGCCGGGGCGACACGGGGCGCGGGACGCGGCATCGCCGTGGAACTGGGGGCGGCCGGCGCCACCGTCTACGTGACGGGACGCACCACCCGCGCCCGGCGCTCCGAGAGCGACCGCCCCGAGACGATCGAGGACACCGCCGACCTGGTCACCGAGGCCGGCGGCCACGGCATCGCCGTGCCCACCGACCACCTCGACCCGGACCGGGTCCGCGCCCTCGTCGACCGGATCGCGGACGAGCGGGGCCGCCTCGACGTCCTCGTGAACGACATCTGGGGCGCAGAGCACCTCTTCGCCTGGGACACCCCGGTCTGGGAGCACGACCTGGACGACGGGCTCCGGCTGCTCCGGCTCGCCGTCGAGACCCACGCGATCACCAGCCATCACGCCCTGCCGCTGCTGCTGCGCAGGCCCGGCGGACTGGTCGTCGAGATGACCGACGGCACCACCGAGTACAACCGTGACACCTATCGTGTGAACTTCTTCTACGACCTCGCCAAGTCGTCCGTCCTGCGCATGGCCTTCGCCCTCGGCCACGAACTCGGGCCGCGCGGCGCCACCGCCGTCGCGCTCACCCCCGGCTGGCTGCGGTCGGAGCAGATGCTGGAGAACTTCGGCGTGCGCGAGGACAACTGGCGGGACGCCCTGGACCGTGTCCCCCACTTCGCCATCTCGGAGACGCCCCGTTACGTCGGCCGGGCGGTCGCCGCGCTGGCCGCCGACCCCGACGTGGCCCGCTTCAACGGGCGGTCCCTGTCCAGCGGGGGCCTCGCCCCGGTGTACGGCTTCACCGACCTCGACGGCAGCCGCCCGGACGCCTGGCGCTACATGGTCGAGGTGCAGGACCCCGGGAAGGCGGCGGACACCACCGGCTACCGCTGAGGACTCAGGCGTCGGGGAGCGGACCGGTCGCCCAGCGCGCCGGGTGCCCCGGCGGCAGGGCGAGATCCTCGCGCACGGCCGCGTAGTAGCCCTCGCGGCCGGCCCGCTGCCGCTCCAGCAGCGCCTGCCAGGCCTGCGGGTCGTGCGTCCCCTCGCGCATGAACCGTTCCATCTCCATCACCGTGGTCACCCACACCCGCGCCCGCTCCACCACCTCCCGGCTGCCCAGCATGAGGAGCGCCTCTCCGGCCGGGTCGCGTCCGTCGGTCGCCTCCGCGAGCAGCGGCTCGGCCTGGGCGGGGGACAGGGGGTGCGGGTGCGGGTCGTTGCCGAGGTGGGAGGCGACGCGGTAGGTCAGGTTCACCGACTTCTTCAGGGCCCGCGCGTAGTCGCCGTACACGCTCAGCCGCCGCTCCTCCCACCGGGCAGCCGTCTCGCGCCGGAACCTGGCTCCGTCGCTGCGCACGATCGCCAGGTACGAGCCGAGGGCGCCGACGACGACACCGAGCAGAGCGGGGAGTTGCTGCAGGAAGGCGGACATCTCCGCACGGTCTCCGTCCTGTTGACGCGGTCGGGGCGCTTGACGGCCCGTGCAGATCCTTTCATCTGACCGCCCGGAGGGCGTCGGGCGGCGGGCGGCCGTGCAGGCCCGCCGCGAACGTCCCTACCGGCGGAACGCGGTGACGAGACCGGCGGAACGCGGTGACGATCAGCCGGAGAGCGCGGCGCCGAGCGCCTTGAGCACCCGCTCCCCGTCCGCCCGCGAGGTGCGCCAGTTGCTGAACGCCGCCCGCAGCGCCGGCACCCCGCCGTACACCGTCGGCGTCAGGAACGCCTCCCCGGACGCGGCCACCGCGTCCGCGAGCGCGCCGACCCGCGCCTGCGTCGGATCGTCGGCGAGGGTGAAGCAGACGACGTTGAGCCGTACCGGGGCCAGCAGCCGCAGCCCGTCCAGCGCGGCGACCCCGGCGCCGAGCCGGGCCGCGAGGTCCACGTTCCGCTCGACGATCTCGCGGTGCCCGTCCCGCCCGTAGGCCACCAGCGAGAACCAGGCCGGCAGCGCCCGCAGCCGCCGCGAGTTCTCCGGCGTGAGATGGACGAAGTCGGGCTCCCCGGTGGGCGGTCCGAGATACGGCGAGGCGTTGTGGAAGACCCGCACCTGGAGGTCACGGCGGCGGGTGAACTGCACCGCCGCGTCGTAGGGCACGTTGAGCCACTTGTGCAGGTCCACGCAGACCGAGTCGGCCGCGTCGAGCCCGTCGACCAGGTGCGCGTACGCGGGGGAGAGGGCGGCGAAGCCGCCGAACGCGGCGTCCACGTGCAGCCAGAAGCCGTACCGCTCCTTCAGCGCCGCGATCGCCCGCAGATCGTCGAAGTCGACGGTGTTGACGGTGCCCGCGTTGGCCACGACGATCGCCGGCCGCCCGTCGAGCGCGGCCAGCGCCGTCTCGAGCGCGTCGACGTCGACCGCCTCCCGGCCGTCGAGCACGGGCACCGGCCGCAGCCGGTCCCGGCCGACGCCGAGCACCGAGAGCGCCTTGGCGACGCTGGAGTGCGGGCTGCCCGACAGCACCTCCACCGGCCCCAGGGCGGCCGCGCCCTCCCGGGACACGTCCACGCCCAGCCGCTCGCCCAGCCACTCACGGGCGACGGCGAGACCGACGGTCGTGGAGACCGTCGCGCCCGTCACGAACGCCCCGCTGTGTTCCTCGCCCAGCCCGAACAGCTCACGCAGCCAGGCCACCGTCTCCCGCTCCAGCGCCGCCGCCCACGAGCCGCCCGCCCCGGAGACGTTCTGGTCGTACGCGGCGGTCAGCCAGTCCCCGGCGACCGACGCCGGCGTCGCGCCGCCGGTGACGAAACCGAGGTAGCGCGGCCCGGCCGAGCCGGAGAAGCCGGGCGCCCAGTGCTCGGCGAACCGCGCCAGCGCGCCCGCGGCCCCGGCGCCCTCACCGGGAAGGGCCGTCCGGCCGGGCGCACGGTCGAGGCGGACCACCGGCCGCTCCGCCAGGCCGCTCACCTCGCGGACGGCGAAGTCTCGGGCGGACTGGAGAAGGGCGGGAAGCCGGGAGAGGTCGTCGGCGAGCGTGCGATGCATACCGGGAGCCTAGGACGGGGGCGCCGGGCGACGACTGGTCCACCTGAGGGAAACTGGACCGATGCACGATGGTTTCGTCGCCGCCCTCGGAGCCTGGCGCGAGCGCCCGGGACCGCTGGCCCGCTCCCTCGCCGACGCCGTGCGCGAGGCGGTGGTCGACGGCAGACTTCCGACCGGCGCCCGGCTGCCCTCCGAACGCGACCTCGCCCGCGCCCTGCCGCTCAGCCGCGGCACCGTCGTCGCCGCCCTCGCCCTGCTGAGGGACGAGGGCTGGCTGCGCACCCGGCACGGCAGCGGCAGCACCGTCCGGCTGCCCGGCCGCCTCACCGAACGCACCGCGCCCTGGTCCCAGGACCACGGCGGAGCGGGCGACGCCGCACTCGACCTCACCCTGGCGGTCACCGCGGCCCCGCACGACGCCTACCTCGCCGCGCTGGCCCGCGCCGCCGAGCGCGCCGCGACCCTCCTGGTCGACGCGGGAGTCGCCGGCCCGGGGCTGCCCCGCCTGCGCGCACTCCTCGCCGACCGCTACACCGACGCCGGCCTGCCCACCCGCCCGGAACAGATCCTCGTCACCTCCGGCGCCCAGTCCGCGCTCACCCTGCTCCTCGACCAGCTGCACACCGACCGCCGCCGCCCGGTCGCGGTCGAGAGCCCCACCTACCCCGGAGCCCTGGCCGTGCTGCGCCGCCGCCGCGCCCGGCTGCTGGCGCTGCCCGTCTCGGCGCGGGACGGCTGGGACACCGACCGTCTCGAGGACGCCGCACGCACCCGTGGCGCCCGGCTCGCCTACCTGACACCGGACTTCCACAACCCCACCGGCGCCCACATGACCGAGGCGACGCGGGCGCGGGTCGCCCGGCTCCCGCTGACCGTCATCGCCGACGAGACGATGCGCGACCTCGACCTGCGCACCCCGCCCGGCGCCGAGCCGCACCTCGCGGGACCCGGCGTGATCCAGATCGGCTCGGCCGCCAAGACCGTGTGGAGCGGCCTGCGCATCGGCTGGATCCGCGCGACCGCCGACCTCGTACACGGCCTGCGGGCCAACCCCCTCCAGGCCCAGCTGTCCCCGCCGCCCCTGGAACAGCTCATCGCCTGCGAGCTGTTCGCCGACGGCAGCGGCCTCGCCGACGTGCTCGCCGACCGCCGGGCCCGGCTGCGCGCCCAGCGCGACCACCTGGCACGACTGCTCGACGGGACCGGCTGGACGTACGAGCTCCCGCCCGGCGGACTGACCCTGTGGCTGCACCTGGGGACGGCCACCAGGGCCGCCGACCTCGCGGCCCGGGCCGCCTCCCGCGGACTCGCCGTGCCCCCCGGCCCGCACTTCGCCGCGGACGGGACGACCCTCGTCCACCACCTGCGACTGCCGTTCACGGCGACCCCGCGGACCCTCGACCGGGCGGTGGGGCTGCTGCGCGGGTGCCTGGCGCGCTGACCGGAAGTTCACCGTTTGGTCACAGCGCGCACCGGCCTACAACCGAAGCCCCCGCAGAGCTGTCTAGGAAGGAGAGATCGCCACTGATGTGCCAGGGAGAGGGCAGCCATGGGGGACATACGCAGACGAGGGGCCGTCGTGCTCGGGCTCACCGGCCTGGTCGCGCCGTTGACGCTGGTGCTCGGTACGGCGCCGGCCCAGGCCGCCAGTTGTACGACGCAGGCCGGGCCGTACCAGAAGCAGGTCGAGAAGTTCCTCGGCCGGCCCGTCGACGGCAAGCAGTCGACCACCGACTGCAAGGCCATCCGGGCCTTCCAGACCAAGCACGGCATCACCCCGAACATCGGCTACGCCGGGCCCGTCACCTGGGGCGTGATGGACCTCATGAACAAGCAGAAGGCGGTCGGCAACAAGCCCAACAAGGCCGGCAAGTGCCCGACCAACAAGGGCCGCATCGCCTGCGTGAACCTCACCCTGCAGATCAGCTGGATCCAGGACGGCAGCAAGCTCGTCTACGGGCCCGTCCCGGTCCGTACCGGCCGTAACGGGTACGAGACCCGCACCGGCCTGAAGAAGATCTACTGGCGCAACATCGACCACGTGTCGACCATCTACAACGTGCCGATGCCCTACAGCCAGTTCTTCGACGGCGGCCAGGCCTTCCACTCGGTCGGCGTCAGCATGTGGAACCCGCCGGGCTCCCACGGCTGCGTCAACATGACCACGACGACCGCCAAGAAGTACTGGTCGCTGCTGAAGAACGGCGACGACGTCTTCGTGTACGGCCGCAAGCCGGGCACCTGAGCGCCCGGGCAGCCGAAGTGGCGCGGACGCCCGGCCGGTCCGGGCGTCACGCCCCGGGCGCGTCCCCGAAGTCCGGGATCTCCAGTCTGACGCCGCCCTGCCGCGCGGACTCGTGCGCGATGATGCCCGGCAGGGTGTAGCGGGCCGCGACCCAGGCGTTGACGGACGGCAGGGTACGCGCGCCGACGGCGGTCACGAAGTCGTCCACCAGGAAGTGGTGGCTGCCCTCGTGGCCGTTGTGCAGTTCGTCGAACTCCCGCGGCAGCCGCGCCCGGTCGTGCACCGGCGCCGAACCCGAGGTGAAGGCGGCCCGCAGCTCGGGTGCGACGTGCCGCAGCGACGGGTCGTCGGGGGACAGGGTGGGCTTGGGTTCGAGCAGCTCGCTGATGTCCTTCACCCCGTTCTTGTCCTGCCACAGCGCCACCGTCGCGAGCTGCTCCATGCTCGCCTCGGTGCCGAAGAAGCGGAAACGGGACTCGCGGATGTGGGACGGGTAGCCCACGCGCCGGAACTCGTTGGTGCGGAACGAGCCGCCGCCCGCCACCTCGAACAGCGCGGTGGCGTTGGAGAAGTCGTTGTCGAACCGGCTGATCTCCTTGTCGAAGACGCCGTCGTCCCGCCCGTCCACGACACCGATCGCCGACACGCTCACCGCGTGCGTTTCCCAGGCGCCCAGGACACCGCCCACCGAGTGCGTCGGGTACAGCAGCGGGGGATAGCTGGCGGTCGCCTTCCAGTGCTCGCCGCCGCTGTACCGGTACGCCTCGTAGAAGCCGAGGTCCATGTCGTGGACGTAGTCGCCCTCGGCGTAGAAGAGCCGCCCGAAGGCGCCCTCCGCGATCTGGTTGCGGGCGTGCACGGTCGCCGGGTTGTACTGGCTGGTCTCGCCCATCATGTACGTCAGCCCGGTCGCCCTGACGGCGTCGATGATCGCCGCGATCTCCTCGGTGGTGATCGCCATGGGGACGGCGGAGTACACGTGTTTGCCCGCCTCCAGACCCTGGAGGACCAGCGGGCCGTGCGTCCAGCGCTGGGTGAAGACGGCGACCGCGTCGACGGCCCCGGACGCCAGCATCGCCTCGTAGGAGGGGAACGTCCCGGTCAGGCCCACGTCTGCCGCGAGCCGCTCGGCGCGCTCGGGCAGCAGATCGGTGACATGGACGTCACCGACGCCGGGGTGGGCCAGGAACAGCTTGGCGAACTAGCCCGAGAACTGTCCGGCACCGACGATGCCGAGGGAGAACGTCATGGGTGGCGTGCCCTTCACTGGTCGAGGATCAGGTTGATCTGGCTGTTGGTCCGGTCGAGACCGCTCACGGACGCGCCGTTGGCGAAGATGTCCTGCATGGCGGGGTGCATGAGGGCGTACACGTCGGCCGCGTAATCGGTGATCGGGTAGGAGAAGGTGGTGAAGCCCTCCTTGTCGGCGACCGGTTCGGTGAACGCGCCGACGTCGATGCCCTTCTTCTCGTAGGCGGCCACCGCGGCCTTCGTGCCGCCGGGCGTAGCCGGGAAGACGATCCCGTAGCTCCCCACCGTCCGCTGGCACTCGTCCGAGGCCAGGTACGCGACCCACTTCTCGGCGCCCGCCTTGTTGCGGGCGTTCCTGGTGACCGAGTCGGCGAGTCCGTTCATCATCGTGGCGCGTTTGCCGGACGGGCCGGCGGGTGTGACGGCGGTGCCGATGTCCAGGCCCTTGAAGCCGTCGTACGACGAGATCATCCACGCGCCGTCGAAGGCGGCGGCCGCCTTGCCCGCGGCCACCTGGGTGTTGGCCTGGTTGGACTGGGAGTTGTAGTCGCTGAAGGGCGCCATGTAGCCCTTCTCCGCCAGGCCGAAGTACCACGCGACGACCGACTGGAAGGTCTTGCTGTCGTACCGGTACTTCGTGCCCCACCGCTCGCGGTCGGTGTAGGTCCAGCCCGCGGAGGCGGTGAAGGTGCTCCACTGGGTCTGGCCGTCGCCGTCCCCGCCGCCGTTGGTGGCGAGGCCGTACACCTTGACGTCGTTCTTGTCGAAGCCGGGCTCGTCGCCCCGCCTGCCCTCGCCGTCCACGGTGAGGTGCGCGACGGCCTTCTCGAACGTGCCGCCGTCCTCGGGGTTCCAGGACAGGTCGTTCAGCTGCCCTGCGGTGAGACCCGCCTCCCTCGCCAGCTCGCGGTTGTAGAACAGGGCGACGGTGTCCCAGTCCTTCGGGGCGCCGTAGCGCCGGCCGTCCCGGCCCCTCCAGTTGGCGCCGAGCCCCGGCTGGTAATCGGCGTCCTCGATGCCGAGGTCGTCGAGCGGTTCCAGCACCTCCAGGTCGGCGAACTGGCCGAACTTCTGGATGTGGTCGGTGAACACGTCCGGCTCGGTGCCCGCGATGAAGCTCGCGGTGAGCTTGGTCCAGTAGTCGTCCCACCCCAACTGGGTTATTTTCACGGTGAGTCCGGGGTGCTGCTGCTCGAAGTCCTTCGCGCACGCCTCGTAGGCGGGCTGCTGGTTGGCGTCCCACAGCCAGTACGTCACCGTGTTCGCCGACGTCCCGGCACCCTCCTGGGCGCAGCCGCTCACCAGGGACAGCCCGAGCGCCCCGGCCAGGGCCGTCACCGTACGCATCCGTGTCCGCATGTCCGTGCCCCTCACTTGATCCCGGTGAAGCCGATGGTGCTGACGATGCGGCGGGCGAAGAACCCGAAGAGCACGAGCATGGGCAGCGCCGCGATGAGCGTCGCCGCCATGAGGCCGGACCAGTCGGTGCCGGTCTGCGGGGTCTGCGCCCGGAAGACGGCCAGCGCCACGGTGAGCACCCGCGAGCCGTCGCTGTAGGACACCATCAGCGGCCAGAAGTAGTCGTTCCAGGAGGTGATGTACGTCAGCACGGCCAGAGTCAGTACCGGCGTGGACGCCATCGGCAGCAGCACCCGGAAGAAGATCCGCACCTTCCCCGCGCCGTCGAGCAGGGCCGCTTCCTCGACCTCCCGCGGCACGTTCATGAAGAACTGGCGCAGGAAGAAGACCGCGAACGGCGTCATGAACATCGTCGGCAGCGCGATGCCCAACAGGGAGTCCACCAGGCCGAGTTCTTTGATGAGCACGAAGTTCGGCAGCAGGGTGAAGACGGGCGGCACCATCAGACCGGCCAGGAAGAGGGCGAACACCTGGTCCCGGCCGCGCCAGCGCAGGCGGGCGAAGGCGTACGCGGCCATGGCGGAGAAGAAGATCTGGCAGACGGTGACGAGGGTCGAGACGACCACCGAGTTGAGCAGATAGCGCCAGAACCGCAGCCCGCCGCCCGCCCCGCCCTGCGCGATCGCCTCCTCGGTGGACTGCAGGCCGAGCGCCCGTTCGAAGCCGCCCGCGGTCGGATCGACGGGCAGCGGATCGCCCGGGCTCGCGGCCAGCCCGGAGTTGGTGGACAGCGCGGTGCGCAGGATCCAGTAGAACGGCAGCAGGGTGACGAGCACGATCACGGCCAGCGCCACCCAGGCCACGATCCGCCCGGGGGCGGGGCGGCGCCTGACGGGCCGTACGCGTGTCGCCTTCGGTGCGGGCGCCGTCGGGACGGTCGCAGCGGTCATGGTCGACTCCTTCCGCTCAGCCGAGGTCGGTCTGTCCGGCTCGGGTGAGCCGGTACTGGACGAAGGTGATCGCGCTGAGCACGACGAGCAGGGCCACCGACATCGCGGAGGCGTAGCCGAACTGGAAGCGGCCGAAGGCGGCGCCGTAGATGTAGTACTGGAGCACGTTGGTGGCGTCCGCCGGGCCGCCCCTGGTCGTCACGGCGACGGTGTCGAACACCTGGAACGACCCGATCACCGTCATGATCAGCACGACCGCGAGGACCGGGCGCAGCAGCGGCAGGGTGACGCGCCGGAACATCCGCCACTCGCTCGCGCCGTCCACCTTCGCGGCCTCGTACATCTCGCTCGGGATGGCCTGCAGTCCGGCGAACAGCAGCAGCGCGGTGTAGCCGACGTGCCGCCACACGTTGATCAGGGCGATCGTGGGGATCGCCCAGGTCCCGTCCGCCAGGAACGGGATGCGGTCGAAGCCGAGCGCCGCGACGATCTCGTTGCCGACGCCGAGCTGGGTGTCCAGGATCCAGAGCCAGACGATGCCGGCGACGACGTTGGACATCAGGTACGGCGTGAGCACGATCCCGCGCAGCAGCGCCGACTGCGTCAGCCGCTGGAGCAGCACCGCGATCGCCAGCGCCGAGACCGTCTGCACCCCGATGTTGATGACCACGTACACGACCGTGACCCTGAGGGAGCTCCAGAAGACCGGGTCGTGCGCCATGCGCACGTAGTTGTCGAAGCCCACCCGTTCCGCGGGCGTGAGCAGGTTGAAGCGGGTGAAGCTCAGGTAGATCCCGCGCAGGGTGGGCCAGAGCAGGAAGACCACGAACCCGAGCAGGGCCGGGGCGATGAACACCGCGGCGAGCCGTCCGTCACCCCGGTTCCCGCCCGCACCCGGTCGCCGGTCCGGCCCCGGTCGGGGTACCGGCCGCCCGACGCCCGGCGGCAGGCGCGACGGAGGGCTGCTGGAGGCGATGGTCATCGGAGACTCCCTTGTCCGCGGCGGCTCGTCCTCGGGCACTTACTTTCGTGTCGGAAGAATCAAGCCGTCAAGGGCTGGGGAGAGCATCTTTTCCGGCCGGGCCGCGCGCAGTAGGGTGGGCTTGATACTTCCGAGGCAAAATAAATCAGCGAGTGTGTGGGAGTCTGCCCCTCATGACCACAGGTACCGCCAGTTGGCTGCCGCTGAGCCCGGGGGAGCGCTCGGTCGCCATCGAGGTCCTCGTCCACGGCCCGCTCTCGCGCACCGACCTCGCGCGGCGGCTCAACCTCTCCGCGGGCAGCCTGACCCGGCTGACCAAACCGCTGATCGAGTCGGGACTGCTGGTCGAGGCGCCCGACGGGGGCCTCGGCGCGGAGGCGCGGCAGGGGCGTCCCTCGCAGCCGCTCGACGTGGTCGCCCAGTCCCGCTCCTTCATCGGTTTCAAGATCACCGGTGACATGGTGTACGGCGTCGTCACCACCCTGCGCAGTGACATCGTGGCCCGTCACGACCGCCCGCTCGCCACGCACGACCCCGCGGAGGTCGTCGCAGTGCTGGGCGAGATGACCGACGAACTGGCCCGCGCCCACCCCGGTCTCGCCGGTATCGGCATCGGGGTGGGCGGGCGCGTCGAGGACCGCGCGAGCGTCGGGGAGTCGCCCTTCCTGGGGTGGCGGGACATTCCGCTGGCCGCACTTGTGGAGGAGCGCACCGGGCTGCCCGTCGTCCTGGAGAACGACGTCGCCGCCCTGGTGGAGGCCGAGACCTGGTTCGGCGCGGGACGCGGCCTCGACCGGTTCGTGGTCCTCACCATCGGCGCGGGCTTCGGCTACGGCCTGGTCCTCTCGGGCCGGCGGGTGCCCTGCGTCGAGGAGGACGGCGGCTTCGGACGGCACCTCATCATCGACCCCAGCGGCCCGCTCACCCCCGACGGGGAGCGCGGCAGCGCCGTCTCACTGCTGACCATCCCCAGCATCCGCTACCAGGTCCAGGCCGCCACCGGCCGTGAGCACACCTACGAGGAGGTGCTCGCCCGGGCGGCGGCCGGGGAGCCCATGGCCGCCCGGGTCGTCGACGAGGCCGCCCGGGCGCTGGGCACCCTGATCGCGCAGATCGCCCACTTCGTGATGCCGCAGAAGATCCTGCTCGCCGGTGAGGGGGTCGGTCTGATGGACGTCGGCGGGGCGACCGTGGAGGCGGCCGTCCGCGCCCGCCGGCATCCGCTGGCCGCGCCGGTGGTCCTGGAGACCAAGGTCTCGGACTTCCACGACTGGGCGCGCGGCGCCGCCGTGCTGGCCATCCAGGTGCTGGTCCTCGGGGCCGCGGAGGGATGAATACCGGTCAGGGGGTTGACAGATGGACGTGATCAGTAACACGTCCGTTTTGTCCGATTCGTTCGTGATGACTCACGCGGTCTTCACTTCTGAAGCCGTAAGCTTCACGGCATGTCCACCACTGTTGAATCCCTCTCCGAGCGATCGGCCGCGGAGGTCAACGAGGAGATCCGGGCCCTGTGGCTCCGGTCGGGCGGGACACTGAGCGTCGAGCAGCGTGCGGAATACCAGCGGCTCGTCCTGGAGTGGGCCGCCGCTCCGTCCTCCGTCGAAGCGGCCTGACGACCACCCGGCCGCGGGCCGCCCGCAAGCGGCGCCCCGCACCGGGCACCTCCCCCAGAAGAACCATCACCCCCACGTCGCCGAGTAGTACCGCTGATACGCCTTGCGGTCCTGCTCGGCGCGGATGTACCGGGTCGCGACGAGAGCGACCATGCTGCCCGCGATGACCAGCAGACCGGGTCCGATGTTCCTCGGATCGGTGAGCCGCGCGGCGAGCGTCTCACTCACTCCGGTCTGCGTCACGGGCGTGGTCGTGCCCGGCGACGCCACGCCGGGGGAGAGCCCCGCCTGGGTGGAGGAGGCGGACGGCGCGGGATCGGCCGACGCCGTGGACGCGCCGGCGTTGTCCGAGGGGGCGGCCACGATCAGCTGGACGCCGAGCTGCGCCAGCGCGCTGTTCACCGGCTGGAAGAACGTCGTCCCCCCGGTGGTGCAGTCGCCGCTGCCGCCCGAGGTGACACCGAGAGCGATGCCGTCCGAGAACATCGGACCGCCGCTGTCTCCCGGTTCGGCGCAGACGCTCGTCTCGATGAGCCCGCTGACCGTGCCCTCCGGGTAGTTCACCGTCGCGTCGAGACCGGTCACCTCGCCGTCGCGCAGCCCGCTGGTGCTGCCGCTGCGGAAGACCCGCTGACCGACCGCCGCGTCGCCGGTGCCGGTGATCCGCACCCCGTTGCCGTTGCCGATGGCCACCACGTCGGCGCCCGCGCCGGCCTTGCCGCTCGCGTACTGCACCAGGGAGAAGTCGGCGCCGGGGAAGTTCGAGTTCACCGTCCGGCCGACCTGCTGCTTGGCCTGATTGTCCGCGAACCAGGTGGACCCGGTGGGCCCGCAGTGCCCGGCGGTGAGGATGAAGTCGTTCGTCCCGTTGGTCACGTTGAAGCCCGCCGAACAGCGCCCGCCGGTCGACAGGATCGGCTGCGCGCCGTTGACCCGGGTCGTGAACTCGCCGGTCGTGCGCTCCATGCGGACGAAGCTGCCGATGCCGCCCGCCGTCTCCGACAGCCGCGACCAGTCGCCGGCCGAGACCGTGCTGTCGGCCTGTACGACGACCTGGTTGGTCCGGTAGTCCATCACCCAGGCCGTGCCGGGCACCTTGGGCGCCGAACGCAGCGTGGCCGTGGCCGACCTGAGCTCGTTCATGCTGTGCGAGACGACCTTGGCCTCGGCGCCCGCCGCCCGGACCGTGTCGGCCGTCTCCTCGTCGGTGACGGCGACCACCGGACGTCCGTCGGCGCCGAGCCAGGTGCCCGCCGTACGCGAGGTGCCGAGCTTCTCGACGAGGGCCGCCCCCGGGTTCGTGGTGACGGACTCCGCCGCGCTGCGCGGCGTCCCGGCCGTGCCGCCCGGCTCGCTCGCCATGGCCGCCTGCGTGACCATGGCCCCTCCCAGGAGGAGTCCGCCGACGGCCGCCAGCCGTGTCACTCGCCGGACGGTCCGTCGTCGTACATGCCTCATGTCTTGGCTCCCGAAACCCCGAACGCACGGCCTCAACACCGCGGGGCGCTCCGGTCGTTGAGTGCCCTCACCTCCATACGTGCGAGGGCCCCGCAGCGTTCAGTCCGGAGATGATCACCTCAGGGCTGGCGCGCCACCCGGCCGGACATCGCGACCTCGTCCGGCGCGCCCCCGCCCCCCGACCGCCACCGGGGCGCCGGCGCGCGCACGACACCACGCCCGGCTCCAGCAGCTCCAGGCCGCCGAGGAAGCGGGCCACGTCCTCCGGCGTGCGCTGGGTGAGCCGGGGCGTGCCGTGCTCGCTCCGGAACGCGACGGTCACGGGCCGGCTCCTGGACGGAAGAAGGGGAGCGGGAGGCACCGACCGGTAATCCGGACCGGTGAGTCGAGCCGCGCGGACCGTCCGCCCGATTCCGTCGTGGGGCCGAGCCGCGCCCAGCTGCGCTCGTCGCCCCACACGGCCGCCGCGCCGGTGTAGGGACGCAGCAGCGCGGTCAGCGCCGGGTCGCCGCGGCCGTTGAGTTCGTCGGAGGCGATCCGGCGGGCGATACCGGCCAGGAAGTCGGCGAGCTGCACCCGCGGGTCGAGCCGCGAGACGACGAGCCGGAAGCCGGCCAGACGGATGCCCCGCACCCGGGCCGCGCCCTCGATCCAGGCGATCCGCTCGGGGGTGAGCATGTTCTGCCGGTCGTGCGCGAGCCGGACCGGACGCCCGCCGGCGCTCCAGTGGTCGGCCGTGTGCAGGATCGAGGGCAGCAGCGGATTGAGGACCGGGGTCAGCACGAACGGCCCGTCCTGGATGCCGGCCCGGTAGGCGAGCGCGCGGGAGCGTTCCTCCGCGAGCCGCGCGAGGATGTCGGCCGCCGCTGTCCCCGGATACCGCTGCCGCAGTTCTCCGACCGTGCGGAAGAAGTGCTCGACGGGCGCGTCCGGTTCACCGTCGTGGCGCACCCACAGCAACTGGTTGGCCGCCTCCAGGAATCGCCGCCATTCCGCCCCGGTGAAGGTCCGCCGCCCGTGCCGGAACAGCGACACGGCCGCCCCGGGGTCGCCGAGCAGCAGGTCGGCGGCCCGGTCCACGACGAAGAAGGACTTCTCGACGAGGTGCACGTGGGCGTGCCCGTACAACGGACCCGAGGCCGACAGCAGCCATTCCAGAACCGCCCGGTGTTTCTCCCGGAGCAGATGGTTGGCCTTGTACTCCTCGGCGGGAGACCGGATCCGGTTCCGGATCTCCTGTACCTGTCCGGCGGCGGAGTCGGCCGACAGCAGCACACTCGCGTGGGCGAACACGTCCGTGTTCCCGCCGGTGAGGTTCTCGCCGTCCGACCCCGACTCGTCGCAGGCGATCTCCGGGATGCCGCCGGCGTCCGCCACAGCTGTCCCGTTCACGTGATCCCAGGTCACACCACAGCCCCCTATCTTGTGCCCCATGACCAGCATCCCGCACGAGACGCCCGGTGCACCGAACCCTTTACAGGCCCTCACGCTCGACCGGCTCCGACGCCGTACGAGCATGAAGTGGCGTACCCATCCCGCGGACGTCCTTCCGCTGTGGGTCGCGGAGATGGACGTGCCCCTCGCCGAACCGGTGGTCGGCGCGGTGGCGCAGGCGCTGGCGCTCGGTGACACCGGCTACCCGGCGGGCACCGCCTATGCCGAGGCACTGGCCCTGTACGCCGCGAAGCGGTGGGCCTGGGACGGGCTCGCGGTCGAGCGGACGGCGATCGTGCCCGATGTGATGCTGGGCGTCGTCGAGATGCTCAAGCTGGTCACGGGGCCCGGTGATGCGGTGGTCGTCAACCCGCCGGTGTATCCGCCGTTCTTCCAGTTCGCCGAGCACATGGACCGGCGGATCGCCGAGGCGCCCCTCGGCGCGGACGGCCGGCTCGACCTCGCCGTGCTGGAAGAGGCGTACCGGCGCGAGGTGTCCGGCGGTCGCCGTGCCGCGCACCTGCTGTGCAGCCCGCACAACCCGACCGGCACCGTGCACACCGCACGGGAACTGGCCGCCGTGGCCGCGCTGGCCGAGCGGTACGGCGTCCGGGTGGTCGCCGACGAGATCCACGCGCCGCTGACCGCTCCCGGCGTCGACTTCGTGCCCTACCTCGCCGTCCCCGGCGCGGAGAACGGCCTGTCGCTGATGTCGGCCTCCAAGGGGTGGAATCTGGCCGGGCTCAAGGCGGCGCTGGCCGTCGCGGGCCCCGGAGCGGCGGCCGACCTGGCCCTGCTGCCCGAGGAGGTGTCCCACGGACCGAGTCACGTCGGCGTACTGGCGCACACCGCCGCCCTGCTGGAGGGCACGGGGTGGCTGGACGCGCTGCTGGCCGGCCTCGACGACAACCGGCGTCTGCTCGCGGCCCTGCTGGCCGAGCACCTGCCCGGCGTCGGATACCGGCCCGGGGAGGCGACCTATCTGGCCTGGCTCGACTGCCGGGCGCTCGGCCTCGGGGACGATCCGGCCGCGGTCTTCCTGGAGAGGGGGCGGGTCGCCCTCAGCCGCGGGCTCGATTTCGGCACGGGCGGGGCCGGGCACGTCCGTCTGAACATCGCCACCTCGCGGGAGATCCTCACCGAGGGCGTGCGGCGGATGGCGGCCGCCCTCCGCTGAGCCGCCCGGCCCTCCGTCGGACCGGGCGCCCCGCGCGAGTTCCTCCGCGGGGCGGCCGGTCCGCGAGCACCCGCCTCGCGGGCGGCCGGATCACGGGACGACGAGCCGCGGCCGCCGAGAGGGTGCGGTGTACGGATGCCTAGACTGCGTGAATGGCTGAGAACGCACTGGACCGGCTGTCGGCGGGCAAGTACCTGCTGATCACCAGCTACCGCAAGAACGGAACCGGGGTCGCCACCCCCGTGTGGGTGGTGCGGGACGGCGACACGCTCGGGGTCTGGACGGTCACGGACTCCTGGAAAGTGAAGCGGATCCGGGCCCGGGGCGATGTCCTCGTGGGCCCGTGCGACGCCCGCGGCAACCCCACCGGGGAGCAGATCCCGGCCACCGCCGAGATCTGCGACGCGCGCACGACCGCCCGCTACCGGACCCTGCTCGCCCGCAAGTACGGCCTCGTGGGCCGCCTCACCCTGCTCGGCAGCCGACTGCGCAGGGGCCCGGAGGGAACCGTCGGGATACGCGTCACGCTGTAGCCGGGAGCCGGGAGCCGGGAGCCGGGAGCCGGGAAGCGGGAAGCGGGAAGCGGGAAGCGGGAGGCGGGAGGGGCGGGAAGCGGAGAAGGGCGTGGAGCCGCGCGAGGGCCCGGACCGTGCGGTCCGGGCCCCGCTCCCGCTCTCGCGGGTGTGCTACGGCGCGTCCACGACCGTTCCCGTCAGCACCGGCCGGTCCGGCAGCGGCGCGGCGTCGTCGTCGGTCAGCGCGAGGCGCATCGACTCGGCCGGCTCGGCCACCTGGTCCTTCACCACGGGCACGGTGAAGTCGGCGCCGGTGGTCCCGGCCGGGATGTTCAGCCAGACCCACAGGTTCGCGTCCGACAGCGGACGCTCCGGGTCGGGCACGTCACCGGAGTGGTCGAGCAGCCACTGCGGGTCCACGTCCTTGGTGGACAGCTCGGCGCCCCCGGTGACCGGCAGCACCCGGACCGGCTGCCAGAAGTCCACGTCGGCGGTCTCGGAGAGGGTGATCCGCCAGCTCAGCGACTCGCCCTCGGTCACCCGGTCGGCGACCGGAGTCAGGGTCACCTCCGGCGCGGGGTCGTCGTTCCGCACCGTCACGCCGCCCCGGTAGGAGCCGACGACCGCGCCGCGCACGGCTTTCACGAGGAGGTCCCGACTCACGTCGTAGCCGAAGCGGGTGTCGCCCTTCACCTCGATCGGCACGTCGATCGGGGTCCTGCCGGCCCGGACCGTGACCAGCTTCTCCGTCGCCTCCCGGGTCTCCGGGTCGACGACGTAGAAGCGGACCCGGCCGCTGCCGTGCCCGGACACCTGGACCGGGACGTGGTAGGTGCGGGTCCCGGAGTCGCCCTCCGCGACCGTGAGCCGGCCGATGTCGACCCGCGGCAGCGCCGCCGCCCTGACCGCGGGCGTGCCCGGGGCCCAGCCCCAGGCGTCCATGAACCAGGCCTGCCCGGATCCCGAACGCGGAGTCAGGACAAGGGACTTGACGTGCCCGAGGTCGAGGCCCGCGCGGGTGGCGGCGGTCAGCGGGACCCGCAGTTCGCGGGCCCAGTACGAGGCGGTGCGGCCGGAGCCCGGCAGGCCGTCGACCGTGACCCGGCCGAGCGTGGCACGGCGGCCCGCCGCGTCGGTCACGGCGACGTCCAGCTGTGTGCCGGTCGTGTTCGGCGGCACGAAGACCCGCAGGGCCAGGTTCGCGGCGCCGGCGAGGGAGACGGGGGCGAGCGAGGCGATCCGCGTCGGTGTGCCCGGCGCGGACCACTTCAGCGCGACCGCGCTCTTGGCGGAGTCCTTCTCCAGATCCCACCAGCCGAAGTGCGGGGACATGCCCGTCGCGTCGGCGTCCAGGCACGCCCTGGCCGGGTCGGGGTCCGCCCAGCACACCCGGCCGCCGGTGACCTCGACGCCGCCGTCGGGCACGAAGCCGCCCGTGCGGCGGGCGCCGACCGCGTGCGTCAGGACGCGGGCCGGGTCGGCGGACGGCGCGCGCCTGCCGGTGCCGTCGAGCAGCGGGCGCACCCGGTCGTCCCCGGCGACGAACAGCCGGGCCGCGGCCGCGATGTAGGTCGCGCCGGCCCGGTGCTGCTGGTCGGCGGTCAACCGGGTGGGGGCGCCGGTGGAGCAGACCGGGTCGGGCTGCGGGGCGTCCGGGTCCTCCCCGAAGTCGTCGAAGGAGGGCGCCACGGCCTTGCCCGGCGTCCACTCGGTGTTGAAGAAGTTGTGGTTGGCGCCCACCACGTAGACCGCGCTGTGCAGGGCCGTGCCCTTGCCGATGCCGCGCGTCCCGTCGAGGTACGTCTCGCCCTCGAGGTCGGCGACGTCGCCGTCGCAGCCGGGCAGGACGGTCGCGGAGGGGACGTCGGCGACCGGATTCTGGCCGAAGATCGTCGGTCCCACGAGAACGGTCCCGCGGATCTTCCAGCGGACCGGGCCCCGGTAGCCGTCCTGCGCGGCGGGCGGCGGGTACAGGCTGTCCAGGGCGGCGCGGTTGACGCCCTCGCCGCCGCGCGAGTGGCCGACGAGCAGGACGCGGGAGAGGTCCGCCTTCGTCGCGGCGGGCACCGACGCCGGGGCGCGGTCCGGATGGGCGGCCCAGTCGGCCCACGCGGCGAGGTGCCGGCGCACCAGCGAGGAGCGCGCCTGCGCACCGCCGTCCTCGGCCTCGCCGTCCTGGCCGTTGACGCCGTTCGCGGAGACCGACACCGTGACATAGCCCTGCGAGGCCAGGAGTTGCTGGTCCTGGAGATAGCCCCGGTAGCTCGGGACCGGCTTCAGGCCGGCCGGGCAGGGCCAGGAGATGTCGAGGTCGTCGCTGCCCGGGCGGTAGCAGGTGGTGTGTCTGCCGTGCAGGAACAGCGCGAGGGGCCGCTTGCCGGCGGCCCCCTTCGGCGCCACCACGACCGCCTGCATCTCCACCGGCCGGTCGAAGCCCGGCACCTTCACGGGGGCGAGGCCGTACTCGCCGCTGACCGTGCGGTACGGGCCCGGCCTGCCCGGGTCGACGGAGTTGGCCGGAGCCGGGGCGGGCAGCCGGGCCGGGGGTGGCCCGGCGGGGCGTGCACGGCGTTCCCGGTGGCCGGAGTCGGCGGCGGCGTCCAGCCGGCGTCCGCCGGCCAGCACCCGGAGGTCCGTCAGGGGGGCGCCGCCGACGCCGTCGAGGGAGAGCCGGAAGGTGCGACCGTCCTTCTCCGCCCTCGGTACGCCGAGCAGCCGCTCGCCCGAGCGGAACTCCACGCGGGCGTCGCCGGGGGGCACGGGCGTGGGCGACCGCCATTCCAGCGCGCGGGCGGCGCCCTCCCCGCCGACCTGCCATCCCGGGGGCAGCGCGCTGTCGGCCGCGCCGGCCGACGGTCTGGTCTCTGCGGGCTGTCGGGCTTGTGCCAGTCCCGGTGTTCCCGCCAGGGCCGCGAGCGCGGCCAGGGCGGTGACACCTATTCGCCGGGCACGGATCAAGGTCCACTCCTCAACACTCGGAGCGCGGGGGCCCCGTCCGTATCGGGAGCCCCTCGCGCCCCGGAGGAAGCGAAAGCACCTCTGTGGGTTGCCTGTGTCCGGCGATCACGTCGTCCGAGCGCAAAGAACCGGACAGCGGGCATCCCGCTGTCCGGACTCGGCCCGCCGACGCGGAAGTTCTAGTGCCAGGCCCGGTACGGCTCGTCGAGGAGTTGGAAGACCGGCTCACCGCGCACCGGGTCCTTCACGGTGGACAGCCGCACGCGGTCGCCGCTGTGGATGCCGATGAGCGGGCCCATGACCCGGCCGCGCACGACGAAACCCTCGGCCATCTCCACCAGGGACACATTGCGGGCGGCGGGGGTGTTGCGGTTCACCACCGTGGCGTGGCGGACCGTACCGGCGCCCTCGCTGCGCTCCGTGCGCAGGTCGCTGCCCTGGCACACCGGGCACAGCAGCCGGTGGTACATCGCGGTGCCGCACCAGGTGCAGCGCTGGAAGAGGATGGTGTCGCCGTCGGTGCTCGCGCGGTCGAGGACGCCCGCCGCGGAGCCGGCGGCCTGCTGAACGGCGTTTCCTGAGTAGTGGTACACGCGGGTCAACTCCCTGCACTCGGCCGGAATCCACGTGCCCGGCTCACCCGTGCACGCACGTGCCCGGTCAGCCGTGCCGCCGTGCACGCCCACAGAGTATGGCACTCAGTGCCACGCGTAAAGGTACTGCGTACCCACAATCTCGCGGGGGTCCGGCGGGGGTCCGGCGGTGATACGGAGGGGGTCCCCGGGGCGCTCCCGACGGGGTCGGCGGCGGAGTTCAGTCGCGTCCGAGCGCCGACTCGAACTCCTGCACCACCCGCCACAGCGGCGCCCCGCGCCGGCAGACCACGACGACGACGTCCTCCGGCAGTGCGTCGGCGGGCGGGGCCGGGAGCGCCGGGAACACGGGGCGGGCCCCGGGCGCCGGGGCTGCCGGGGCCGTGCCGAACGCCGACTGCACGTATCCCAGCGCGTGGTCCACGGTCGCGCTCGCGTCGCCCTGTCCGTCCGAACGCAGCCAGGAGCGCAGCGCGTTGTTGTGGGCGGCGACCACGGCCGCCGCGATCACGTCCGCGTGCAGGGTGCCGTCGGGGCGGCCGGCGAAGCGGCCCCGCAGGTACTCGGCGAGGGCGCGTTCGTAGCGCCAGACGACGGACAGCTCGTACGCCCGCAGCCCGGGCACCTGCTTGGTGAGCCGGTAGCGCTGGACGGAGAAGGAGGGGTTCTCGGCGTACATCAGCAGGACGAGCCGGGCCGCGTCGCAGACGCGTCGCACCGGCTCGTGCTCCTCGCCGCTCGCGGCCAGGAAGGCCGTCATGTCGGCGAGGCACCGCTCGTGGTCGGGGAAGACCACGTCCTCCTTGGAGGGGAAGTAGCGGAAGAAGGACCGCCGGCCGACACCCGCCAGGGCAACGATGTCGTCGACCGTGGTCTGCTCGTAGCCCCGCTCCAGGAACAGCCGGAAGGCCGCCGCGACCAGGGCGTCCCGCATGGGCGGTTTGGCCTCCGCCTTGTGAGTGGCGCTCATGGACGCGAACGTAACACCTGAGCGACACCGATGGCACTCAGTTCCCTCCGCGGGGGGACCGAGTGCCCCGTGCCGGGCGCCGGTGTCACATCCGTTCGGCGGCCTCGACCACGTTGGTCAGCAGCATCGCCCGCGTCATCGGCCCGACCCCGCCGACCGGCGGCGAGAAGGACCCGGCGACACCGCTCACGTCGGGGTGGACGTCGCCGAGGATGCCCTCCACCGTGCGTGTGAGGCCGACGGACAGCACCGTCGCGCCCGGCTTGATCCAGTCGGGCCTGACCAGGTGGGCCACTCCGGCCGCGGCCACCACCACGTCCGCCTCCCGGGCGTGCGCGGCCGTGTCCTGGGTGGCCTCGTGGCACAGGGTCACCGTGGCGTGCTCGGTGCTGCGGGTCAGCATCAGGCCCAGCGGCCTGCCCACGGTGACACCGCAGCCGATGACGCAGAACTGCTGGCCCGTGATCTCCACCCGGTTGCGCCGCAGCAGGTCGATGATGCCGCGCGGGGTGCAGGGCAGCGGGCCCGGGATGCCGAGCACCAGCCGGCCGAGGTTGGTCGGGTGGAGTCCGTCGGCGTCCTTGACCGGGTCGATCAGCTCCAGCACGGCGTGGGTGTCGATATGCGCCGGGAGCGGGAGCTGCACGATGAAGCCGGTGCACGCCGGGTCGGCGTTGAGCCGCAGCACGGCCGCCTCGACGTCGGCCTGGGAGGCGTCGGCGGGCAGTTCCACGCGGATCGAGGCGATGCCGACCTGCGCGCAGTCGCGGTGCTTGCCGCCGACGTACGAACGGCTGCCCGCGTCGTCGCCGACGAGGATCGTGCCCAGCCCCGGATGGATGCCCCGCTCCTTCAACGCCTGGACGCGGAGGGCGAGTTCACTCTTGATGTCGGCCGCGGCGGCCTTGCCGTCGAGCAGTGTTGCGGTGGTCACGGGAGTCGACGAGCCCTTCGGGAGAAAAACGACGGTCCTGTCATCGTACGACCCGCCCGCCCATCGCCCCCCGCGCGTCCCGGCGGCCGCCGCCGTCCCTGCCGCCGCGGCGGTACCGCCCCGGACCGCCCGCACACCGGCTGACGTAACCTTTCCGCACCGTTCGACCGTCCTCAGGAGACCGCATGTCCGCCGCCCGCCCCCGTCTCCTCTACGTCACGGACCTGGCCTACCGGGCGCGCGGGCGCCGCTACGGCGACGAGGACGTCTTCCTCACCTCCCGGCTGCGCGCGGAGTTCGACCTGGCGCTGTGCCACCCGCTGGACGCGGCCTCCCTGATGCACTCCTTCGACGGCGTCGTCGTCCGCAACAGCGGCCCGGTCCTCGGCTACCGCAAGGAGTACGAGGCCTTCCGGGAGCGGGCGCTCCAGGACGGGGTGCGCGTCTACAACCCGCTCACCGGCCGCGCCGACATGGCGGGCAAGCAGTACCTCCTCAACCTGAGCGCCGCGGGCCACCCCGTCATCCCCACCGTCGACCGTCCCGAGGACCTGCACCGGCTGCCCGAGGCCGACCGGTACGTCGTCAAGCCCAAGCTCGGCGCCGACTCCATAGGCCTGCGGATCCTCCCGCCCGACGCGGTGGCCGCGGTGGCCGACGGCTCGGTCCTGGTCCAGCCGTGCGTCGACTTCGCCTACGAGGTGTCCTTCACCTACGTCGACCACGACTTCCAGTACGCCCTGTACGCGCCGCACCCGGACCGCCGCTGGCAGCTGGAGCCCTACCGGCCCACCGTGCGGGACCTGGAGTTCGCCCGGCGCTTCATCGACTGGAACGACCTCGCGCACGGCATCCAGCGCGTCGACGCCTGCCGTGCCCCCGACGGCGAACTGCTGCTCGTCGAGCTGGAGGACCTCAACCCCTACCTGTCCCTCGACGCCCTGGACGAGTCCGGACAGGACGCCTTCGTCGCCGCGACGGCCCGCTCCCTGCACCGGTTCCTCGCCGGCTGAACCCGCCCGGCCGTCCGCCCGTATCTCTCCTGGGGGACCCACGGGAGGGAGACGAGCGTGCCGACACCGGACGAGCCCGGCAAGCCGCACGAGCGCCCGGTCCTGGAACCCATCAGGGTCCTGCGACCGCGCAACACCGACGCGCTCGCGGAGCTGTTCCGCGAGATGACCGAACTGACCCAGGACCCCGACGCCTACGAGTCGATACCCCTGCGGCCCGAGGCACAGGCCCTGGACGAGGCGGAAACGCAGGAACTCCCGCCGCTCCCGCCCGTCCCGCCGTACCCGCGAGGGGACCCTCGCAAGGCCACCGCGGAGACCACGGCCACCGCCACGCCGACGCCACGCGGCGGCCGGGACTGGGCGAGTGAGCGCGGCGGGCACCGACCGCTGCCCGGCGGCGACGGCCGCGCCAGCCGGGAAGGTGCGGCGCGGGAGCGGGTCGGATCCGGGGCCGCGCCGACAGCGGCCGGCACGCGGCCGCGCGCCCGCACCGGGTCCGGGGCGGGGCTGCGCCGCGGCGCCGTCGCGGTCGGCGTGTGCGCGGCGGCCCTCGTCGGCTTCGCCTGCGCGCTGCTGCTGCCGGGCCGCGGCGGCGAGGCCGCCGCGCAGACACCCCCGCCGGCGGCCGCCGCCCCGACCCCGGCCGCCACCGCGACCGGGTCCGCGGATCCCGACGGAGCCGGCACCCTGCGCGAGGGGGACAGCGGCGCCGAGGTGGCCGACCTCCAGCAGCGCCTGCTGCGCATCCCGAACGTGTACGACGACGGCCCCACCGACGGCCGTTACGGCACCGTGCTCACCGAGGCCGTGGCGCGTTTCCAGCTCTGGTACGGCATCCGCGGCGACGAGAGCGGCGTCTACGGCGACGACACCCGCCGCGATCTGGAGTCCCGTACCGCGTCGGGCGGCGGATGACCGGGTAACGCCTCGTCAAAGGGCCGCGGCCGCCGGTGTGCCGCGTGTCACCATGGACGGCGGGTCGGCGGGCGCTCGGCACCCCGGCCCGCCGAGCCGAAAGCCGTCCGCATGAACGTGTCCCGCATCCCGGGTCTGGTGCTGCCCGTCGTGTTCCTGCTGGCCGTCGTCGTCGGGGCGCTGTGGTACTGGCGCCACCGCGGCGACTGAGCCGCCCTACCCCGAACCGCCCTCCCCCTCGGCGTCGGCCGGCACCCGGATGTCGAGCACGCACACGTCGTCCCGCCCCTCCGGCGCCAGCGTCGCGCCCAGCAGCCGGTCCAGCGGCGCGGGGGCGGCCCCGGGACCGGGAGCGGCGGCCCTGGCCAGGCGCTCCAGACCGCGGTCGATGCTCTCCGAGGGCCGCTCCACCAGGCCGTCGGTGTAGAGCAGGATCTGGTCGCCGGGCTCCAGGCCGACCTCCGCCGCCTCGTAGCGAGGCGTGTCGCTCGCCCCGAGCAGAACCCCGAAGGGACGTTCGAGGTAGCGCGCCTCACCGGCGCGCACCAGCAGCGGCGGCGGATGGCCCGCCTGCGCCCACTCCAGTCGTCGCTCGCGCGGGCGGTAGCGGGCCAGCATCATGGTGGCCGAGCCGTGCGGGTCGCGGGAGTGCAGCAGCAGCGCGTTGAGGCGGCTGAGGGCTCCGGTCAGCGACGAACCCGTGATGACCATGCCCTTGGCGGTGAACCGCAGCAGGGCCATCGAGGCCACGGCGCCCATGCCGTGCCCGGCCACGTCACCCACCACGAACAGGGCGTCGCCGTCGGGCAGTTCGATGGCGCTGAACCAGTCGCCGCCGACGCTGAGGCCCGACTGCGCGGGCAGGTAGGCGATGTCCACGCGCAGCCCGGCCAGCCGGACGGGCTCCTTCGGCAGGGGCAGCAGCGCGTCCTGCAGGCGGGCGGCGACCAGGCGCTCGGCCTCGAGCACCCCGTGCTGGGTGAGCATGGCCCGCTCGCTCGCGACCAGGGCGAGTTCGGCGCTGCGCTGCGCGGTCACGTCCTGCACGAAGCCGTGCACCTCGACGGGCGTGCCGTGGGCGTCCGGGACGGCCTCGGCGACCATCCGCAGATGCCGGACGCCGGCCCGGGTGGCGATCCGGAACGGCACGTCGCACGGCCGCCCGTGCCGCACCAGTTCCCCGACGGCGCGGGCGAGCGTCGGCACGTCCTCGGGGGCGGCGAGGCGTGGCAGCCCGGAGAGCGGCACGACCCCCTGCGCGGCATCCCGCTCGAAGATGCGGAAGACCTGGGAGGACCAGTTCCCCTCGCCGGTGTCCGGGTTCCAGGTGACCCAGCCGAGGTTGCCCAGCCGCTGCACGTCCGCCAGCCGCTGCTCCTGCCGGTCGGAGGGGTCGTGCCGGACCCAGCTGACGACCAGGCCGCCGCCCGACGGCATCACCCGCGCCGAGAAGGTGGCCAGCTCGCTGACCCCGGACACGATCTGCTGCCGGGCGAACGGCTCGCTCTCGTACGGCCGTCCGTCGGCCAGCACCCGGAGGCATCCCTCCCACAACGGGTCGCGGGCCGCCTCCGGCCAGCACTCCAGGAAGCGCAGGCCGACCAGCTCACGGCCGCTGCGGCCCACGGCGTCGGAGGTCACGCTGGTCGCGGCGTCGATGCGGAAGTCCTCGACGTCCCCCTGCGCGGAGCGCACCGGGGCGAGGAGCACCGCCGCGACGGGCAGCCGGTCGAGCACGGTCTGCACGGCGTCGGCGGCCTCGTCCGGGGCGGGATCCGGACGGCTGCCGAACGTGCGCAGCGGACCCGCGCACAACTGGGCGACGGCCAGCAGGTGTTCGCGCACCCGCGGCGGGAAGGGGCCCTCGCGGTGGCGCAGGACGCCGAGCACGACGTCGGCCGTCCCGCCGGTCACCACCGGCAGCCAGGCCCGCGACGGCCACCGCTCGGGCGGGTCCCCGATCAGCTGGTACCGCTCGGCGTCCTTGCGGAGGTTCTCCAGCCAGCGCGGCTGCCCCGCCGTGAGCGCGTCCAGCGCGGCGATCCCGCTGACCGGCGGCACCCGGCTCCACTGTTCGGCCAGCGTCCTCTCGATGCCGGCGTGCCCGGTGAGCTCCAGCCCGCCGCCCGGCCGCCGGGCGAAGATCATCACGGCGCCGGCGCCCACGTCCGGGGCGAGCCGGTCCAGCAGGCACCGGGCGAGATCGTGCGGGGTGCCGACCCGGACGAGGACCCGGCTCAGGCGTCCCAGGGCGTCGGCGGCGATCTCCTCGTGAGCCGGTCCGGGCGCGGTCCTGCGCGCCGGAGATCCGACCGGATCCGGCTCGGCGGCGCGATGCGGCGCCGCGGAGAGCGCGCCGAGGACGATCCAGCACTCCTCGAGCAGCGTCCGCTCCCCGGCCTTGGCCCGGTGCTGCAGCTCCTCCTGCGCGGCGTCCGGGGAACAGCCGAGCTGGGCCATCACCGCGCCCTTGGCGCGTTCCAGCACGGCCGCGGTGGCCGCCAGGTCCTGCAGCCGGTCCATCTCCGCGCGCTGGCGCGCCACGATCCGGCTCAGTGCCGCCATGTCGGGCACGTCACCGGACCGAGCGGGCAGGGCGGGTTCGCTCGTCACGCCACGAGCATGGCATATCGCGGTGACTTCGATCGAGGTCTTGCGGCAACGCTCCCGCCAGGCGTGATACCCGTCGGGGAGGGGCGGACGGACTCCCGCTCAGCGTCCGGAGCCCTGCTCGGCCAGGGCCTGGGTGACCGCCCGGACGCTGCGGGCGATGTGCTGCAACTGCATGACCTCGGCCGCGTACATCTTGATCGTGTGCTCGATGACGGACTCGGGCAGGCCGAGCCGGGGCAGGTCGGCGCGGGCGGTCTGCAGAGCGGTGCGGGCCACCCGGACCTCGTTCTGGACCTGGATCTGCGCGTGACGGGCGAGCAGCACCGGGTGGCGCAGCAGCGCCGGGTAGCTCGCGTAGCGCGCGGGCACCAGCTCGCGCAGCCACTTGGCGGCCGAGCGCTCCCAGTCGTAGCTGCCGGGAGTCTTGACCTGGCACGGCCAGTCCGAACTGATGCGCGTCGTCGTCAGGGTCATGATCATCGCTTCCGGTGTTGGCGTCGTGACGGTGGTCCGACGGTTCGGGGCGGCCCCGGCCCAGGGGAAGACCGGGGCCGCCACGGGCGCTCGCGCAAGCGATGCCCCGAACACCCTGGGCGCCGACGCGGGTAGGGGACGGCGGTTTCGGGTGCCCGTACATGAGCCCTTGGCGGGCGGATGCGGCCGTCTGCAGTATTTATATATGCCGACCTGTTTGCAAGACGTATGAAAACATTCATGCGTGATTTGCCCGCAAAGATCCCACTGTGCAATGCCGGGGGAGGGGGGGTGCCTGGGGAAGGAAGGTCACTCACGCAGGAAGAACTGGTGCTGCTCGGCGATCTGCTCGTACTCCTCGAGCCGCGCCTGGGTGCGCTCGGGGCCCGCGTCGGTCATGGCCTGGAGCAGCGCCGCGGCCATCACGCCCGGGGCGGCGTAGGAGTCGAAGACCAGGCGGGAGCCGGTGCCGGTGGCGAAGGTGGCGTCGGCCTCGTCGGCCACCGGCCCCAGCGCCAGATCGGTGATCAGCGCGACCTTGAGACCGGCGCTGCGCGCGACCCGCACGGCGGTCAGCGTCTCCTGCGCATGCCTCGGCATCGAGAACGCCAGCACCCAGGTGCCGCCCGCCTCCCGGGACTGCAGGAGCGCGTCGTAGGCGACGCTGCCGCCCCGGGTCACCAGCCGTACGTCCGGGTGGACCCGGCGGGCGGCGTAGGCGAAGTACTCGGCGAGCGAGACGGAGATCCGCAGCCCCAGGACGGTCAGCGGCGTCGACTGGGACAGCTTGCGCCCCACGTCGATGACCCGGTCCGGGTCGGCGAAGTCGCGCCGCAGGTTCTCCAGGTTCTCGATCTCCGCCTCGACCGCCGCCTGGAGCTCGTTGCTCCGGTTCACCTCGGCCGCCGCCGGGCCGCCGGCCAGGGCGCCCAGCGCGATCGACTGGAGCCTCTCCCGCAGCGCGGGATACCCGCTGAAGCCGACCGCCGCGGCGAACCGGGTCACCGACGGCTGGCTGACCCCCACGCGGTCCGCGAGGTCGGTGATCGACAGGAACGCCGCCTCGGTGATGTGCTCGATCAGATACTGGGCGATGCGCCGTTGCCCCGGGGACAGATGAGGTCCGTCGAAGAGGGCCCTGAGCCGGGAGGTCGGGGACACCTCCGTCTCCGGACCGGTTCTGCCCGAGGTGATCGCGGATGCCTGTGCGCGTGCCTGTTGCGGCGATGGCACCGGTGCGCCTCCTTTGTCTTCCACGGGCTCAACATACTTCAGGGACCGCCCCGGAAAGGGAGGCCGAAGACACCCCTCGCACACCCGGTGATCGCGGCTTACCGCCGGTACAGCGTGATCGAGTGGCCGACCTCGTCGACCGGCCTGCTGGAGCGCAGCAGCACGTCCAGCCCGTCCCGGCCCTCGGCGGCCGCGGAGTCCGACACGACCAGCAGCCCGTGCACCCGCTCGGGCGGCACCCGCCGCGGGTCGTCGGCGTCGATGCCGTAGGAGGCGGGCACCCCGCTGCCCTTGTACACGAGCCACACCCGTTCGCCCGGATAGCGGTCGCGCAGACGGTCCGCCAGCCGGCCCAGGTCCTGGCCCCAGTCCACGTTGGAGTCGTGCAGCCGCAGATGCGTGTCGGCCGGTCCGCCGAACGCCTCGTTGGAGTACGGCAGATAGCAGGGGAAGGTGCGCAGCGAGCTGACGGCGACGAACGCGGCCAGCGCCCCCACCACGACGGGAGCCCACCGCCGGCGCACCGTCAGGACGCAGCCCGCGGCCACCGCCAGGAACATCGGCAGGAAGACGGCGTACCGGGTCCCCAGGTCCCGCGCCCCGGTCATGGCCGAGGCCAGCAGCACGGCGGCCGGGACCAGCACGTACGGCGCGGCGGGCCGCAGCCGTCGCACCCCGGTCATCGCGACCGCCCCGGCCGTCCACAGGGCGAGCATGCCCAGCGGTGTCTTCACGGCCAGGGCGACCGGCAGGTAGTACCAGCGGGCGCCCGTGTAGCGGTGCCCGAACAGGAACCCCTGCCACGACCGGTTCTCCAGGCCGAACTGGATCCGCATGCCGTCCCGGAACGCCTCGGGGAAGGGCAGCGTCCGGACCAGGTGCCCGCGCAGACCGTGCACCACGGGCACATGGGTCGTCCCGGGATCCCAGCGCAGCAGCGGATCGACCGCGAGATACGCGGCCCAGACGACGGCGACGGCGGTCACCGTCACCACGCCCGCCGCCGCCAGGGCCCGCCGCACGGTGCGGGGCCGCCGTCCCGCGCACACCGACAGCGCGGCCAGGGCCGCCAGCACGGGGACCGCGGGCAGCGTGCTCATCTTCGTGGCGAGCCCCGCGCCGAGGGCGGCCCCGGCGAGCGGCAGGTACCGGCGCGCGCTGCCGTGACGGCCCGCCACAGCAGCCACACCGAGGTCAGCAGGAAGCCCGCCGCCGGGACGTCGAGCGTCGCCAGCGACCCGTGCGCGACGACGTCGGGGGAGAAGGAGTACAGGGCGAGCGCCGTCAGCGCGGCGGCGGGCCCGGCGAGGTCACGGGTGAAGGCGAACACCACCAGGCCGAACAGCAGGGTCAGCGCGATCACCGGCAGCCGGGCCCACAGCATCAGCCGCCAGGGGTCGTTGCCCGACCCGTACAGGAGGTGCCGGCCCGCCGCCTCCTGGCCGCCCGTGAACGAGGGATCGACGTGCGGGCGGGCGACGGCCACGCCGACCGCGACCACCAGCTTGCCGAGCGGCGGATGCTCCGGGTTGAGGCGCACCCGGTGCGCGTGGAGGTAGTCGGCCGCCGTGGCGACGTACACCGGCTCGTCGATGGTCGGGGTCTGCAGCACCGCGGCGGTGACCATCACGACGGCCATCTGGGTCAGCAGGACGGCCACCAGGACCGGGACGAGGAGACGACGGCGGACCGACCGCGATGGCCGCGCCGCCTTCGCGTCGGGGGTGGTCCGCGGGACCGGGTGCGCTTCGGTTGCCATCGTCCGCCCTGCGGTGACACCGGCCGGACGGTGGCCGGAGCCGGTGCGGAGCCGCCTCGGGGGCTCGCCGCGCACCGGCTCCCGCCGCGAAGGGTGCTACCGCTTCAGGAGTCGTACCGACAGACCGTCTGCCGTGTACACGGGTACGGCGCGCAGACGGTCGGAGTTCAGCTCGACGCGGTCGAACCGGCCGCGCAGCGCGGAGGCGGCGATCACCGGGACCGTCGTCCCCGCGGCCGGCGGCCGGTCGGCGTCGAGGCGCAGCGACAGCACCGCGCCGCGGCCCAGCCGGACCCGGCCGGACACCGTGAGGACGGGCCCGTGGTGCCCGCGCAGCGCCAGGTCGAGGGCCGCGCCGGACTCCTGGGCCCACCCGCCCCGCACCCGCACCGGGGCGTCCGCGCGCAGCGTGCCGCCGATCAGCCGCACGTCGCCCCGGCCGAGCGCGTTCGCGTGCCCGGCGACGAGCACGCCCTGCGCCAGCACGGTGCCCCCGCGGTAGCCGTTGTGCCCCGTCAGGGTGAGCGTGCCCGAGCCGCGCTTGGTCAGGCCGCCCGCGCCGTCGATGTCGTTGCGCCAAGCGTCGGCGGCGCCGAAACCGCCCTTCGACGCGTCCAGCGTGACCGTGACGTCGCAGTCGAAGGCGCCGTACCCGTCCGCCGCGGCGAACAGGTTCAGCCGGCCCCACTGCTCGAAGCCGTCCAGCAGGACGTACCCCGACGGCAGCGCGGTCGTGCGCAGCACCTCGCGGCGCTGGGCGGCCGTCAGGTACGGCAGCCGGGTCTCCAGCAGCACCTCGGCGCCCTTGGGCACGGTGAGCGGCGTCCTGCGGCCCTCGCGCTCCAGGACATAGGTCATGCGGGGCTCGTTGGCGCGCGCGTTGGCCTCCCGGTCGGCGTAGGCGTCCGTGGCGTCGGAGTGCGCGAAGGCGGCCAGGGTGTCGGCCGTGGTGCCGGTCCTCTCGGTGAAGTAGGCCAGCGCCTGCGCGCGCGCGGCCGCCTTGAGGTCGGCGTTGGCCGGGTCGGCGAGCGCGGCGGCGGCGAGGGCGGTGGCCATGACGCGGCCGCCCAGGACGTCCACGGTCGAGTGCATGCCCGAGACGATCCGGGTGTGGCTGAGTTCGAGGGCGCGGGTCACCAGCTCCTGGAACCGCTCCGGCACGGCGTACGCGAAGGCCAGCGACGCCAGGTGGAAGGCGTTGGTGTGCCCGCTGGGGAAGCCGCCGTCGTCGGTCGCGGAGGTGCCGCGCTGACGCAGCAGCTGCGGGACGACGACCACCTTCGAGTCGTACACCGGGAAGCCGAGGGCGTCGGTCCTGCCGGTGTCGACGACCTCGCTGTTCTCGTTCATGCGCCACGGGCGCGGGTACTGGAAGGCGTACTTGGCCGGGTTGCCGGAGGCGAACGGTCCGCGCACGGTGTCGACGAGCCGGGCCACCTGGCCGAGGTCGGAGGTGTAGGAGCCGGCGCCGATGGCCGAGCCGGCGGGCGCGTCCGCGGGCACCGCGTCACTGATCGTGGTGGCGGGGGTGGTGTCCGGCGCGGCGGTGACCGACGTGACGGCTCTGGCGCCGGTCCTGTAGAGCTCCGCCAGCGGACCGAGTCCGCCGATCATCGCGTAGCTCTGGTGCTGGCGGTCGTAGACGAACGCCTCACGGCCCGCGGCCTCCGAGCGGGCGCGGGTGATCGCGATGCAGTAGCGCATGTTGGCGCGCAGGACGTCGGGGCGCAGCGGCGTGCCGGTGTTCCAGGCGGCGCCGGTCTTCCACACCTGGGCGAAGCCGCCCAGGATCCGCACCACGGCGTTGGTGTCCGGCGTGCTGTTCGCCGTG
Organism: Streptomyces sp. 3330; assembly: GCF_031456635.1. Taxonomy (NCBI): domain Bacteria; kingdom Bacillati; phylum Actinomycetota; class Actinomycetes; order Kitasatosporales; family Streptomycetaceae; genus Streptomyces; species Streptomyces sp. 3330. Next base: position 117,458 of record NZ_JAVDVA010000006.1, read on the forward strand.
ATGTTCGTCCGGTAGTCGTCGACGAACGGCAGCGGGCCCGTCGCCGCCTTGGCGTCGGCGGCGCCCAGCCACGAGACGAGCGTCGGCGCGGCCACCAGGGCCGCCGAGCCGCCGAGGGAGACCTGCAGGAAGCGCCTTCTGTTCACGGCCGAGGGGGTGGACTGCCCGGCGGGTGACGGCATGGATGTGCCTCTCTCGAGTTCGTCGGCCGTGCGGCCTGAAAGGACGTGCGGTGATGCCTGCGGGGTACGTGCGATCGGGAGCGGCGCGTCGGTCCTGGGACGGCGTGTGCGCCGCACGACGCGTACGAGCGAAGATCTACGGCCGGGTCGTGTCGCTGCCGCGAGGGCCCGGCGACCGGTGCGTGTCCTGCGGGTGAACGAGCGGCCCGCCCCTCACAGGAGGGAGCGCGCCAGCGCCACCGCGCCCTCGACGGGCGCCACGGTGAGCGGCTGCGGGCGCGCGCCGGGCACCGCGCCCGCGAGCGCGGCGGCGAACGCCTCGTAGAGCGCCGGCTGGCCGAGCACCGTGCCGCCGGCCACGACCACGTCGTCGACCGCGACACCGCGCGCGGCGAGGCGGGCGACGAGCGTGGCGAGCGCCGCGCCGGCCTCGGCGATCACGGAACGGGCGAGCGCGGAGCCGTCGGCCGCGGCCGCGAAGACGGCGGGAGCGTGCCGTCCCCACTCGGCGGAGACGTCCGAGGCGCTCTCCAGGGCCGCGCCGAGCGCCGGGACCTCGGGCACGCCGAGAGCGGCGAGGAGGCCCCGAGCCAGGGTTCCGGGTTTCTCGCCGCGGTCGTGGGCCGCCCACACGGCCCGGGCCGCCTCACGGACCAGACCGGCGGCGCCGCCCTCGTCGCCGAGGACCGCGCCCCAGCCGCCCACCTGGACGGGATCGCCGTCGGGCAGCCTGCCCACCGCGACCGAGCCGGTGCCGGCCACGAGGCCGACCCCCTCGGCCAGTCCCGCGGCGGGCGCGAGCAGTTCGGCGTCGCCCACCACGCGCGCGGGCACACCGAGGGAGAGCTGGAGGGCGTCGCGGATCGCCGCGCACTGGCGGGGCGTCTCGCAGGCGTGCGCGCCCACGGCGAGTGCGGCCGGGCGCGCGCCCGGGGGCAGCGTCTCGTGGACGAGGCCGGTCAGCCAGCGGGCGGCGGCGGCCGGATCGTGCGGCCGCCAGCCGGTGCTGCCGCGGACGTGGTCGGCCACGACGGCGTCGTCCGTGAGGGCGCGGAGATGGGTCTTGGTGCCGCCCACGTCGACGCCCACCACGAGGGGGGCCGGAGGTGGAGAGTCCTGCACGGATCCTCTTTCGTCGTTGCTGCGTCGAGCTGCGACGGCGGGCGAACCGTGTCTGAGGGATGGCGGATCGGTGAACTAGGGAAGCCCCGGGACGGGCTTCTGACGAGCACGGCAGGCGAGTACCGTGAAGTTCGTTAGGAAGTTAACTAACGAAGTACAGTGCGTCAAGAGCAATCGCGCACTCGACCGTCCAGGCTCCCGCCCGGGCCGCCGCGGGACGGGGACGCGCGACGTCGGAGCATCCCATCGCCGCAGCCCGCCGAGACGATCGGCCCGGGCGCGCGGCCCTGTACCCGTGTGGGGGAAACTGTGGAACTCGACGTGGCGGAAGCCCCCCGCCTGACCGAGAGCGCGAGTGCGGTGTTCGCCGTGCTGGCGCAGGCGGGCAGCGCGACCCGGCCGCAGCTCGCGAGCCTGGCGGGCCTGTCCAAGCCGACGGTGTCGGCCGCCGTGGCGGAGCTGGAGAGCGCCCGGCTCGCCACGCACTCCGGAACCTCCTCCGGCGGCACCGGGCGCTCCGCGGCCGTCTACTGTCTCGGGCCGGCCGCGGGCGCCGTGCTCGCCGTCGATCTCGGGCCCGCCCGCACCCGGGTCCGCGGCTGCGCCCTGGACGGCTCCCTGCTGGCCGAGGCGAGCGCGTCCCGGACGGAGGCCGCCGACGCCGTGCGCGAGGCGCTCGACGCGCTGCCCGAGGGCATGCCGCTGCGCACCATCGTCGTCGCCGTCGGCGATGTGGCCGCGCGGGACCGGCAGGGCAGCGGGATGCGCCCCGCGACCGCCAAGGCGGGCCCGGTCTTCGACGCCATGGCCGTCGCGCTGCCGCCGGGCGTGCCCGTCCACCTGGAGAACAACGTCAACTGCGCCGCGCTCGCCGAACTGCACGAGGGGGCCGCCCGCGGCCGGCACACCTTCGGCTATCTGCGGATCGGCGTGGGCATCGGCCTCGGCATCGTCGTCGGCGGTTCGGTGCTGCGCGGCTCGAACGGCGCCGCCGGGGAGCTGGCCCGGCTGCCCTACCCCTGGGACGACGGCCGTGAGCCGCGCCAGGAGGCACTGGAGGAGTACATCGGGGCACGGTCGCTGCTGCGCCGTGCCGCGGCGGCCTGGCGCAGCTCCGACGGCCCCTGCCCGCGCACCACCGAGCAGCTCTTCGCCCTGGCGGCGCAGGGCCGCGCCCCGGCGCTCGACGTCGTCGGCCGCCATGCCGCGGACGTGGGCCGGCTGGCCGCGGCCGTGACCGCCGTGCTGGACCCGGGCCTGATCGTGCTGGGGGGCAGCACGGGCGCGGATCCGCAGCTCCTGCCCGGTGTGCGGACCGAGCTGGCGCGGCTGAGCTGGCCCACCGAGGTGGTCAGCAGCACGGTCGGGGATTCCGGCACGGTGGCGGGCGCGGCACGGCTCGCGGTCGCCCGCGGAGTCCAAACCGTGACCGAGGCCGCGCGGGCCAAGGATTGACGGCCCGCGACTCGGTCTGCCAATGTCCGGACAAGCGCTTTCTAAGTCGGCCGGGACGCCGACTCCGGATGAGCCTCCCGCCCGTACTCGACGTACGGCAGCCGCACGAGGGCGTGCTTGTGCGACGACGGCCCTCATGGCCGGGGACCCCATCCTCCAGGGCGACGCGGCCGGGCGAGGCCGCGCCCCCCGGAAAGCGAAACCTCCTGCAAAATGCACCCGTGCCGCATCGATCGGCGCCGTGCTCCATCTCCCATGACGAAAAGGGATCGAAGATGACCAGTGTGGGTGTGCGGCGCTCCCGCCGACTCGGCCGCGGCGGCATACGCCGTCTGGTTCCCCTCGCTGCCGTTGCCACGGCAGGTGCCTTGCTGCTCTCCGCCTGCGGGTCGGATTCCGGCTCGGGCGGGACGTCGAAGTCGCTGACGTTCTGGATCTCCACGGTTCCGGGGCAGGACGCGGGCTGGAAGGCGTCGGTGGCGGCGTACAAGAAGGAAACCGGCGTCAACGTCAAGCTCGTCAACATCCCGTACGACGGCTACGACGCGAAGCTGCACAACGCCGCGCAGGCGAACTCCCTGCCCGACGTGGCGGCGGTGCCGAAGATCGACCCGATCTGGTCGAACAAGCTGCTCGACCTCAGCTCCATCGCCGACAACAAGACCAACAAGATCAACGCCAACTTCGTCGCCAAGGACTCGTCCGGGAAGGTGCTGTCCATCCCCTCGGACGTCACCGCGTCCGGCATGTTCATCAACAAGGCGCTCTTCGACAAGGCCGGCGTCTCCTACCCGACCTCGCCCTCCAAGACCTGGACCTGGACCGAGTTCATCAAGGCGGCGAACGAGGTCCGGGAGAAGACCAAGGCCAAGTACTCCCTGACGTTCGACCAGTCGCCGTCCAGACTCCGCGCCATGGTGTACGAGATGGGCGGGCAGTACATGCACGCCGACTCCTCCGGCAAGTTCTCGGCGGACGAGGCGACCAAGAAGGCCGTGAACACCTTCGTCGGCTGGAACGACGACAAGACCATGCCGAAGTCGGTGTGGACCAGCGGCGCCGACCCGTCGGCCATGTTCCAGAGTGGTGACGTCGTCGCCTACTGGTCCGGTGTGTGGCAGGTCGCCTCCTTCGCGGAGAGCGTCACGAAGTTCGAGTGGGCGAGCGTCCCGACCCCCGCCGAGCCGGTGCAGGCCAGCGACGTCAACAGCGGCGGCATGGTCGTGGGCTTCAACAACAACGGCGACGCGGCCACCGCCGCGAACAAGTTCATCTCGTGGCTGTACGAGCCCGAGCACTACAAGGCGCTGTGCGAGGCGTCCGGGTTCCTGCCGGTCGAGAGCGGCCTGAACCCGACGTACCCCTTCAAGTCCGAGGCGGCGCAGGCGGCGTTCAAGCTCTACAACGAGTCGATTCCGCTCTACGCCCCCATCTCCGGCTACTTCAACGTTGCGCAGACGAACTGGGCGCTGAACGGCAAGAGCCTCACCGACGACCCGACCAAGGCGGAGATCGGCAAGGCGATCAACGGTGAGCAGTCGGCCGACAAGGCCCTGGAGAACATCGTGGCCGGCTACAACCAGCAGGTCGGCGGCGTGAAGTAGGCCCGTCCGGGCGGCGGTGCGAGCCACCGCCGCCCGGACCTGGACGTCCGCGTGATGCCGGGCCCATGTGAGCCCACCGCAATCCCATCCACCAGCACGGAGTCAGGAAGATGACAAAACGAGCCCCGGACGTGTCCGTGAGCCCGCCCAGGAGCCGTAGTAAGTACACCCTTGCGCCGCTCGTCCTCATCGCGGCCAATGTCGTGCTCTTCGCGCTGTTCTTCATCTGGCCGGCGGTGATCGGGCTCGTTTACTCCTTCACGAACTACACGGGCGTGGGGTCGTTCCAGTTCGTCGGACTGGACAACTACCAGAAGCTGCTCGGGGACTCGACCTTCTACGACGCGACGACCCGCACGCTGCTGTACACCGTGCTCTTCGTTCCGCTGAACTTCGTGCTGTCGCTGCTCATCGCCAACGTGCTGGTGAGCAAGCACGCCAAGGGCGCGTCGGTCGCCCGGCTCTTCTTCTTCATCCCGTGGCTGCTGTCGCCCATCATCGTGGGTGTCCTGTGGCGATGGCTGTTCGGTGAGAACTTCGGACTGGTCAACTACCTCATCGAGAAGCTCGGCGGAAGCGCCGTTCCGTGGCAGTCGAACGCGGATCTGTCGCTGATCGTGGTCGTGGTGGCGGCTGCCTGGGCCTGGACGGGCTTCTCGATGCTGCTGTTCATCGCGGCGATCAAGAACGTACCGACGTCGTACTACGAGGCGGCGGCGCTCGACGGCGCCGGTCCGTGGCGCCAGTTCATCAGCATCACGCTGCCGAGTATCGCGCCCACCTCTTTCATCGTCATCCTGCTCAACACGATCCACGCGATGAAGGAATACGCGGTGTTCGCCTCCCTCAACAGCGGCGGACCCGGAACGTCGAACAACCTGCTGGTCCAGTACATCTACCAGACGGGGTTCAAGGCAGGCCAGATCGGCTACGCGAGCGCCGCGTCGTTCGTGCTCATGCTCATCCTGATGGGCGTCGCGATCATCCAGATGATGGTCAACCGGCGGGTGGAGAACCGATGACAACCACAGACATGCCGCGCAAGTCCCACCCCGACTCCGTACGGGCCGTCTCCAAGAAGAGGTCCCGCGGGTCGGCGACCGGCGGGCTTCGGCGCGCGATTGCCCCGACGACTCTGCTGTGGGTCCTGGCGGGCCTCTACGGGATCCCGGTGCTGTGGTTCGTCCTCAGCTCCTTCAAACCGGCGGGAGACCTGTTCTCCCTCCCGCTGACGGTGCTCCCGCAGAACCCCACCGTGTCGGGTTACAAGGAAGCGTGGGCAAGCGCCAACTTCGCCCAGTACTTCATCAACACGACCCTCGTCTGTGTGATCGCGACGATCCTCACGGTGGGTGTCAGCTGCTGCACCGGGTACGCGCTGGCCAAGTACGACAACAGATGGCTCAAGGCCTTCTTCCTCTGCATCCTGGCCACCACGATGCTCCCTGCCGAGGTCATGCTCGCCCCGCTGTTCCTGGTGGTCCGCGACCTGGGCTTCTACAACTCGCTCGCCGGCATCATCCTCCCGGCCCTGCTCACCGCGACCGGCTGCTTCATGTTCCGCCAGTTCTTCCTGACGGTCCCCGACGAGCTCATCGAGGCCGCGCGCATCGACGGCGCCAAGGAGCTGTCGATCTTCCTGCGGATCATGGTGCCGCTCTCCCGGCCCATCATGCTGACGCTCGCCATCCTGTCGTTCCAGTGGCGGTGGAACGACTACATATGGCCGTTGCTCATGCTGAACGACCCCGAGAAGTTCACCGTGCAGATCGGCATCCAGAGCCTCGTAGGGGCGCAGAACATCAACTGGTCGGTGCTGCTCGGCGGGTCGGTCATCTCCATGATCCCGCTGATCGTCGTCTTCCTGGTGTTCCAGAAGTACGTCATGAACGCCGACATCAACGCCGGACTGAAGGACTGACCTTGCCCACCCCGCTCGACCACGAGTTCGTCCGCGCGGCGGCCGGCGCCGCCGACCGGCTGGCCGCCCCGCTGGCGGCCGCGCCCGGCGTGGCACCGGCCGGTGTGACCCACCGCGCACTCGCACGCCGGGTGAAGACTCTGGTCGCCGCGTACCGCTCCGCGGACTCGGCGCTGCACGGCAGCGAGCGGGCCGTCACCGCCGCGACGACCCACCTGCGCGCCCTGCGGGACGCGCAGACGCCCACCGGCCTCTTCGCCGGCGGCGACAACGTGCAGTCACCGCCGGACTCCGCCTTCACCGTCAACGACGTGTGCGACGCGTACGTCCTCGCCGCCGGCGCGGGGCCGGCACTGCACGACGTCGCCGCCGCGCTCGCCGAGATCGCCGGCGCCGCCTCCGGCAGCCTCCTGACCGGCGGGGTGCACACCCCGAACCACCGCTGGGAGCTGTCGGCGGCACTGGCCCGGCTGCACCGGTCGTTCCCCGACGACCGGCTGCTCGACCGCGTTGAGCAGTGGCTCGCCGAGGGCGTCGACATCGACGCGGACGGCCTGTACTCGGAGCGCAGCGCCAACTACGCGGCCCATGTGTCCAACCCGTCGCTGCTCCTGCTGGCCGAGGTGCTCGGCCGCGCCGACCTGCTGGACGCCGTCGAACGCAACCTCGCCACGACCCTGGACCTCATCAGGCCCGACGGCACGGTCGAGACGGTCCACTCGCGGCGGCAGGACCAGAACCACCCGTTCCCGCTGGCGCCCTACCTGCCGCACTACCGGCTGCTCGCGATCCGCACCGGCCGGGGCGACTTCGCCCGCGCGGCACTGCTGGCGGCCGCCGACGGCATCGACGACTCCGACCTGCTCGCCCAGACCCTCCTCACCCCGGACCTGTGCCGCGCCCTGCCCGCACCGGCCGTGGAGCCACTGCCCCGCCACCGCCACCTCGCCACCGCCCGCCTCGCCGCCCGCGCCTCGGCCACCGCGCACACCGTGGTGTACGGCGGCTCCGACGTGCCCGGGCACCGGCGCATCCGCTCGGGCCTGGCCTGCAATCCCACCTTCCTGCGCCTGTTCGCCGGCGACGCGGTCCTCGACGCGGCCCGTCTCTCCCGGGGCTTCTTCGACCTGGGCCCGTTCCGCGCCGCCGACATGCGGCCGTCCGCCGGTCACCGGTACCGGCTCACCGAAACCCTCACGGCCGCCTACTACCAGCCGCTGCCGCCGGACCGGCGACGCGACGACGGCGCCTACCGGGTGGCGGACGAGGGCCGGTTCTCGGCCGCGATGGCCTTCCCGGACCGGCCCCGGGACGAGGTCTCCCACACGACCCGCGTCGAGGTGGACCTGAGGGACGACGGCGCCGACCTGCGGATCGACATCGGCGGACCCCGGGTGCCCTGGGCCCTCGAACTGACCTTCCGGCCGGGCGGCGTGCCGTCGGGAGCCGTACCGATCGGCGACGGGCGCTGGTGCCTGACGACCCGACCGATGACCTACCGGGCCGGTGACGACGAGATCCGGGTCGAGGCCCACGTCGAGGCCGGCGAACCGCCGGCCGGGCCGGACCGCGGCGAGGTCCTGCGGTACGACCCGGGTCAGGACCACACCCTGGTGGGCGGCACCGACGCGACGACCGGGAACCGCGTCTACCTCGGCGGACACGGCCCGCACACGCTGACCGTCGCACTGCGCGCCCGCCGGGCCGCACCCGCGGTGTGACTCCGACGACCCATGCCATGGCCATCTCAGGTATGAAGGGCTGATCCCCGTGCCCCCTACGTCCCCTCCCGTGCACCTCGCCCATCAGGGCGGCCCGCTGCACGACCTGCCGGACACCCCGCAGGCCTACGACGCCGTCCTCGCCGACGTCACCGAACAGGCGCTGCGCCGCCTGACCCCGCAGGGCAACCTGGAGCACCCCGACTGCGTCGACGACATCGGCGACACCTCGCTCGGCATCACCTCGCTGCTGGCCCTGGCCTGGCAGCGCACCGAGGACCACCGGCTGCCCGAGGCGGTGCGCCGCAGCCTCGCCTTCCACCTGCGCGAACGGGTCTACCGGGACGACAACCCGGGCTACCCGAACCTGAAGGTGCGCGGCTCCGGACTCCCGTACGCCCGCTACACCCTGGCGCCCGGCGCGCACCCCGTCGGCGACTGGCCGAGCACGGTGTGGGCGCTGCTCCAGGCCGTCGACGTCCTCGACCTGGCCGACGGACTCGTGCCGGACGACCAGCGCGCCGCACTCCTCGACGTGGCACGCGGCTACTGGAGCTGGCTGACCGAGGCGACCTTCTTCAACCCCCAGGAGGCGGGCAACCAGGCGATCGGCTGCGTGGTCGGCGGCCTGATGCTGGCCCGCCATCTGCCGCCGGAGGACGGCGAGCCGGTCCGCGCCCGGGCCCTCGCGCTGTACTCCGACGAGATCCGCGCCCACCGGGTCCGCGACCGGGGCGCCCTGCTGCCCCCCGAGCACGGCGGCGCCTACGACAACAACTACGGCCCGATCTCCCTCTCCTTCCTCGCCCAGGCCCACCGGGTCAGCGGCGAGGCAGTCTTCGCCGAGGACGGCGAGGCCCTCGCCCGCTACCTCGACGCCCGCCTCACCGGCGGCGGCTTCGACAACGGCGGACCCCGCTACAGCGAGCAGCACTCCGCCTTCGAGTCCGTCCTCGGTCTGCGCTACTTCGGCGCCCGCGTCGGCGCCGACCTGGGCCGCTACCGGGGCGACAGCCGCTGGGCACGGCACGCGGTCAAGGCCGACGGCGGAGTCGACGGCCACTTCGCGTGGATGCTCGTCTGGCAGATCCAGGACACCACGCGCTGGCACCGCGAGCCGTCCACCGGCTCGGCACGGCACCAACTGCGCTCCGGCACGGTCTCGGTGGCCTTCGACGACCGGATGACCCCGGCGGTCGTCGAGGCGGCCGGCACCTACTACCTGCCCGCCGCCGTCGACCGCCAGCACGGCTTCGGCCCCGTCACCGACGGCTTCCTGCTGTGCCGGCCGATGGGCCGGGTCCGGGTCCGCGACGCCCGCGCCGACGGCCTCACGGCCAAGCTGGTCACCAAGCCGGTCGTCGGCCGCGACCACGTCCTGCGCAGCGTGCGCTCCTTGTACGTCACCGACGGCGCCACCCTGTGGACGACGGTCGCCGTGGAGCGCCTGGACGGCAAGCCGTACCTGCTGGCGGGCCTGCCGTACGCCGAGGACGACGGCGACCGGGTCCGCCGCACGGCGCGCGGAGCCGTCTCCTCACCGGGCGGCCTGCGCCTCACGCACCCCGACGCGCAGGGCGCCGAGCACTTCGACGCGCGCGCCGGACTCACCCAGCAGGAAGCCGCCTTCGCGCTCGCCGCCGACCCCCGCGGCTACGGCGACCCCGACGAGGGCTGGCGCCACCTGGTCAGCTCGACGGCGCTGGAGGCACAACCGCTCCCGGACGCGCCGGACGACCTGCACGTGTTCGCGGTGCGGCACGGCTCCGAGGAGCCGTTCACGGTCTCCGCCGCATGGGGCGAGGCGGGCCTGACCGTGCGGACGGACGCCTTCACCGCCGTGCTCGGCCCCGACGACGAGCACGCCGAGCCGACGCTGACGCTGCGCGCCGCCGTCAGGGGCTGAGCGTCATCCGCGGGATGCCGCGCACCGCGTACGCGGGCAGCCGGGCGTCCTGGAGGAACGCGGGGGACAGCGACAGCCCGAACCGCCGCTCCACCACACCGAGGCTGCGGCGGGAGCCCGTCCGGTAGTCCTCGTCCTCCGGCGGAAGCCACGTGCTGCCGTCGGAGGACAGGATGCCCGCCGCGACCAGGTCGGGCAGCAGCAGATCCGGCTCCGCGCCCCAGCGCCACACCTCCTCCCGCAGCCCGTAGCCGGACACGAACACGCCGTCGCGCGCGTAATGGAAGTCGGCGGGCGGGTGCTCCTGCGGCGGCACGTACCGCACCGCCTCCACGCCGTCGCGCGATATCTCCGCGAGCAGGTCCCCGCCGGTCGAGTCCCCGTACTCCAGGGCGAACGACCAGTCCCCGGAGCTGCCCACCCGGACCACGCCGTCCCCGTCCTCGGCCGGCCGCCACTGCGTGATCCCGAGCCGCCACACCTCGGCGTCGGTGATCGGCTCCGTGGCCCTGCCCGGGTCGGCTCCCATGCGCCGGGCCAGCTCCTCGGGGGAGATCCCGCGCGCGAACACGACGCTGGACATCCAGCGGTCCAGATCCACGAGCCACACGATTCCGTCGGTCATGGGACCGAAGCTAGCGCCTGCCACCGACAACGCCCGGGGGGCGGCGGGGCAGGGTCACGACCAGATCGGCCCGGTCCCGCGTCGTCGCCACCAGCTCGGCGTTGCGCTGGTCGCTGCGCAGCACCCAGGCCACCGCCTCCTCGTGCCCCTTGCCGAACTCCTCGTGCCGGGCGATCAGCCGGCGGACGCGCTCGTCCTCGTCCGTCTCGCAGAACCACACCTCGTCCAGGGCGGCCCGCACCCGCGCCCACGCGCCCGTGCCGACGAGCAGGTAGTTGCCCTCCGTGACGACCAGCCGGGCGGTCGGCGGAACCGGCACGGCCCCCGCGAGCGGCTGCTCCAGCTCCCGCTCGAAGCCCGGCGCGTAGACCGGGTCCTCGCCGTCCGCCTCCTCGCGCAGCCGTCGCAACAGGGCCGCGTACCCGGCCGCGTCGAAGGTGTCCGGCGCCCCCTTGCGGTGCCGCCGGCCGAGGCGGTCGAGCTCCACGTCGGCGAGATGGAAGCCGTCCATCGGGACGTGCGCGACCCACGGGTCCCCGCCGCCGTTCAGCTCCCGCACGAGGCGTTCGGCGAGCGTCGTCTTGCCCGCGCCCGGACTGCCCGCGATGCCGAGGAGCGCGCGCCGGCGGCCGTCCCCGGCGAGGGCACGGGCCCGCAGGAGCAGATCGTCGAAAGTGAGCACACAGCAGAGTGTCGCAGTCTCCTGGAGGGTGACCCGCACAGGCCGCGAGGAGAGGAGGACGACCGTGTCCGACGACGAGCGCCAGATCCGCACCCTGATCACCCGCTGGGCCGACGCCGTCCACCGCGGCGACCTCGACACCGTTCTCGACCAGCACGCCGAGGACCTGGTGATGTACGACGTGCCGGCGCCCCACGAGGGCATCCGGGGCCTGGCCGCCTACCGCGCGACCTGGCCGCCCTTCTTCGTCTGGCAGGCCCAGGGGGCCCGCTTCGACCTCGACACCCTCCACGTCACCGCAGGTCCCGACGTGGCCTACGCCCATGCCCTGGTGCGCTGCGGCACGCCCGAGGAGCTCGCCGAGTGCCCCAGCCTGCGGCTGCGGCTCACCTTCGGCCTGCGCAAGGAGGACGGCCGCTGGCTCATCGCCCACGAGCACCACTCCTTCCCGCACGACTGAGCGCGGATGTGGCGCGCGACACACCGGTGAGTGGCCCGATACAGGGGAACGAGAGCCCTATGACGTCGACGCTCGGTCTTCCCGGAACGATCCAGGCATGTCTCTTCGACCTCGACGGGGTCGTCACCCGAACGGCCGTGGTGCACGCGGCCGCCTGGAAGGAGACCTTCGACGCGTTCCTCTACGCGCACGGAGGCAAGGACTTCCGGCCGTTCGACGAGGGCCACGACTACGACGAGTACGTCGACGGCCGCCCCCGGGCCGACGGCGTCCGCACCTTCCTCGCCTCCCGGGGCATCGAACTGCCCGAGGGCGAACCCGGCGACCCGCCCGACGCGCAGACCGTCCACGGGCTGGGCAACCGCAAGAACGAGCTGCTCCTGGAGAAGATCCGCACCCAGGGCGTCCGGCCGTACGACGGCACCCTGCGCTACATAGCGCAGGCACGCGCGCAGGGCCTGCGGACGGCCATCGTCTCCTCCAGCGCCAACACCCGCGACGTGCTGCGCTCGATCGACGCCGAGCACCTCTTCGAGGTGCGGATCGACGGCGTCGTGGCGGCCGAGCGGGGCCTGCCGGGCAAGCCGCGCCCCGACACCTTCCTGGCCGCCGCCCACGACCTCGGCGTCGACCCGGCGCGGGCGGCCGTCTTCGAGGACGCGCTCGCCGGGATGGACGCGGGCCGCGCCGGGAAGTTCGGGTACGTCGTCGGCGTCGACCGGGTGGGGCAGAGCGACGCGCTGTACGCGCACGGCGCGGACGTCGTGGTGAAGGACCTCGCGGATCTCGCGGACCTCGCGGACGGCGGCGACGAGAACGGGGGAGAGCAGGAGTGATCACGGACCGGTCCTACGCCGTCGAGCCCTGGTGCGTGCGCGAGACGCGGCTTGACCTCGACGTCCTCGCGCAGAGCGAGTCCGTCTTCGCGCTCTCCAACGGTCATGTCGGCTGGCGCGGCAACCTGGACGAGGGCGAGCCGCACGGCCTGCCCGGCGCCTACCTCAACGGCGTCCACGAACTGCATCCGCTGCCCTACGCCGAGGCCGGCTACGGCTACCCGGAGTCCGGGCAGACCGTCATCAACGTCACCAACGGAAAGGTCCTGCGGCTGCTCGTCGACGACGAGCCGTTCGACCTGCGCTACGGGCGACTCGTCGCCCACGAGCGGGTGCTCGACCTGCGGCGGGGCGTCCTGGAGCGGACCTGTGAGTGGACCTCGCCCGCCGGGTCCACGGTCCGGGTGCGCTCGACCCGGCTGGTGTCGCTCACCCAGCGGGCCGTGGCCGCCGTCGCCTACGAGGTGGAGGCCGTCGGCAGCACCTCCCGGGTGGTGATCCAGTCCGAACTGGTCACCAACGAGAGCCTGCCCGACCCGAACGGCGACCCGCGCGCGGCCCGTGCCCTGAAGTCGCCGCTGGAGCCGGAGGAGGACGTGGCCGCCGGCATGCGGCTGCGGCTCGTCCACCGCACGAAGCGCAGCGGGCTGCGGGTGGCCGTGGCCGCCGACCACGAGGTCACCGGCCCGGAGCGGACCACCATCGCCGGCGAGAGCAACGTCGACGTCGCCCGGCTCACCGTCACCTCCGTGCTGGAGCCCGGCGAGAAGCTGCGGGTGGAGAAACTCGTCGCGCACGGCTGGTCCGGCGCCCGCTCCCGGCCCGCGATGAGCGACCAGGTGGAGGCGGCCCTCGCGGCGGCCGGGCACAGCGGCTGGTCGGGCCTCCTCGACGACCAGCGCGCCTACCTGGACGACTTCTGGTCCCGCGCGGACGTCGAGGTCGACGGTGACGAGGAGATCCAGCAGGCCGTCCGCTTCGCCCTCTTCCATGTGCTCCAGGCCGGCGCCCGCGCCGAACAGCGCGCCATCCCCGCCAAGGGTCTGACCGGGTCCGGCTACGACGGCCACGCCTTCTGGGACACCGAGACCTTCGTCCTGCCCCTGCTCACCTACACCGCGCCCGGCGCCGTCGCCGAAGCCCTGCGCTGGCGGCAGAAAACCCTGCCCGCCGCCCGCGAACGGGCCGTCCAGCTCGGCCTGCGCGGAGCCGCGTTCCCCTGGCGGACGATCGAGGGCTCGGAGGGCTCGGCGTACTGGCCGGCCGGGACCGCCGCGTTCCACGTCAACGCCGACATCGCCGACGCCGTGGTCCGGTACGTCACCGCGACCGGGGACCGGGACTTCGAAGCGGCCACCGGCGTCGAGCTGCTGGTGGAGACCGCGCGGCTGTGGCGCTCGCTCGGTCACCACGACGCGCACGGCACCTTCCACATCGACGGCGTCACGGGCCCCGACGAGTACAGCGCGGTCGCCGACGACAACACCTACACCAACCTGATGGCCCGGGCGAACCTCCTGGCCGCCGCCGACGTCGTCGCACGGTACCCGGGCGAGGCCGCCCGGCTCGGCGTGGACGAGGAGGAGAGCGCGGCCTGGCGGGACGCCGCGGTGGCGGTGCACGTGCCCTACAACCACGAACTCGGCGTCCACGAGCAGCACGCGGGCTTCACCCGCTACCAGCAGTGGGACTTCGCCGGCACCCGCGCCGACCAGTACCCCCTGCTGCTCAACTTCCCCTACTTCGACCTCTACCGCAAACAGGTCGTCAAGCAGGCCGACCTGGTCCTGGCGATGTACACCTGCGCGGACCACTTCGACGAGGAGCAGATCGCCCGCAACTTCGCCTACTACGAGCCGCTGACCGTCCGGGACTCCTCCCTCTCGGCCTGCTGCCAGGCGGTGATCGCCGCGCAGGCCGGCCATCTGGAACTGGCCTACGACTACACGACCGAGGCCGCCCTGATGGACCTGGCCGACCTCGAGCACAACACCCGCGACGGGCTGCACATCGCGTCCCTCGCGGGCACCTGGATGGCCCTGGTCGCCGGGTTCGGCGGGCTGCGCGGTGACAGCGACGGCCTGCGCTTCGCCCCCCGGCTGCCGGAGCGGCTCAGCCGTCTCGCCTTCAGCGTCCAACTGCTCGGCCGCCGCCTGCGGGTGGAGATCGGCCCGGAGAAGGCCGCGTACACCCTGCTGTCCGGCTCCCCGCTGACCATCCGGCACCACGGCACCCCGGTGCTGCTGAACGGCGACGGGCCCGTCGTGCGCGCCGTGCCGCAGGTGCCCGACCGGCCGGTGCCCCGGCAGCCCCGGCACCGGGGGCCGAACACCCGCTGAGCGCCCGGCCGGTGTCCGGCGGCGTGTCTCCCTGCCGCCGGACACCGGCAGGCCGGGGCCGGCCCTGCCGCGCTCCGGCGCCGTACGACGCGGAGAGCCGGCCGGGCCCCTGTGGCGAAGGGGGCCCGGCCCGAAGGCTCAGTCGCGTACGCCCCATTCCTTGCGCCGTCGGGTGATCTGCTGGACCGGGTCGCCCGTGTACGACCAGGGGGTGCGGGTCAGCCGGCGGCCGAGGATCCGCAGCAGCGGTGTCGCCACGTCCGCGAGGGCCGCCGCACACGCCGCGTGGGCCAGGTAGTGGACGTCGCGCAGTTCACCCGGTGCGACGGCGTCCTCCTTGCGGCCCATGACCCAGCGTTCCCAGGTGCGGCGCACGTCGCCGACGGCGCCGTCGTTGTTCCAGTGCTGGCCGAGCCGCACCGCGGTGGAGCGGTCCTGTGCGCTGTCGAGGGCGTGACGGAACTCCTCGACGCGCGCGTACTGCACCAGCACCGGCAGCGGACAGCCCGGTGGTGCCGCCCCGGCCGCGTCCCGGGCGAAGTCGTACATCAGCCCGTGCGAACCGTGCCAGCGGGCGGAGTAGTAGTGCAGCACCTGCAGGTGGCCCTCCATGCTGTACGGATCGCGCTGGTGCAACTCGTCCCACCAGCGGGCCAGTTCCTGCCGCCGCACCCCGGCCGGATAGAGGCGGGCGACCGAGATCAGCGAGGTCCACGGCGTCGGATCGTCCGGGTACGCCTCGGCGGCGGACAGACAGGCCAGCACCGCGGCGTCGACCCGGCTCTGGTCGATCGGCACGCCGCGGCCCGCGGTGATGGCCAGGTTGAACGCCCGGGCCGTCTCCGTGGCCGCCCGCAGCACCAGCGCGTCGCCGCTGTGCGGCTCGGCGGCCAGCCAGGTCTCCACCGTCGAACTGCCCGCGCAGGCCTGCGCCAGCAGCCGGACCCGGTGGCCGCGGGCGAGCCAGTCGGGACCGGTGGCGCGCAGCAGGTCCCGCAGGCCCTGCCAGCGGCCGATGACGATGTCGTGCCGGGTGGAGGAGAGGGGAGCGTCCCCGCAGTCGGGATCGAAGTCGGGAACGAAGCGGTCGCGCGCCATCGGGTCCCCTCTCAGAAGTCGGTGGACAGACCCTCGTGGCCGGCGGCGTGCGTCGCCGGGCGCCCCTCGGGCACGTAGTCGGCCTCGACGGTGCGCGAGGCGTCCAGGCGGGCGGGCCGGTAGTAGTCGCTGCCCTGCCGCCAGTACCAGAGCATCGGCACGAGCCCCACGGCGAGCCCGCCGATGCCGATGGCGACCGCCGCGGGGGACAGTTCGCCGAGCGACTCCACGAAGATCCAGAACATGAACGCGGAGCCGAACAGCGGCCACAGCCCGCCGAGGAGGAAGTCGGCGGGCGACTTCAGCAGCGTCCTGCGGTAGGCGACCACCGCCGCCAGGCCCGCCAGCCCGTAGTACACGGCGATCTGCAGGCCGATCGCCGAGATCGCGTCGGCGAGGATGTCGCCCACCGAGCCCAGCGCGTTGGAGGCGACGAACAGCACCAGCGCCACTCCGCCCACCACCGCGATCGCCACCCAGGGCGTGTTCCAGGTGCGGTGCACCCGGCCCAGCGCGGACGGCATCGTACGGTCCCGGCCCATCGCGAACAGCGAGCGCGTGACCTGGATCAGGGTCGTCTCCAGGGTGGCCACGGTGGACAGCATCACGGCCACGATCAGCACCTTGCCGCCCCAGCCCGGCCACACCTCCTCGCCCAGCGCCGCCAGCACGTTCGCGCCGTTCTCCTCGATCCGCCGCGAGCTCAGGACGACGTTCACCGCGATGGTGAAGACCTCGAAGAGGAGGAAGACGACGCCCACCCCGACGAGCCCCGCCAGGCCCGTCGTCCGGCGGCTGTCGCGGGTCTCCTCACTGAGGTTGCTCGTCACGTCCCAGCCCCAGTAGTAGAAGGCGGCGACCAGCGCGCCCGAGGCGAAGCCGGACACCCCGTCGAAATGGCCGAATCCGAGCCAGGACCAGTCGAACGGCTGGGCGTTGTCCGTGTGGAGGACGGCGAGCACCGCGAACAGCGCCAGAATCACCAGCTCCACGCCCGACATGAGGAGCTGCGCGCGCACGGTGAGCCGGGCCCCGCCCAGCACCACCGCCAGCATCACCAGGAACCAGGCGGCGCCGACGACGGTCGACAGCGCCGTGTCGTCGGCGAGGCCCTCGTCGAACAGGGCGAGCGTCATCGACCCGGCCGGCAGCGAACCCGCCACCATGAAGATGGTCGCCGAGATCACCAGCGCCCAGCCGCTGATGAAACCGAGGAAGGGGTGGAGCGTGCGCCCCACCCACGAGTAACTGGCGCCCGCGTTGACGTCGATCCTGCTGAGCCGGCTGAAGGCCAGCGCGATGCCCAGCATCGGTATCGCGCAGTACAGCAGCGCCGCCGGCCCCGCCAGGCCCACCGCGCCGGCCAGGACCGCGGTGGTGGCGGCGATGGAGTAGGCCGGCGCGCTGCCGGCGACCGCCATCACCACCGTGTCGAAGGTGCCCAGGACATTCGCCTGGAGGCCTCTTCCCGTGCTGTTGTTCATGGTTGCGCTGCTTTCCGTCGTGCACGCCGCCCGAGCGGGGACGACCGACCCGGCGGCATATGGGGGGTGAGGGGTGGGGCGCCGCCGCGCGTCGAGAGGGATGACCTCGGGGTACGTCGGCGGAGTAGGCGCGGAGGGTACCGTTCCAGCACTGCGTCGGCGGACGGTCACACCGAGTGTGCGAGTGACTATAGCCCTACCTCTTGAGCTTTCAAGATTGACGGATCGGTAATCTCCGCGGCCGCTCGTGCGGGTGGCATGTGCCGCGATTGGAGCGGGCCGCACGGGAAACGCGGACGGGGAGACAGCAGACCCCCACGGCAAGGAGCAACCCATGGGCACGGAGTCCGAGGCGATGGGCGACGACGTCTACCAGCCCACCGGCACGAACGAGGAACAGCAGGACGCCGCCCCGCTCGACCTGCAGGACGCCGTCGGTGAACGCACCTACGACGACGCCCTCGACGAGGGCTGGTCCCCGCCCGAGAAGCCGCTCGGCGTGACCAAGTACGGCACCACCGCGGCCGAGCAGCACGAGGGCGAGAGCCTCGACCAGCGCCTCGCCCAGGAGGTGCCGGAGGTCTCCGAGCCGGCCGGTGACGGCGTCGGCGACCTGCCCGGCGGTGAGGGCGAACCCGTCGACCCCGAGGCCGGCGACGGGCGCGCGGGCCGGCTCGTCGCCCCCGACGAGGGCGCCCGTCCCGACGCCACCTCACAGGAGATCGCCCGGGACGTCGGCATCGACGGCGGGGCCGCGGGCGCCGAGGAGGCCGCCGTCCACATCATCGAGGAGTGAGGTCCCGGCGCCGCCCTCAGTCGCCGATGCGGTCCAACTGGCGCAGCCGGTTGGTGGCGTCGAGGGCGGCGACCTTGTACGACTCCGCCAGCGTCGGGTAGTTGAACACAGCGTCGACCAGGTAGTCGACGGTCCCGCCGCAGCCCATCACCGACTGCCCGATATGGATCAGCTCGGTCGCGCCGGTGCCGAAGCAGTGCACCCCGAGCAGCGTCCGGTCCGCGGGCGAGACCAGCAGCTTGAGCATGCCGTGGGCATCGCCGATGATCTGCCCGCGGGCCAGCTCCCGGTAGCGGGCTATGCCCACCTCGAACGGCACGCTGTCCTCGGTGAGCTGGTCCTCGGTCCGCCCCACGAAGCTGATCTCCGGGATCGTGTAGATGCCGATCGGCTGGAGGTGGTGCATCTGCCCGACGGGCTCGCCGCACGCGTGGTAGGCGGCCGCCCGGCCCTGCTCCATCGCCGTCGCCGCGAGTGCCGGGAAGCCGATGACGTCGCCCACGGCGTAGATGTGCGGGACCGAGGTGCGGTAGTGCTCGTCCACCTCGATCCGGCCGCGCCGGTCCGCCGTCAACCCGGCCTTGTCCAGATCCAGTTCGTCGGTCAGGCCCTGGCGGCCCGCCGAGTACATCACCGCGTCCGCGGGAATCTTCTTGCCGCTCTCCAGCACGGTCAGCGCACCGCGCGCATGCCGTTCCACCGCGGCGACGGTCTCCCCGAAACGGAAGGTCACCGCCAGGTCCCGCAGGTGGTACTTCAGCGACTCGATGACCTCGACGTCGCACATGTCGAGCATCCCGGCCCGCTTCTCCACCACCGTGACCCTGCTGCCGAGCGCGGCGAACATCGACGCGTACTCCATGCCGATCACACCGGCGCCGACGATCACCATGGACTGCGGGACCCGTTCGACCGTCAGCACGTTGTCCGAGTCGAGGATGGTCCGCCCGTCGAACTCCACGCTGTCCGGCCGCGCCGGCCGCGTCCCGGTGGCGATCACGATGTGCTCGGCGCCGATCAGCCGCTCCTGCCCGGTGATCTCGCGCAGCGCTACGGTGTGGGCGTCGACGAACCGGCCGGTGCCGGCGAACAGGGCGACGTGGTTGCGGGACAACTGGCTGCGGATGACGTCGATCTCACGCCCCACCACATGCTCGGTGCGGGCGGTCAGATCGGCGACCGTGATGTTCTCCTTGAGGCGGTAGCTCTGCCCGTACAGGTCCCGCTGGGTGAGGCCGGTGAGGTACAGCACCGCCTCGCGCAGCGTCTTGGAGGGGATGGTGCCGGTGTGGAGGGAGACCCCGCCGACCATGTCGGGGCGGTCGACGACGGCGACCCGGCGGCCCAGTTTGGCCGCGGCGATGGCGGCCTTCTGGCCGCCGGGACCTGATCCGAGGACGAGCATGTCGAAGTCGGGCACCCTCGGGAGTCTGACAGCTGCGGGGCCCACCGGGAAAGGGCGGGCCCCGATTGCCCCGGATTACTAGGGCAGCAGCTTCTCGATCGCGCTCGGTCCCTCCTCGTCGAGCTTGCGCCGCGCCCACTCGAGATTGCGCGGGGTGATGTCCCGTCCGGTGGCGAGGACCATGTCCTCCGGCGACACCTCGGTGCCGGTACGGGTGTGGAGCAGCTTGTCCGGGGTGGCGCGCTCCGGGGAGGGCCGGGAGCCGCCTGGCTGTGACGTCGGCATGATGTCTGCTCCTCGCGTCCGAAGAAGGGCTTCGGCCCGGTGCGGTCATCGGGTCCACTAACACCATTCATCCTGGAGCCGCACCCTGCAATCGCGATCACCTCCGGCCCGAGATGCCGGGAAGATCAAGCAGGGGTGTAATGGGCCGCATGGCACCCACCACCGCCGGGACCCCGCACCGCGGGGGACTGCGCAGGCTCGGCGCCTGGTGCGCCCGTCACTTCGTCATCGTCATCATCGCCTGGCTCGTGGCCGTCGTCGCCCTCCAGGCGGCCGGCCGGTCCATCGGCGGGACCTACGAGGACAACTTCCAGCTGCCGGGCGTGCAGTCCACGGACGGCCTGGACGTCCTCAAGGAGCACGACCCGCAGGCCGGCGGCTACAGCAGCCAGATCGTCCTGCACGACGACCAGCCCGTGAGCACGCTGGGCTCACAGCTGTCCACGGCCGTCGGCGACCTGCAGAAGCTTCCCCATGTGCTCTCGGCGCAGAACCCGCTCTCCGTGACGTCGTCGACGGTCGGCCCGGTGTCGAGCGACGGCAAGACCGCGTACGTCACCGTCCGCTTCGACGTGCAGCCCTCCACCCTCGGCGACGACTACCTGACCGGCGTCGACCAGGCCGTCCAGCCGCTGCGGGCGGCCGGCGCCGACGTCGAGTACGGCGGTTCGCTCGGCGAACTCGCCCGTCCCGCCCCGGACGACCGGGTCAGCGAGCTGATCGGTTTCGCGGTCGCCATCATCGTCCTGCTCGTCGGCTTCGGCAGCGTCATCGCGGCCGGACTGCCCCTGGTCACCGCCCTGATCAGCGTGGTCGGCGGACTCGCCTGTCTCGGGCTGCTGGCCGCCGCGTTCACCTTCGCCACCGTCTCGCCGACCCTGGCCACCATGATCGGACTGGGCGTCGGCATCGACTACGCCCTCTTCCTGATCACCCGGCACCGGCAGAACCTCATGGACGGCGCCGATCCCGCCGAGGCCGCGGGACACGCCGCCGCCACCAGCGGCCGCGCCGTGCTCGTGTCCGGCACCACCGTGATCATCGCGCTCTTCGGCCTGTACGCGTCCGGGGTGTCCTTCATCGGCAAGCTCGGACTCGCCGCCGCCGTCACCGTCGTCACCGCGGTCGTCGGCGCCCTCACCCTCGTGCCGGCCCTGCTCGGGCTCATCGGCAGACGCATCGACCGCTACCACGTCCGCAAGCCGGTCGCCGAGACCGACGCCGAACCGGGCGCCACCCCGCACGGCACCTGGCACCGCTACGCCAAACGCGTCGAGCGCAGGCCCTGGCAGTACCTCGGCGCCGGGGTGGCCGTCATCGCGATCCTCGCGATCCCGGTCTTCTCCATCCAGCTCGGCCACATCGGCGACGGCGCCGACCCGACCTCCTTCACCGACCGGCGGGCCTACGACCTGATGACCGACGCCTTCGGGCCCGGCTCCAACGGACCCCTCACCGTCGTCATCGACCAGACGTCCGTCCCGTCCGACAAGCGCTCCGACCTCTCCGCCCAGGCGCAGAAGACGCTGGGCGCGGTGCCCGGCGCCGTCACGGTCACCCCGCTGACCCCCACCAGCGACGGCGACGTGCTGCTCGCGACCGTCTACTCCAAGCAGGCCCCGCAGGACGCGAGCACCACCGAACTGACGAACCGGCTCGTCGACGACACCCTTCCCGACGCGGTCTCCGGCTACGACGCCAAGGGCTACGTCACCGGCACCACGGCCGCCCAGGTCGACTTCCGGGACATCGTCGCCAGCCGGCTGCCCCTGATCATCGGGGTGGTCGTCGGCCTCGCCTTCCTGATCATCCTCGCCGTGTTCCGCGGACTCCTCGTCGCGGTCAAGGCCGCCGTCCTCAACGTCCTGTCGATCACCGCCTCCTACGGCGTCGTCGTCGCCGTCTTCCAGTGGGGCTGGGGCGGGCCCGCGCTGGGCGTCAACGGCACGGTGCCCATCGAGAGCTATGTGCCGATGATGATGTTCGCGATCATCTTCGGCCTCAGCATGGACTACGAGATCTTCCTGCTGTCCCGGGTGCACGAGGCCTGGCTGCGCACCGGCGACCCCAAGGACGCCGTGGCCCACGCCCTGGAGATCACCGCCCGGGTCATCACCTGTGCGGCCCTGATCATGGTCAGCGTGTTCGCGGCGTTCATCATCAGCGACAACATCGTCGTCAAGATGCTGGGCCTCGGCCTCGCCGTCAGCGTGCTGATCGACGCCACCGTGGTCCGGCTGCTCATGGTGCCCGCCGTGATGACCCTGCTGGGCGCGCGGGCCTGGTGGACCCCGCGCCGGCTGGACCGGATCCTGCCGCACATCGACGCCGAGGGTGACGCGGAGACCCTCAGCGGTCCGCCGGACCCACCGGCTCGAGAACGAGCATCGTGACGTCGTCGCGGACGGCGGGGCAGTGCCGCCGGACGTCCGCCCACACCCGTTCGGCCGTCCTTGCCGGGTCCGCGTCGGCGGCGAGGCCGGGCAGCCGGTCGAGCAGGGGGTAGAAGACCCCGTCGGCGTCCCTGGCCTCCGAGACGCCGTCGGAGGCCAGGAAGAGGCGGTCGCCGGGGCGCAGCGGCAGGACGTGGGCCTTGAGCGGGACGCCGTCCGGGAGACCGAGGCCCAGCGGGGTCCACGGGACGACGTCCAGCTCCGTCGCCCTGCCCTCGCGCAGCAGCACCGGCGGGGGATGCCCGCAGACGACCACGCGCACGGCGTCCGCCTCCGGCGTGAACTCCAGCAGGACCGCCGTCGCGAACAGCTCGGCGTGCGTGACCCGCGCCGAGTCCACCGTCAGCCGCCGGTCCAGGCGCGCGGCGACCCGCGCCAGGTCCGGCTGGTCGAGCACCGCCTCCCGGAACGCCCCCAGGAGCGAGGCCACCGTCGCCACCGCCGCCAGCCCGTGCCCCTGGACGTCGCCGAGCACCGCCCGCACCCCGTGGTCGCTCGTCCGTACGTCGAAGAAGTCACCGCCGACCAGCGTGCCGCGCTCGGCCGCCCGGTACAGACCCGCGCAGCGCACCGGACCCACCCGCTCGGGGACCGGCGGCACGACGGCGTGCTGCGCGGCCTCGGCGATCGTGCGCTCGGTGTCCAGCTGGGCGTCCCGGCGGTGCCGGACGAACGCCACGAACACGCTCAGCACCGCGACGAACGACACCGTCAGCACATCGGTCTGGCCCGGCTGGTCGAGCCGGAAGGCGGGCAGGTCGAGCATCACGATCACCAGGGCGCCGAGCAGCGCGGTCGCCGCCGGACCGTACGACAGCACCGCCAGCGGCGGGATCGCGCCCAGCAGGAACCCGATGTCCAGCGGCTCGGGGCTGATCAGCGTGGCGACGCAGACGCCCGCCACCAGGACGAGCGGCAGCGCCCGCACCCAGCGCGGCGGCGGCGCGCCCCGCAGCCAGCCCCGCCGGTCCGCGTCCAGTCGTCCCACACCCACCACGCTCCACCGTGGCCGCGGCGGGCGCACGCCGAAAAACCGGTGAACGCGGTCGAGGCGGGCCTCCTACCGTGTGACCGCACGCCCGGACACCCACGGAAGGAGGCGAGCGCCATGCGACACCCCTGCATCCCGCGCTCCCGCCCCGTGACCCCGGCGCGCCGCGTCCGACCCTCGTCCGACGCCCCCGGGAGCGCACCACGCCGTACGTCACCCGGAGGAATCCGTGACCGATCTGGTCATCCGCGCTCTCGACGAGAGCGACGCCCATCTCTTCGCCACCCTGCCCGACCCCCTGCGCGCCGCCGACGCCTACGGCAGGATCGCCTACCGGCCCGACTGGAAGCGCGTCGCCCTGCGGGACGGCCGCGCCATCGCCCGCGCCGTCTGGTGGGGCGGGCCCGAGGACACCGAACCGCTCGTGGTGGAGTGGTTCGACTTCGCCGACGGCGAGTAGGAGGAGGCCGCGGCCGAGCTCCTGCGCACCGCCCCCTGCCCCGGGAGCGCGGTGCGTCAGTGCGCCCCGTCCGTCAGCAGGGCCTCGGCGTCCGCCAGGATCTCCGTGACCCGCAGGCCGAAGGCCGCGTCGCAGGCGTGGGCGCGGCCGCTGCGGGCCGAGGCGAGCAGTGCGTCGGCGGCCCGGGCGAGGGCGTCGGCGGCGTCGCCGCCACCCTGGGGGAGCCGCGTCACCCCGGTCGTGCCGCGCAGCTCCACGCCCGCGCCCGTGGCCGCGGGCGGGGCCGTCAGACTCAGCGTCACGGTGCTGGAGGCGCCGTCCGCATGGTCCAGGACCATGTGGACGGTGTCCCGGGGACCACGGGCCGCGGCCGTCACCCGGCGGACGTCGCCGAGGACCGGCAGCAGTACGGACAGCGCGTGCGGGCCCACGTCCCACAGGGCGCCCTTCTCGCCGCGCCAGGGCGTGGCGAACGGGTGGTCGCCCGCACCGTGGAACACGTCGCCCAGCCACTGGGCGTGACCCGTGAACCATCCGCCGGCCTCCGCCTGTTCGGCGATCCAGTCGCCGGCCTCGGGTACGAACCGGGTGGTGAAGAAGACGACCGAGGCGACCCCGGACTCCCGCGCGGCGCGGACCACGGCCCGCGCCCCCGCCACCGTCGCGGCGACGGGCTTGTCCAGCAGCAGATGACAGCCGGCCCCGGCGGCCCGCACCGCGAACTCGGCCTGGACGTCCGGCGGCAGGGCGACGGCCACCGCGTCCACGTCCGCGAGCAGGGCGTCCACGTCGTCGTAGGCCCGGGTGCCGTGCCGGTCGGCGAGTTCCTTCGCCGCCTCCGGGCGCCGTCCCCACACCCCGACGAAGTCGAGCGCCGCGTGGGCTTCCAGGACGGGGGCGTGGACCATCCGCGCCCAGGGACCGGTGCCGAGCAGACCGATGCGCATACCGCTGACTCTCCCTGATGCCGACCGACGTGACGGGCGGCGTCCCCGCCGGGGCGCCGACTCCGACCGCGAGCCTCGCACACCGTCCTCGCCCGGGACACCCCGGACGGCGCCTCGGGCCGTCAGGCGGCGCGGGCGTGGGTGCGGCGGGAGCCCTCCGCCACCGGGGTGGCCGTGGAGCCGCCGCGGATCAGGCGGAGATGCCGCCTGCGCCCGGCATGGCGCCGCTTGGCCTCGGCCGGCGCGAGCAGGCGTTCCTCGACGCGGTCCATGACCGCCATCAGCACGGACAGCAGCGGCAGCAGCAGCACGGCGACCCAGAGCACGGTTCTCTCCTCCGCAGGCGACGCCATGCCGGGTGCTCAGAATCGGGCCGCTGATGCCTGCCGGGCACGGATCAGCCCCCGGACGGCGCCGCGAAGCCCGTCACCAGGGCGTCCGCCTGGGCCAGACCGCTCTCCGCGGAGATCTCCCGCACCGTCTGCGCGGACCGGATCGTGGCGAACGCGACCTCGCCGCCTTCGAGCCGGTAGCCGTACACCGCGGGCCTCGGCAGGCTGTTGTACGACCAGTGCGACGAGAAGTAGTACCCGCCCGTGTCGTGCAGCACCACCAGGTCCCCCTCGGAGAGGGCGGGCAGCGGCCGGTCGTGCGCCACGACGTCGCCGGCGAAGCAGAGCGGCCCGGCGACGTCCTGCCGCACGAGGGGTGTCCGCTTGGGCGTGCCGTCCGGGCCGTACGCGGACACCCGCAGCGGCCAGGCCTCCGGCATGAACACGGTGCGGGTGGCGACCTGCCCGCCGGCGTGGGTGAGCGCGACCCGGCGTCCACCGGCGTCCTTGACGTACTCGACGAGGGCCGCCGTGAAGCCGTTCTTCGCGATCAGGGAGCGGCCGAACTCGGTGACCACCTGGTAGCGGCCGTCCAGCAGCGCCGGCTCGGCGGCGGTCAGCGCGGCCACGTACTCCGTGTAGGTGGGGGTGACGGTGTCGTCGGCGAAGTTCACCGGCAGCCCGCCGCCCAGATCGAGGCTGGTCACCTGGCGGCGGCCGACATGGGCGTTGATCTCCTCGGCGAGCCGGTGCGTCTGCGCCAGGCCCTCCGCGATCAGCGGCAGGGGGCAGCCCTGCGAGCCCACGTGCGCGTGCAGCCGGGTCAGCCACGGCCGCCGCGCGAAGGCCTCGACGACGCGGGCGCGGGCCCCCGGGTCACGCAGGGCCACCCCGAACTTGGAGTGCGCGGTCGCCGTGCTCATCGCGCCGATCGAACCGCCCCCGACCTGCGGGTTGACCCGCACGCCGAGCACCGAGGCGCAGTCGTCGGGGCGCAGGTCGTCGATCCGGTCCAGCTCGTCGAGGTTGTCCGCGTTCAGCGCGACGCCCAGGGCGAGGGCCTCGCGGATCTCCCGGCGGGTCTTGGCCGGCGAGTCCAGCACGATGCGGGCCGGGGCGAACCCCGCGTCCAGCGCCAGCCGCAGCTCACCGGGGCTCGCCACCTCGCAGCCCATGCCCGCGTCGGCGAGCAGCCGCAGCACGGGCACCAGCGAACAGGCCTTGGCGGCGAAGGTGTGCAGGACGTCCGGTACCCGCGCGAACGCCTCGTGCAGCCCGGCGACGCTGTCCTGCACACCCCGCACGTCGACGAACCCGGCCAGCGGCCGGTCCTCGCCGAGCAGCCCGTCGGCGACGGCCCGCAGGACGGCGAGGGCGACGGGAGAACCGTCGGCCGGCTGGTGGGTCTGCTGGTGGGTCGCGCCGCGGCTCCCCCGCTCGGTCGGTTCGTCGGTCCGCTGGTTCTCGATGGGGAGCAGCACGCGCTCGTCTCCTTCGGGCGAGGAAGGGCGTCACCGCCGTCGGGTGACCCTTCCAGCCTCCTCCCGCACGGCCCCGACGTCTTCGGGGGCCGGTCCAAGGACAGGCGGAACCTTTGTGTCCTCGGACAACCGGACGCCGGGCGCGAGGACGCCCGGGCCATCGGCAACGCGATGCCCGGCATCCGGTGACCCGGGCCCCGGCACGCGGGCGGTCAGGGCCGCCCTTCGGGCGGGAGCAGCCGGGTCGCCACGGTCAGCAGCAGCCGGGTGTCGGGGTCGTCGGGATCCACGCCGTACCGCTCGCGGATCCGGCCCAGCCGGTAGCGGAGCGTGTTGGCGTGCACGACCAGCCGGCGGGCCGCCTCGGGAACGTCGCCCCCGGCGTCCACATAGGCCGCCAGCGTCCGCACCAGCTCGCCGCCGGCCGCCAGGTCCGTCCGGATCAGGTCGTGGACCGGCCCGCCGCCGGACTCCCACACCGGACGCGCCGCGTCCAGGATCCGCAGCACCTCCAGTGCCGCGCCCGCACCGGCCGCGTCGGCGTACCGCGGCGGCCGGGGCCGTCCCGCGGCAGAAGCCCTGGCCTCGCGCTCCCGCAGCGCCCGCACGACGAGCCCGGCCCGCCCGAACGACACGTCCGTCCGCTCCGGGGTGACGACCGGGCCGACACCCAGCCACACCGCCGGAGCACCCGGCAACGACGAGACGACGGCGTCCAGTTCGCGGACGACGCCGAGCACCGCCCCCGCGTGTTCCGCCGCGGCGGTGTCCCCGGGGAGGAACAGCGCGAGCCGGTCGCCGTCCCGCAGGACCCCGGCGCCGGGACGGTGCGCGGAGATCTCCAGGGCGAGGACGTCCAGGGCCCGGTCGTCGGCCCGCGCGCCCGGCCGCCGCTCGGCCACCACCACCGCGCACGGCGCGTCCGGGGACAGCCCGAGCGACCAGGCGTGCGTGCGCCGGTCCCCGAGCCCGTGCAGCAGACCGCGCAGCGCGGCCTCCCGGCGGTGGGCCGTACCGCTCTCGCTCAGCCGCTCGCGCACCAGCAGCGGAGCGGCGAGCCCCGCGGCCGTCCGCAGATGGCGGGCGGCGTCCGGGGCCAGCGCGGCGCCGTCCGCGGCGGCCCAGAGGGAGCCGAGGACCTCCCGCCCGCTGCGCACGGCGACGACCAGCCGCTCCGGGCTGTCGCCGTCGGCGGGCCGGTGGATGACGTCCTCGGAGGTCCACAGGGCGCGCAGCAGACCGCTGCGCCGCAGCTCGGCGACCCGCCAGTCGGGCACCCGGCCGCCGAGGATGACGGTCCGGCGCAGCGGGTCGGCGCCGGGACCGGTCGCCGAGTGGGCCAGGACCCGCAACCGCGTGTCCTCGATGGTGATCGACCCCTTCACCTGCGCCGCGACCCGCGCCGCCAGGACCGCGAGGGAGGGCGCCGTCTCCGGGCCCCCGAGCGTCCCGGCATCGTCGGACCGCCCGACGCGGACGTAGGAGAGCGCCGACCGCAGCAGCGCGGCCGCCTCCCCCCAGCCGATGCCCTCGGCCCGGACGAGGAGGGCGACGCCGGCCTCCCGGGCTGCCTCCAGAGGCCCGGTGACCTGCGGGTCGGTGGTGTGCGGGGCGGTGACTCGCGGGTCGACCTCCGGTGCCGGGGTGTGCGGACGTGCGGATTCCGGGCCGGAGGCGCGCCGACCGACGGCGTGCCGGTCGGTGGTCTCCTCGCCCATGTCTGCCAGCACCACCGCGCAGGCACCGCGTCGAGCGGCCTCGCGCACGGTGGCCGCGTCCGGGGCGGCGCCCACGGCCAGGAGCAGCACGCCCGCGCCCGGCGGACGCTCCCGACCCGGCCCCCCGTCCGGGATGCCGAGGCGGCCGGGGTCGTCGAGGGCACCCTCGGGGTCTCCGCTGTCGCCGGGACCGGCGAGGTCGTCCAGGCCGACGGCGATCCGCCGGACCACGGTGCCGGGCACGGCGGGCGCGCACAGCAGCCGTACCG
Source organism: Streptomyces sp. 3330 (assembly GCF_031456635.1). Classification (NCBI taxonomy): domain Bacteria; kingdom Bacillati; phylum Actinomycetota; class Actinomycetes; order Kitasatosporales; family Streptomycetaceae; genus Streptomyces; species Streptomyces sp. 3330. Next base: position 146,030 of record NZ_JAVDVA010000006.1, read on the forward strand.
CGTTGCCGTCCTCGAAGGCCAGCAGGGACCGCAGGGTCGCGACGGCCTCCCGGGGGCCCGGCTCCTCCTCGTCCATCGTCCGATGCTCCCGCCCTCGTCCCCGCGACGCACCCCCTGTGCTCCCCGCCGACGGCAGTCGTCCGGCGCGGAGCCCCGGCCATGACCCGGGCCCGGGGCGGCGCCCCGGCCATGACCCGGGCGCCGCCGCCCGCTCTCCTGCGGCGGAAATCCGCGAGACCGGTGACATCGCCGATCCCCTCGCGCCGGTCCCGACCCGACAGTGGCACCGCCCGACCAGTGGCGGAGCCCTCGCGGCCCGCCCGACCGAGAGGACGACTCCTCGTGCAGGATCACACGCGCACCGGTGCGGCCCACCGCGCCTCCACCGGCTCCCCCCACCGCAGGTCCGGACAGCTCGCCCGGCTCGCGACGGCGGTCGCCGCCGTCGTCGGCCTCACCACGCTCAGCGGCCCCGGCGCGCAGGCGGCGGACAACCCCTACGAACGCGGCCCCGCGCCGACCACCGCGAGCATCGAGGCGGCGCGCGGCCCGTACGCGGTCTCCCAGACGACCGTCTCCTCGCTCGTCGTGACCGGGTTCGGCGGCGGCACGATCTACTACCCGACCAGCACCAGCGACGGCACCTTCGGCGCGATCGCCGTCTCGCCCGGCTACACCGCCACCCAGTCCTCCATCGCCTGGCTGGGCCCGCGGCTGGCGTCCCAGGGCTTCGTCGTCTTCACCATCGACACCCTCACCACACTGGACCAGCCCGACTCCCGCGGCCGTCAGCTGCTCGCCGCCCTGGACCACCTCACGCAGGTCAGCTCCGTCCGGAGCCGCGTCGACAGCAGCCGGCTCGGCGTCATGGGCCACTCGATGGGCGGCGGCGGAACCCTGGAGGCCGCCAAGGCGCGGCCCTCGCTCCAGGCCGCGATCCCGCTGACGCCGTGGAACCTCGACAAGACCTGGCCCGAGGTCACCACACCCACGCTGATCGTCGGCTCCGACGGCGACACGGTCGCGCCCGTCGCCTCCCACGCCGAGCCGTTCTACACCAGCCTGCCGTCCTCGCTGGACCGCGCGTACCTGGAACTGAACAACGCCACCCACTTCACCCCGAACTCGTCGAACACGACGATCGCGAAGTACGGCATCTCGTGGCTCAAGCGCTTCATCGACAACGACACGCGCTACGAGCAGTTCCTGTGCCCGCTGCCGCAGCCGAGCCCGACGATCGACGAGTACCGGGGCAACTGCCCGCACACGTCCTGAGACGGGATGAGGAGAACCGGACCGCTGTCGCCGCCGCCGTCGCCGCTGTGCCCGTGCACGCGGAGCGGCGGCGGCCGTTGGGACCCGGCACAAGGTGTGTCACGGCCGTCGCCGACGAACCCACTGGTGACGGGCCCCGAACGGCCCGTGCCGGAGCCGTCGCCGGCACTGTCGCACGGCTTCCACCGCTCGTTACCTGTACGTAACGTCACGGGAATGACCGGACAGACGACCGCCGTCGGCGGCGGTGCGCGGGTCGTGACCGGTGAACCCGGTTGCGGCCGCACGGCGTTCCTGGCCCGCGCCGCCCGCTCGTGCCCGGCCGCGTCCGTGGTCGGTGTCCGGGCCGACCGCGTGACGTCGGCCGTACCCCTCGGGGGTCTGCGCGCGCTGCTGCGCGCCCTCGGCGCACCGGTGGGCCCGTGGTCCGCCACCGGACAGCCCGGGGCGCAGCTCCTCGACGCCTTGCGGGCCGCCTCCGCGGGCGGGCCGATGCTGGTGTGCGTCGACGACGCGCATCTGTGGGACGCGCCCACCAGGGCCGCGGTGGGCCGCGCCGCCGAGCAGCTGCGCGGGAGCGGCCGGGTGAGCGTGCTGCTGAGCGTGTCCGGACACCGCCCGGTCGACCGGGAGTTCGCCGCGCTGCCGGTGGTCCGCGTCGACCCGCTCTCCCCGGCGGAGGCGGCGGCGCTCCTGGACGAGGCGACGGGCGGGGCCCTGGACCGGGCCGTGCGCGACGACCTGGTGGACGCGGGAGAGGGCAGCCCCGCCCTGCTGCTGGCCATGGTCCGGCGGCTGTCGCCCGCCCAGATCCGCGGTCACCGGAGGCTGCCCGGCCCGCCGGCCGACGCCGAGCTCCTGACCGGCCTGGTCGGCGGCCACCTGACGGGGTTCACGCCCGCGCAGGAGGACCTGCTGCTGACGGTCGCGGCGGCGGTACGGGACGCGGACGACACGGAGGACGCCCGGATCGGGCTGGCGCTCGCCCGGCGCGGAGCGGAGCACCTGCGCGGGACGCGTCCCGGCACGGAGTCCGCCCCGTCCGCCGATCCGCTGCCCGGGGTGCTCGTCCCGGCCGAAGGCGAGGTCGGGTTCCACAGCGATCTGCTGCGCCGCGCGGTGTACGCCGGAGCACGGCCCGAACGCCGCCGCGACGCGCACCGCGCGCTGGCCCGGGCGCTGGAGGAGGCGGGCGGCGGGGGACTGCCCGCCCTGCTGCACCGGGCCCGGTCCGTCACCGTGCCCCGGCCCGGGACGGCGACCGAACTGGCCGTGGCGGCCGGTGACCGGGCGCGTCCCCGGAGTCTGCGGTGCGCGGCGTACGCCCACGCCGCCGCACTGGCCGAGGACGGCACACGGCGCGCGGAGTGGTACACGGCCGCGGCCGAGCAGGCCCTGCTGGGCGGACGCACGCACCGCGCCCTGCGGCTGCTCGACAGGGCCCGGGACAGCGCGCCGCCCACGCCGCTGCGCGGCCGCGTCGCACTGGTACGCGGCACCACGGTTCTGTACGACGGCCCGGTCGACGAGGCCCGGGCCTCGCTGCTCCTGGCGGCCCGCCTGCTGACCTCGTCGTCCCCGCGGCACGCCCAGGCGGCCCTCCTGTCCGCGGTGGACGCCGCCTGGGCGGCGGGCGACGCCCAGGGCTGCCTCCACCTGCTGAGCGCCGAGGACGACTCCCCGGCCTCCGGCACCGGCCCGCCCCGCCGGATCCCACCGGCCCGCCCGGTGTCTCCGGCCGGGAGCCCGGTCCGCCAGGACCGGCGGGGTGATGACGGGGACCGCTCCCCGGGTACCGGCCCGCAGTCCGGTCTCCGGCCGTCCGGCGATGTGTCCGCAGCCCGGTCGGGGTCTCCGGCCGAACACCCGGTCCGCCAGGACCTGCCGGGTGACGGCGGGGACCGCTCCCCGGGTACCGGCCCGCAGTCCGGCCTCCGGCGCTCCGGTGACGCTTCGGCGGGCCGGCCGGGGCGTGCGGATGCCGCCCCGGGGCGTCCGCACGTGCCCGGCGGAGCTCCGGATCCCGAGGTCCGGCCCGGTGCGGGACCGTTCGGGGACCGGACGCCGGGGCGTGCGGACGGCGCACCGGACACCGATCCGCGGCCCGGCGACCGGGACCTTGGGGCGGCGCCGGGCGGGTCGGCGTACGGGGGAGTGCCGGCGCGTGCGGGCGGCGGTGCCGTGTCGCGTGGCTATCGCACCGGGCTCCGGGCCCTGCTCGAAGGGCAGTTCACGCAGGCGGCGGGGCCGTTGCGGCGGCTGGTGGCGGACGCGGAGGCCGCGGGCGGCGGGGCGGGCGGGGCCGGCGCCGACGAGCCGGACACGGCGTTGCGCGCGGCGGCCGCCGCCCTGCTGCTGGGCGATCTCGCGGCCGCCCGCCGCGCCGGGGCGCGCGCCCTGGCCGCCGCCCGTACCCCCGGGACCGCCGCGGCCCTCGCGCGGGCCCGGGAGTACCTCGCCTACGCCGAACTGCGCGCCGGACGGCACGCGCTGGCCCGGACCCACGCGGAGGAGGGCCTGCGGGCCGCGCACCGCACGGGGCAGCGCAACACGGCCGCCCACCACCACGCCGTACTCGCCCTCGCCGCGTGCATCGAGGGCGCTCCGGAGGAGGTCGCCGCCCACGCGGACATCGCGCTGGCCACCGCCCGGCGGCACGGCCTCGTCCAGGCCGCGACGCTCGCGGAGTGGGCGGTGGCCCGCGCCGACCTCGCCCGCGGGCGCCCCCGGGAGGCCGCGGACCGGCTCGGTCCGCTGGTGCGCCCGGGGCCCCGCAGGGGGCACTTCGCGGTGTGGATGCTCGCCGTGCCCTGCTTCGTGGAGGCCGCCGCCTCGACCGGACGGGCCGACGAGGGCGTCGCCGGAGTCGTCGAGGAGTTCGCCCGGTGGGCCGGATTCGGCGCCGACCCGCAGGCACCCGCCCAACTGACGCGCTGCCGCGCGCTGCTGGCCCCGGCCGACCGGCCCGACGCCCTGTACCGCCTCGCGCTCGACCTGCACGACGCGGCCGGCGGCGACTTCGAACGGGCCCGCACCGAGCTGCTCCACGGCAAGTGGCTGCGCAGGCGCCGCCGGCTGAGCGAGGCCCGGGACCGCCTCGGCGCCGCCCTGGTCGGGTTCGAACGCTGCGGAGCGCGCCCCTGGGCCGACCAGGCCCGCGCCGAACTGCGGGCGGGCGGCGTGGCGCCGGGCGGCGGAGCGAGGGCGACGGGGTTCGGGCCGGGGCTGGACGGACTGACCCCGCAGCAGTTGCGGATCGCCCGGTGCGTCGCCGAGGGAGCCACCAACCGGGAGGTGGCGCTGACCCTCTCGGTCAGCACCCGCACCGTCGACTACCACCTGCGCAAGGTCTTCGCGGCGCTGGGCGTGCGGTCCCGCGTCGAACTGGTGCGCATGGTCGAGAAGGCCGGAAAGGAGGGTTGATCGGAGCGAAAACAATCGTGCACACCCCTAGGGACCGACCGGACGGTATGCCATCCTTCGTGGCAGGACGAGTCGGACGGCCGGACACTGCCCCGGGGGAGGACCGCGATGCATCAGGCCCTAAGGTCACGGACCGTGTTCCGCCCCGCGGCCGGCGCGCCGGCCGCCCCCGGCCCCCGGCCGCATCCGCAGCACGTCCGGTCACTGATCGACGCCGACGCGCTGCGGGTCCTGCACCGTGCCGCCCGGGTGCTCCTGGCGGACCTGCCCGACCTCACCGACCGGCTGGTGGCCGCGCTCCAGGAGCAGGAGCCCGCCTACCGCGCGGCCGTGACGAGCGATCCCGCCGCCACCTGGCAGGAGGTGCACCGCTCGCTGCGGCACAGCGTGTCCTCGCTGATCGACCCGCGCGGCAGCCGGGACGCGGCCCGCCGTTGCTCGTGGAAGATCGGCGCGACCCGCGCCGAACAGGGCCTCCCGCTGGACGCCCTGCTGCACGCGTTCCGGCTGGGCGGCTCCCTGGTGTGGCAGGGGCTCATCGAGGAGACCTGCCGCACGGCTCCCGAGGACGTGCGGCTGCTCGTGCACATCGCCACCGACGTGTGGAACTTCGTCGACGAGCACTGCTCCCTCGTCGCGGACGCCTACCGGCAGGTCGAACGGCAGCTCGCGTGGCGGCGGGAGAACCGTCTGCGGGTGCTGGCCGGCGCCCTGCTCGACGGCGCCAGCCGGATCGCGGACCTGCCGGAGACCGCCCAGGCGCTGGACCTGCCCGAAGAGGGCCGGTACGTCGTCGTGGCGGTGACGGCCGGGTGTCCTTCCGACGGCGCCGGGGCGCGAGCCGCGCACGGCCGGGGCAGGCGCGTGTACTGGCACACCGGGGTGGAGGTGGACTACGGCATCGTCCTGCTGGGGGAGGGTGAGAGCGAGGGCGGGAGCGGAGGTCCTGACGCCGTCCCGCCGCCCCTGCCGTCCCCTCTCCCGTCGGCCGCGCTTCCGGCGTCCGCCGCCCCCTCCTCCGCCGCCCTCTCCGCTGCCGTCCCGTCGGCCGCCGGGAGCGCGCGGGTCGGGGTCGGCACCGCGGTGTCGGGACTGGCCGCGGTCGGGGACGCCCGCCGCCTCGCGGACATCGCGCTGGACATGTGCCCGCGGGCCGGTGGCACGGTCCGTCTCACCGAACATCTCCCGGCCGCGCTGGTGGTCTCCGCGCCCGACCTGGGCACGGCCCTGGTCGAGCGGGTGCTCGGCCCGCTGAGCGGTCTGGAACCCGCCGACGAGGCCGTGCTGCTCGACACCCTGGCGACCTGGCTGGCCTGTGACGGCTCGGCCCAGCGGGCGGGGGAGCGGCTGTACTGCCACCGCAACACCGTCCTGAACCGGCTGCGCCGCTACGAGCAGCTGACGGGCCGTTCCCTGTCGCGGCCGGCCGACCTGGTGGAGATCAGCCTCGCCCTGACGGCACGGGGCCTGCGCACCCGCTGAACGCCGACGGCAGGTCGTTCTGGAGCAACAAGCGGCTTTTGTTCGGAGTTACCGAACAGTCACCTATGGCGCCGCCTGGGAAAGTCGTCCGCCTTGTGAGATGAGATGCATTCGGGGCGCATGTATGTGCGAGGATCATTTTCGGTCACGCTTGGCGGACCATCATCTTCACACTTCTGACACAAATTTCACGCTTTCACTAGGTGAGTTATAGTCACTGTCCAAGCATCAACAATTTGGGGGGCGCTCGGACCAGGTGGGGGCTTGGTCCGATCGACGTGTGCCTGGCATCGTCTGCGCATCCCTGCAGCAGTCCCGTGGGGGTTGGGTAAGTGGAACATTGGCTGGATGACGCCCAACCTGAAAGGTCGGGCGATGCATCCGGGTCCGACGGCGACACGTTCGCCGGGCGCAGGACCGGCCTTCAGGCCGGCACGCTGCGAGCCGGGAGCTTCTGGGCCGCGGAGGATCCCGGTGCCGCGCGCACCGAGGCGATGGCCCCCCTGTCCGAGGGCACCGCGGTGTACCCCGGTTTCACCGACGCCGCCCCGGCCGAGCCCCTCCACGACGCGGACGAACTGACGGTGCAGCTCGCGGGCATCGACCCGGCGGCCGCGGCAGGCGCCTCCCGCAGCCCGTTCGGGTCCCAGGGCGCCCCCGGCACCCCGGTCTTCGTCGACGAGTCGGGCCGCCGCAGCCGCCGGTTGCGCCGGCTCGGCGTGGCCGTCGGCGTCTCCTGCGCCGTGTACGCCCTCGTCATCGTCGCCACCCTCGTCTCCGGCAACTCCAGCGCGCCCTGGCTGCCCCTGCCGGGCCAGAACGACGACACGCCCGCCGGAAAGGTCGAGACCTCGTCCGTGCCGGCGGTCTCGGAGAGCCCCTCCGGCTCGGACGGCGCCGCTCCGGGCGCGGAATCGTCGGACACCGCCCCCACGGCCTCGTCGACGGGCGGCGCCACCGAAGGGCCCGGCGCCACCGCGAGCGCCGGTGGGGCCGAGGCGTCCGCCTCTCCCGCGGCGTCCACCGGGACCACTCCCGTGAACCCCGCCGTCACGGCCCCCGTCGCCAGCCCCGCCGCGTCGGAGTCCGCCGCCCCCTCACCCGAGGCGAGCGAGCCCACCGCCGGCGGCAGCCCCTCGCCTAGCACCGTCGAGGACACCGGAGGGACCGGCGAGATCGTCGGCGAGGCGAACTCCGCGTCCTCCCTCGGCTGACGCGCCTCCCCCCCTCGCTCCCCCCTCTCGCTCCCCCCTCTCGCTCCCCGCTCACTCGTCCCCTCCTGTCGTTCTGGAGCACACCTTCCGATGGCATTCCCCGCCCGCCGTCGTCGGGCCGCAGTCGCGACCCGTGACAGCGCCGCCCGGCGCCGCCGTGTACCGATGCGCCTGATGCTGCCCAGCCTCGTCCTCGTCGCCATGATGGCGATGTTGATGGTGCGCGGTTACGTACACAGCGAGATCCTCGCCGACCACCGCATCCAGCCCGAGGCGGCCGCCGACAAGGTGCCCGACGAGATCCTGGACGGCGGCCCGGTCATCGACAGCCGGAACGGCCGCAGCACCAGCCGTGAGGTGCCCGACCACCGGCTGGTCCTCACCTTCGACGACGGACCCGACCCGGTCTGGACGCCGAAGGTCCTGGACGTGCTGAAGAAGCACCACGCGCACGCCGTCTTCTTCGTCACCGGCACCATGGCCTCCCGCTATCCCGAGCTGGTCCAGCGGATGGTGGACGAGGGGCATGAGGTGGGCCTGCACACCTTCAACCACCCCGACCTGTCCTTCCAGTCGAAGAAACGTATCTCCTGGGAGCTGTCCCAGAACCAGCTCGCGCTGGCCGGCGCGGCGGGCATCCGCACCTCGCTGTTCCGCCCGCCGTACTCGTCCTTCGCCGACGCGATGGACGACAAGTCCTGGCCGGTCACCGAGTACATCGGCTCGCTCGGCTACCTCACCGTCGTCAACAACACCGACAGCGAGGACTGGAAGAAGCCCGGCGTCGAGGAGATCATCAGGCGCGCCACGCCCGAGGGCGGCGAGGGCGCGATCGTCCTGATGCACGACTCCGGCGGCGACCGCCACCAGACCGTCCAGGCGCTGGACCGCTTCCTGCCCGAGCTGACCTCCCGCGGCTACCGGTTCCAGAACCTCACCGAGGCCCTCGGCGCGCCCAGCGCCCACACCCCTGTCACCGGCCTCGACCTGTGGAAGGGCAAGGCGTGGATCTTCCTCGTCGGGGCCGCCGAGAACGTCACCGGCGTTTTGGTGGTCGGCCTCGCGGTGATCGGCGTCCTCGTCATCAGCCGGTTCGCGCTCATGCTGCTGCTGTCCGCCCTGCACGCCCGCAGGGTGCGCCGGCCCGGATTCCGCTGGGGCCCGACGGTCACCGAACCGGTGTCGGTGCTGGTACCGGCGTACAACGAGGCCAAGTGCATCGAGAACACCGTCCGCTCGCTGATGGCGAGTGAGCACCCCATCGAGGTGCTCGTCATCGACGACGGTTCCTCCGACGGCACCGCCCTGATCGTGGAGGCCATGGGCCTGCCGAACGTCCGGGTCGTCCGCCAGCTCAACGCGGGCAAGCCCGCCGCCCTCAACCGGGGCATCGCCAACGCCCGTCACGACCTCATCGTGATGATGGACGGCGACACGGTCTTCGAGCCGTCCACCGTCCGCGAACTGGTGCAGCCCTTCGGCGACCCGAAGGTCGGCGCCGTGGCGGGCAACGCCAAGGTCGGCAACCGCGACTCGCTCATCGGCGCCTGGCAGCACATCGAGTACGTGATGGGCTTCAACCTCGACCGCCGGATGTACGACGTGCTGGGCTGCATGCCCACCATCCCCGGCGCGGTCGGCGCGTTCCGCCGCTCGGCCCTGGAGCGGGTGGGCGGCATGAGCGACGACACGCTCGCCGAGGACACCGACATCACCATGGCCATGCACCGCGACAACTGGAAGGTCGTGTACGCGGAGAAGGCTCGCGCCTGGACCGAGGCCCCGGAGTCCGTGCAGCAGCTGTGGTCCCAGCGCTACCGCTGGTCCTACGGCACCATGCAGGCGATCTGGAAGCACCGCCGGGCGGTCGTCGAACGCGGCCCGTCCGGCCGCTTCGGCCGCGTGGGTCTGCCGTTCGTCTCGCTGTTCATGGTCGTGGCCCCGCTGCTGGCCCCGCTCATCGACGTCTTCCTTCTCTACGGCGTGGTCTTCGGCCCCACCCAGAAGACGGTCGTGGCCTGGCTGGGCGTCCTCGCCGTCCAGGCGGTGTGCGCGGCCTACGCCTTCCGGCTCGACCGCGAACGCATGACCCACCTGATCTCGCTGCCGCTCCAGCAGATCCTCTACCGCCAGCTCATGTACGTCGTGCTGCTCCAGTCCTGGATCACCGCGCTCACCGGCGGCCGGCTGCGCTGGCAGAAGCTGCGCCGCACCGGTGCCGTCGAGGCGCCCGGCGGCCCCGCGCCGCGTCAGCACGCCGGCAGCAACGACGACCGGAGGCCCGTCGCATGACCCAGGGTTACCCGACCGGGACGAACGCGGGTGCCGAGCGGACGCCGGCCTTCGGCGTCCCCCTGCAGCGCGGCGCGCGCGCCCTCCCGGAACCACCCGCCACGGCCGGAGCGGGCACGACCGCCCCGAGGAAGCCGGGACGCGACCGCTACCTCGACCTGCTGCGCACGATCGCACTGGTCCGTGTGGTCGTCTACCACCTGTTCGGCTGGGCCTGGCTCACCGTGCTCTTCCCCTCCATGGGCGTCATGTTCGCCCTGGCCGGCTCGCTGATGGCGCGTTCGCTCAAGCGTCCGCCCCTCGGTGTCATCCGGGACCGCGTCCGGCGACTGCTGCCGCCGCTGTGGCTGTTCGGGGCGGTCGTCCTGACGCTGATGTTCGCGGGCGGCTGGAAGCCGATGGACGACCCCGACCACGGGGGCACCCTGGGCGTCGTCGAACTGCTCAACTACGTCGTCCCGCTCGGCGCGCCGCCGTTCCCCTGGGACATCGGCTCCAAGTCCGGCCTGCTGGAGAACACCTGGGCGGTCCAGGCGGCGGGTGTGCTCTGGTACCTGCGGGCGTACCTGTGGTTCGTGCTCGCCTCCCCGCTGCTGCTGTGGGCGTTCCGCCGAGCGCCCTGGGTCACGCTGTTCGCGCCGCTGGCCCTGACGTCGGTGGTGGGCACGGGCCTGGTCTCCATACCCGGCGAGACCGGCAACGCGGTCTCCGACTTCGCCGTCTACGGAAGCTGCTGGGTGCTGGGCTTCGCCCACCAGGAGGGGCTGCTCGCGCGGATACCCCGCTACGCGGCGGTCTCCGGCTCGGTCCTCGTGATGGCCTTCGGCCTGTGGTGGGCCTCGGGTCACCTGGGTCCGGACGGCTGGGACCTCAACGACATCCCGCTGGCCCAGGCCGCCTGGTCCTTCGGGTTCGTGGTGATCCTGCTCCAGTACTCGCCCTCGTGGCAGGAACTCCCTCGCGGACTGGCCCGCTGGGACAGGCTGATCACGCTCTCCAACAACCGTGCCGTCACGATCTACCTGTGGCACAACCTGCTGATCATGGCCACCGTCCCGATCATCGACCTGGCGTACGGCCTCCCCTTCATGGGGAACCCGAGCTTCACGGACGCCCTCGACTCCACGTACATGCTGTGGATGTTCGTGCTGGTCTGGCCGCTCATCGGAGCGATGATCCTCGCGACCGGCTGGATCGAGGACATCGCGGCGAAGAGGAAGCCACGCCTGTGGCCCGACGGCCGCACGAGCACGGCACGACGCGCGAAGTGACGCCGTCCCCGTCGGCGGCGGCCGGCGGGTGCGGCCCGCGGCCCGCGGGCCCTGGGCGCCCCCGCTGACCGCGGGGCCCCTGGCCCCGCCCCGCCGTCCGCGCCGTCCGCGCCGTCCGCGCGTCTGCGTCGTCCGTGTCGAGCTTCGGGTCCGTGCTCCCCGCGCTGCCCGCGCCCTTCGGGTCCGCGCTGCCCGCGCTGCCCGTGCCTTTCGCATGGTCCGCGCCGCCCGCGCCCTCCGGGTCCGCGCCGCCCGCGCCCTTCGGGTCCGCGTCGCCCGCGCCCTTCGGGTCCGCGTCGCCCGCGCCCTCCGGGTCCGCGTCGCCCGCGCCGCCGGTGCTGCCCGCGCGGTCGGCACGGGCCGCCGGCCGACAGCGGACGGCGGGCCGGTTCCCCGGGCGTGTCGGCGACACGCCGGCACTTCCGTGCCGCCCCGGACCCCCGGCCACGGGGGCGTCCTCGGCCGGCGCACCTGAACACCTGCCCTCGCCCACCCGCCGGGACCCCTGGCCCCCGGGCGCCCTCGCCTCACCCCGAGGCCCCGCCCTGCCGCAGATGTCTGCGTTCCGCGTCCCCGGACGGTCCCGGACCGTCGCCGGAACGACCGGGGTGCGTCCGTCCCGGCGCCCACCGCCCCCGCGCCCCGGGACGACCGCGTCCCTCCTCTCCCCTGAGCCCCGGCATGCCCTCTGGCCACCCGGGTCACGGTCGCGCGGCTGTGCGCGGGTCGTCGGCCTGGGCACCCGCACAACCCCGCCGACCTCCCGTTGGGGTGGCGCAGCGACCCCGGGTCCGTGCCTGTACCACTCCTCCTCCGTCGTGTTGTCGTGAGCTCCCCTTCCCCCGAAACTCCGTGCCCGCCGGCACGGACCCGAGGAGCCGCGATGCCCGGAGTACCCCCGCAGGAGCAGCCCGCGCTGCACGTCGAGGGTCTCGACGTGACGTACGGGCGGGCCTTGTCAGCCCTGCGCTCCGTGTCCCTGACCGTCCCGCACGGCGCGGTCGTGGCGCTGCTGGGCGCCAACGGCGCCGGCAAGTCCACGCTGCTGCGGGCGGTGTCGGGCACCCTGCGCCTGCACCGCGGCACCGTCACGGCCGGCCTCCTCCGCTACGGCGACACGGTCCTGGACGGACGTGACCCGGTGGCGGCGGTGCGGGCCGGCGTCGTCCAGGTCCCGGAGGGCCGCCGGGTCTTCGCCGGCCTGACCGTGGAGGAGAACCTCCGCACCGGCGGCCTCGGCCTCGGCCGACGGGCGCCCGAGCAGGTCCGGGAGGCCCGCGACCGCGTGTACACGCTGTTCCCGGTGCTCGCCGAGCGTGGTCGCCAGGCGGCCGGTCTGCTGTCCGGGGGAGAGCAGCAGATGCTGGCCATCGGCCGGGCGCTGATGGCCGCGCCGCGGCTGCTCCTGCTCGACGAGCCGTCCCTCGGCCTGGCCCCGCGCATGGTGTTCCGGATCGCCGAGGTGATCCGTGAGATCAACGCCCAGGGCACGGCCGTCCTGCTGGTCGAACAGAACGCGGGCATGGCGCTGTCCCTCGCCGACCACGCCTACGTCCTGGAAGTGGGCGAGGTCCGGCTGTCCGGCCCGGCCGACGACCTCGCGAGCACGGACGCCGTACGGCGCCTGTACCTCGGTGACGACGCCGGCGACCAGGGGGCCGCGTGAGCCTGCGCCCCACCACCGCCACCGCCCCCGGCCGCCTCGCGGCGGCGCCCCCCGAACTCCGGGTCCGGGACGTGACGGTGCGCTTCGCCGGGCTGACCGCCCTGGACACGGTGTCGTTCACCGTGGCCCCGGGGTCGGTGCACGCCCTGATCGGCCCCAACGGCGCAGGGAAGTCCACCTGCTTCAACGTCCTGTCGGGGCTGTACCGCCCGGTGTCCGGAGAGGTCCGGCTCGGCGACGAGAGCCTCACCGGTCTCGCGCCGCACCGGATCGCCGCCCTCGGCGTGGCCCGCACCTTCCAGAACATCGTCACCACCGAGGGCACCGTCGCCGACAACCTCATGCTCGGCCGGCACGTCCTCTCCCGCTCGGGCTTCGCCGCCACCGCCCTGCGCCTGCCCCGGGCGGTGCGCGAACAGCGCGCCCACCTCGGCCGGGCCCGGGAGATCGCCGAACTCACCGGACTGGCGGGCCGCTTCGACACGCCCGTCGCCCTGCTGTCGTACGGCGACCGCAAGCGCGTGGAGCTCGCCCGGGCGCTGTGTCTCGAACCGCGCGTCCTGCTGCTCGACGAGCCCGTCGCCGGCATGAACGGCGCCGAACGCTCCCGGACGGTCGAGGTGATCCACACCGTCCGCGCGGAACTCGGCCTGTCCGTGCTGCTGGTGGAGCACGACATGGGCCTCGTGATGCGGCTGGCCGACGAGGTCACGGTGCTCGATTTCGGCCGCTGCATCGCCCACGGCAGCCCCGACGAGGTCCGCCGCCATCCCGAAGTGCTGCGCGCCTACCTCGGCACGCCCGGGGACGACACCCCCGCGCAGGACACCGCCCTCGAAGAGGAAACCGACTCCGAAGGGGACCCCGCATGACCGCCTTCCTCGACAGCATCCTCACCGGGCTCGCACTCGGCGCGGTCTACGCCCTGGTCGCGCTCGGCTTCGTCGTCATCTTCAAGGCGTCGGGGGTGCTCAACTTCGCCCACGGATCGCTGCTGCTGTTCGGCGGCTACCTCGTCGCCGTCCTCCACGACGACCTCGGTTTCGCCGGCGCCCTCGCGGTGGCCGTCCTCGCGACCGCCGCGCTCGCCGGGGCCCTCGACCGGCTGCTGCTGCAGCGCGGAGACCCCGATCCGAAGGCCGCCCATGTGCAGACCATCGTCACCATCGGTGTCGACATCGTGCTGCTCACCGACCTCTCCCGGCGCATCGGCGGCGACCTGCTGACCCTCGGCGACCCGTGGGGCGATTCCGTCACCCGCCTGGGCTCGGTGACCGTCGCGGACAGCCGGCTCGCGGCGATCGCCGTCTCCGCCATCGCCATCGGCGCCGTCTTCGCCCTCTTCCGCTTCACCTCCTGGGGACTCTCCCTGCGGGCCGCGGCGGAGGACACCGAGGCCGCCGCCCTGATGGGCATACGGCTGAGCCGGGTGCGGATGCTCGCCTGGTGCCTGGCGGGCGCGCTGGCCGCCCTGGCCGCCGTGTTCCTCGCCGCGTTCCCCGCCCCCGGGCTGGAACGGGCCACCGGTCAGATCGCCCTCAAGGCCTTCCCCGCGGCGATCCTCGGCGGCCTGACCTCGCCGCCGGGCGCCCTGGCCGGCAGCCTGCTGATCGGCCTCACCGAGGCCCTGGCGGCCGGCTACCAGTCCGAACTGCACGTGCTGGGCGAGGGGTTCGGCGACGTCGCCCCGTACGCCGTCATGGTCGCCGTCCTGCTGGTGCGGCCCACCGGACTCTTCGGCGCGAAGGGAGCGGCTCGTGTCTGAGCGGATCCCCAAGGGCGCCGTCGTGCTCCTGGCAGCGCTCCTGCTGTGCGCGCCGCCCTTCTACCTGGACGCCTTCTGGCTGCGCATCGGCCTGTTCTCGATGGCCGCCGCCATCGGCGCCGTCGGCCTCGGCCTGCTCACCGGCACCGCCGGCCAGCTCTCCCTGGGCCACGCCTTCTTCCTCGCGGTGGGCGCCTACGGCTACACCTGGCTGGCCGGGGAACCCGGCCCCGGACTCCCGAGCGCGCTCGCCGCGGTCCTCGCGGTGCTGCTCGCCGGGGCGGCGGGCGGACTGTTCAGTCCCGTCGCCGGGCGGGTGCGCGGCATCTACCTGGGCGTCGCCACGCTCGCCCTGGTCTTCCTGGGCCACCACGTGCTGCTCACCGCCGACACCGTCACCGGCGGGTTCAACGGCCGCTCCGTGCCGCCGCTGAGCATCGGCGGGTTCTCCTTCACCGACGACGACCCCGGACTCGTCGTCCTCGGTGTGCCGTTCGGCGCCGAGGAACGGCTGTGGTTCCTCGGCCTCGCTCTCCTGGCCGTCACCTGGTGGACCGCGCGCGGCCTGCTGCGCGGACGTCCGGGGCGGGCCCTCGCGGCCCTGCGCGACAGCGAGACCGCGGCCGCGGTGATGGGCGTCGACGTCGCCCGCCACCGCTCGGCGGCCTTCGTGGTGTCGTCGATGTACGCGGGCCTCGCGGGGGTGCTGCTGGCGCTGGCCTTCCGCCGGGTCGTCCCCGACTACTTCGGCCTGGCGCTCTCGGTCGACTACCTGGCGATGATCGTGATCGGCGGGCTCGGCTCGGTGGCCGGGGCCGCCGCGGGCGCCGTCTTCGTCACCGCGCTGCCCCTGCTGATGACCCGTTACGCCGACCAGCTGCCGCTGGTGACCGCCCCCGGCACCGCCGACGGCGGAGTGGGCCCGACCGAGGCCGCCCGCTACCTCTACGGCGCGGCGATCGTCCTGGTCCTGCTGTACGCCCCCGACGGACTGAGCGGCGTCACCCGCCGCCTGCGCACCCGTCTGCGCCCCGCCTCCCCGGCCGCGGCGCCCGCCACCCGTCCCTCCGCCTCCGCCGTCCGAACCAAGGAGCCCACCCCGTGAACCGCACGCACCACACCCACCGCCTCCCCGGAACCCTTCTCGCCGCCGCCCTCGCGGCCCTGCTCGTCGCGGCCACCGGCTGCAGCTCCAAGGCGGACGGCGACAGCGGCTCCGACAGCGCCGACGGTGTCAAGTCCGGCCCCGGAGTGACCGAGAAGACCATCAGACTCGGCGCCCTCACCGACCTGACCGGCCCCTACGCCACCCTCGGCAAGAGCATCGTGCAGGCCCAGCAGATGTGGGCCGACGAGACCAACGCCGCCGGCGGCATCTGCGACCGCAAGGTCGAGATCGTCGTCAAGGACCACGGCTACGACGTGCAGAAGGCCGTCACCGCGTACGCCGACCTCTCCCCGGACGTGGTCGCGCTGCCGCAGGTCATCGGGTCCCCGGTGGTCGCGGCCCTGCTCGACGACATCGAGAACGACCACCTGCTCACCTTCCCGCAGGCCTGGGCCGCCTCGCTGCTCGGCAAGGACTCCGTCCAGGTCATGGGCACCACCTACGACATCGACATGATCACGGCCGTCGACTTCCTCACCCGCACCAAGGGCCTCGCCAAGGGCGACTCCGTCGGACACGTCTACTTCGAGGGCGACTACGGCGCCAACGCCCTGGAGGGCTCGACCTGGGCGGCCGAGAAGGCCGGCCTGAAGATCGTCCCGCAGAAGATCAAGGCGACGGACACCGACCTGACCGCCCAGGTGTCGGCGTTGAGCAAGGCGGGCGTGAAGGCCGTCCTGATCAGCGCGGGCCCGGCCCAGACGGCGTCGCTGGTCGGCGTCGCGGCCTCCCGCGGGCTGAAGGTGCCCGTCGTCAGCAGCGCCCCCGGCTACGCGCCGCAGCTGCTAAAGACGCCCGCGGCTCCCGCCCTGCTGGGCATGCTGAGCGTGGTCAGCGCGGCGCCCGCCGTCAGCGCGGACCTGCCCGGCGTGCAGAAGATGGTGACGGCGTACGGGAAGAAGTACCCGGCCTCCCCGGTGGACTCCGGGGTGCTGTCCGGGTACAACGCCGCCCAACTGCTGGGCGCCGACCTGAAGAAGGCCTGTGCGGCCGGCAGCCTCGCCCGGGAGGACGTGGTGAAGGCGCACCGCGGGCAGAAGAGCGTCGACACCGGACTCGGCTCCCCGCAGAACTTCTCCGACGTGTCCCGGCCCGCCGCCCTGTCGACCTACGTCCTCAAGCCGGACGCGAAGGCGGTCGGCGGCCTGGTGGGCCTGGAGGACGCGCACCAGGCGCCGGGTGTGACGGAGTACCTGGCGGGCCGCTCCTGACCCGCGCCTGCGCGATTCAGCGGCCCCGGTGCTGAATGCGTTCGCTTATCTCCATTGGACCCGCGGCCGACGGCGGGGCCAGGCTGGAGGACGTCCGGTGCACCGCGATCACCTCCCGGTGCACCGGACTCACCCCTGCCCGCCCGCATCCGAAAGAGGTCGCGAGCCCATGCAGACCCGCCGTATCGGTGACCTGGACGTCAGCGCGATCGGCCTCGGCGCCATGCCCCTGTCGATCGAAGGACGCCCGGACGAGGCACGGTCCCTCGCCACGATCCACGCCGCGCTGGACGCCGGGGTCACCCTGATCGACACCGCCGACGCCTACCACCTCCACGCCGACGAGGTCGGCCACAACGAGACCCTGATCGCCAGGGCCCTCGCCCGCCACGACCTCGGACGGGACGTCCTGGTCGCCACCAAGGGCGGCCATCTGCGCCCCGGCGACGGCAGTTGGACCCTGGACGGCAGCCCCGGGCACCTCAGGACGGCCTGCGAGGCCTCGCTGCGCCGGCTCGGCGTGGAGGCCATCGGCCTGTACCAGTTCCACCGCCCCGACCCGCGGATCCCCTACGAGGAGTCCGTCGGCGCGGTACGGGAGCTGCTGGACGAGGGCAAGATCCGCGCCGTCGGCGTCTCCAACGCGAACCCCGAGCAGATCGGACAGGCGAACGACATCCTCGGCGGGCGCCTGGTCGCCGTGCAGAACCAGTTCTCCCCGGCCTTCCGCTCCAGCGAGCCCGAACTGCGCCTGTGCGACGAGCTCGGCATCGCCTTCCTGCCCTGGAGCCCGCTCGGCGGCATCTCCCGGGCCCGTGAACTGGGCTCCTCCTACGCCCCGTTCGCGCATGTGGCCGAGGCCCACGGGGTCAGCCCGCAACGGGTCTGCCTGGCCTGGATGCTCGCCAGGTCACCGGTGGTGGTGCCCATCCCCGGCGCGAGCCGCCCGGAGACGATCCTCGACTCCCTCGCCGCGACGGACCTCGTCCTCACCGCCGCCGAACTCGCCGAGCTGGACGCCGTCGTCTGACACGACCACCAGGAGGACCGCCGTCCATGGCGTCGTCGTACGAAAGACCGCTCGACCACCGTTACCGGGGCGAGCACCCGATCCGCACCCTCGCCTACCTCCTGCGCGCCGACCGGCGCAGCCTCGCCGGCGCGGTCGGCGTGTTCACGGTCAAGCACAGCCCGGTGTGGCTGCTGCCGCTGATCACCGCGTCCCTCATCGACACCGTCGTCCAGCACCAGCCGATCGGCAGACTCTGGACGAGCACCGGCGTCATCCTGTTCATCCTGCTGGTCAACTACCCCCTGCACCTCCTCTACGTGCGGCTGCTCTACGGCAGCGTCCGCCGCATGGGCACCACCTTGCGTTCCGCGCTGTGCACCCGAATGCAGCAGCTGTCCATCGGCTACCACTCCCGGGTCAGCGCCGGCGTGCTCCAGGCCAAGGTGGTGCGGGACGTGGAGACCGTGGAGCAGATGGTGCAGCAGACCGCCGAGCAGGGGCTCGGCGCGCTGACCGTGCTCACCGGCGGACTCGTCATCATCGCCGTGCGCACCCCCGAGTTCGTGCCCGTCTTCCTCGTCGTCGTGCCCGTCGCCGCCCTCCTCGTGGACCGCCTCAGGGCCCGGCTGCGCAGCCACAACGAGGACTTCCGGCACGAGGTGGAGACCCTGTCCTCGCGCGTCACCGAGATGACCCGCCTGATCCCGGTCACCCGCGCCCACGGGCTCGAGGGCAAGGCGCTGCGCCGCATGGACGGCACCCTGAGCCGGCTGCTCACCTCCGGCATGCGCCTGGACCTGCTCAACGGCCGCTTCGGCTCGCTGGCCTGGGTGCTGCTCAACGTGATCGGGGTGCTCGTCCTCACCGGCGCGGCGCTGATCTCGTACTACGGCGTCTGGGGCGTCACCGCCGGTGACGTCGTCATGCTGAGCGCCTTCCTGACCACCCTGACCAACTCCACCACCACCCTGACCGGACTGGCCCCGGTCATCACCAAGGGCCTGGAGTCGGTGCGTTCGGTCGGCGAGGTCCTCCAGGCGCCCGAACTGGAGGACAACGAGGGCAAGTCGGAACTCAGCGCGCTGCACGGCTCCGTGACCTTCGAGGACGTCGGCTACGCCTACGACGGCGGCAGCACGGCGGTGCGCGACTTCACCCTCTCGGTCACCCCCGGGGAGACGGTCGCCCTCGTGGGGGCGTCCGGCGCGGGCAAGTCCACGGTGCTGAGCCTCGTCATCGGTTTCATCCGGCCGACCTCGGGCCGGGTGCTGCTCGACGGGACCGACATGAACAGCCTGGACCTGCGCACCTACCGCAGGTTCGTGTCGGTGGTGCCGCAGGAGTCGATCCTCTTCGACGGCACGATCCTCGAGAACGTCGCCTACGGCATGGAGGACGAGAGCGACGAGGAGACCGTCCGCGCGGCCCTGCGCGACGCCAACGCGCTGGAGTTCGTCGACCGGCTCCCGGAGGGCCTGCACACCCTTGTCGGGGAGCGCGGGGCACGGCTGTCGGGCGGGCAGAAGCAGCGGCTCGCCATCGCCCGCGCCCTCATCCGGGACCCGAAGGTGCTGGTCCTGGACGAGGCGACGTCCGCGCTGGACACCCGCTCCGAGGCGCTCGTCCAGCAGGCCCTCGCCCGGCTGCTGCGCGGCCGCACCACCTTCGTGGTGGCGCACCGGCTGTCCACCGTGCGCGGCGCGGACCGGATCGTGGTGATGGGGGAGGGGCGGATCCTGGAGACCGGTACGCACGAGGAGCTCCTGCGCCGGGGCGGCGCGTACACCGAGCTGCACAGCGGCCAGGTCGCCTGAGCGCGGATGGCCGGATCGTGACACCGGCGGGTGACATTCCCGCCCGCCGTGCATGATTCGGCCGGGTCCGGGCACACGCAGCGCAAACAGGAGAGAGGGGCGCTCGTGATCGTTCCGGACCCGAAGGTCGCCAGGACGCTGCTGACCCGCTACGCGACGCTGAGGATCGCTCAGGCGGAGTGGGACAACCCGCAGACGGCTCGTGAACTACAGGACGTGACGTACACCTTGTGCGTGCTGATGGACACGCCCGACGTCCGGGAGGCGCTCGCCGCGGCGGACGCCCTGCTCGAGTCCGCGGCGGCGGTGCCGGCCCGCGACCCGGAGAGCGGGCTGTCCCTGGCCGTCTGAGGGCGGCCCCGAGCCGGATCCCGCGCGGCGGTGCGCCCCGGCGGCGCCCGCCGCGCCCGGGCGGGTCACGAGGCGGCGGAGCCGCACCGGTCGGCCTGCCGGGCGTCGCGCTCCGGGGGCTCCGCGGCCAGCCACTCCGCGATGGTGCGGGCGATCGGCTGCCCGGTGTCCACCTCCACGAAGCCGAACTGGCCCGACTGGTTGCACTCCAGGAACCACCACGTCCCGTCGGCGTCCTCCGCGAAGTCGAAGGCGCCGTAGGCCAGTTCCGCCTCCCTCAGATATCTGCGCACGGCCTCGGCGAGGCGTGGCGGGACGTCGACGGGACGCCACGGCCCGGCCGAGGGGGAGTAGCGCACGTCCACCACGTCGGGGTCGCCGCCGGGGGCCGTCTCCTTGCGGGCGGCCAGGATACGGTCGCCGACCGCGGTCAGCCGGATGTCGGCCCGCTTGGCCACCCGGCGCTGGAGCAGGGTCGGACCGTAGGCGACGGCGGCGAAGTCCGCGCCCGGCGGGACCCGGGTGGTGGGCACCGCCCGGGGCGGGTCCTGGGGGTGCGCCCCGGACACCGGCTTGACCACCAGATCCGGGTAGCGGTCCGCGAACTCGCGGGCGGCCTGCGGGAACGTGGTGACGATCGTGGCCGGGACGGGAAGCCCGCTGAGTTGCGCGAGCCGCAGCTGCCACGGCTTGTGCCGGGCGCGCCGGGACGCGTCCGGGTGGTTCATCCAGCGTGCCCCGGTACCGCGGAGCATGCCGTACAGCGCCTGTGAGGCCTCCTCCGTGAGCCACGCGGACGGCTGGGCCGCCCGGGCCGCCGCCGCGCCCGGCCGCCGGACCCAGACCGACCGCAGCCCGTCGAGGCTCACCAGCCGTCCGGCGGACGACAGGTGGCCCCGGAAGGCCCCGTGCACGTACTCCCCGGAGAGCGCGACGGAGTGGGTCAGGTCGGCCGGGTCCAGCCGGACGACGGGGACGCTCGCGGCGTTCAGGTGCACGACCACCATGTCCGCCGTGACGTCCTCTTCACAGGTAAGGATGAGCACGGTCATTTTCGTCGGCCCGTGTTCAGTCGTCGAAGTGGGTCTTGGAGCCCGCCGTCGAGGTCGTGGTGCCGAGTTCTCTCAGGAGGGCGTGGTCACGAGCGGCGATCCGGCCGTCGAGAGTGACGTTCAACTGCATTCCGGGGTCGTAGGCGTACGGAGTGCTGAACTCCAACTCGGCCGCAGGGCGCGCGTAGTTGAGCGTGAACGGTTGCATCGTCTCTCCCTCGTCGGTACTGCTTCGATCAAGCGGTGCCGCTGTGCGACGTCACTCGGGCCCGCTGCGTGGTGCTGGATAGGTGCGTCCTTCAGTCACTTATACGAATCGAACGGGTGGTTGGTTTCCTTACTCTCCGTGATCACCGCGCGGTCGGGCGCCGAACAGGGCGCGGAGCAGGGGAGATCGGGTCGAGCAGGGGTGAAAACCTCTTCCCGGACGGTCAGTCGGGGAGGCGCTCGGGCGCGCCGCCGGGGGTGCGGCGCAGGGAACGCAGGGCGAGCAGGAGGACGCCGATGTCGTCGAGGTAGACGGGGTCCGGCAGTACGTCGGTGGGAAGCACGAAGTACAGGACCGCTCCCCAGAACACCCAGCGCGGTCCGGTGGGAAGCCCTGCTCGTCTCAGGCCGCGGCGGGCGCGGACCAGACGCACGAGCACGGTGGCGGCCACGGCGAAGAGCGCCGCGGCGGCCAGCACCGCGACGACGACGAGCGTGGTTGGCGCATCCACGGGCCCTCCCGAATGGTCCGTCGCGCGGCGTCTGCTCCTACTCGAATTCCCCGCTTTCGGTTCACGGATTCCCCATTCCCGCGGGATTACCGCATCGGACGAGGCTCACACGGCTGCCGCGTCCGAGTGGCGCGGTGCGCCGGACGGCCCCTGTAATGGGCAGGGTCACGTCGCGTGTCGCATCTCGGGGGTGCAGAGGCGACCGCACCCTCCAGAGAGAGCTCAGCATGATCACCCGCTCCACACGGCCCGTCACGGACCGTTCCGTCCCACCCCTCGCCGCCGCTTCCGCCGCAGCCCCCACCACACCGCCCCCGATGCCGCCGGCCGCCCCCGTCCACCAACCGGACGCCGGCCCGCCGGGCGGGACCGGCCCCGCGTACCCCGACCCCGTCGACGGTCTCCTCCACGCCGCGGCGGCCCACCGGCCGCTGGAGGACGTCGCCCGGCTCGTCACCCTGCTCGAACAGTCCGAGGGGGGCGGGGACGCGGCGGCCGGCGTGCTGCGCGTGGTCGGCACCGACCGGCCCCTGGAGGACGTGCCCCGGCTGGTGGACGTGCTGTCCCGGCCGCCGCACGACGCCGACCACGCCGGTCACATGATCCGCGCCGCGGCCGAGAGCCGCTCCGTGGAGGAGGTCACCCTGCTCATGGCGCTGCTGCACCGCGCTCCCCTCGCACCGCACTGCGGCGAGGAGGCGGTCCGCACAGCTGCCACCCACCGGCCGGTCGAGGAGGTCGTGGAACTCGTCGAGCGGCTCGCGCGCCGGCGGGCCGGCCTGGCGGAGCACCCGGCGGCGCCGCCGGGTGACGGGCCGCCCGCGCCGTCCCCCGCGGACCCGGCCGGCGCCGAACTCCGGCCCACGGCACCGGCGTCGGCGCAGCCGCCTCCCCAGCCGCCGCGCACGGCGCCGGACCGGCCCGGAGCGGTCGTGCCGTGGCCGGGACGGGCCGCGGCCCTGGCGCTGGCCCTGTGCGGCGCCGCACACGTCCCCGTGCACCACGACGGCGTCCCGCCGGGCCTCCTGGCGGCCCTGTGCGCGGCGACCGCGATCTGCCTGCTGCTGGCCCTGCTGCTGACCCGCGGCCCCGGTCCGGCGCTGCTCCTGGCGGCCGTTCTGGTGCCGACGGCGCTGGCCGGCGCCCAACTCCTCGCCCGGCGCGCCGGGACGACGGGACTGTCCGGGTTCACGGAGGCCGCCCTCGCCCCGGCCTGGCTCGCCGCCCCGGTGGCCGCCGCCGCGGCGCTGACGGCCCTGCTGGCGCTCCTCGTGAGCCTGCTGGACGGACGGCGGACGCCCGTGGCGCCGAGCACGGCGGACTGACGTCCCGCCCGCCCGGCGACGGTTAGCCGGGCATCGGGTGCTGAGGGGCCTCCAGCAGGCCCGTCAGCACCCGGTCGGGCGTGAGCGGCGGTTCGCGGAAGCGGACGCCGGTGGCGTGGTGCACGGCGTTGCCGATGGCCGCCGCCGTGCCCACGATGCCGATCTCGCCGATCCCCTTCCCTCCCACGGGGTTGAGATGCGGATCGTCCTCGTCGATCCAGTGCGCCTCGATGTCCGGGACGTCGGCGTGCGCGGGCACGTGATAGGCCGCGAGATCCGACTCGGCGAAGTCGCCGAAGGCGGCGTCGAGGGTGCTGCCCTCGGTCAGCGCCATGCCCAGGCCCATGGTCATCCCGCCGACGAACTGGGAGCGCGCGGTACGGGGGTTGAGGATGCGTCCGGCCGCGTACACGCCGAGCAGCCGGCGCACCCGTACCTCGCCGGTCACCGTGTCCACGGCGACCTCCGCGAAGTGCGCCCCGAACGCGTGCCGTGCGAAGGGACTTTCGGCGTCGGCCGCCCCCTTGGTGTCGGCGTGCTCCGCCAAGCCCTCCTCGGGCAGCGGACCCTGACGTTCCGCCAGCCGCGCGGCGAGCTGCGCGCAGGCGTCGTGCACCGCCCAGCCCCAGGAGGCGGTGCCCGAGGAACCGCCCGCCAGCGGAGCCGCGGGCAGATCACTGCTGCCCACCCGGATCCGCACCCGCTCCAGCGGCGTCCGCAGGGCGTCCGCGGCGACCTGCGCGAGGACCGTGCGGGCGCCGGTGCCGATGTCCGCCGCGTTCACCTCGACGAGGAAGGAACCGTCCGGCAGGGCCCGCACGGCCGCCCTCGACGGATACACCTGCACCGGGTACGTGGCGGCGGCCACGCCGGTCCCGAGCAGCAGCGGGCCTGCGGCGCGCGACCGGGGCCGGGGATCCCGGTCGGACCACCCGAACCGGCGGGCGCCCTCGCGCAGGCATTCGACCAGGTGCCGGCTGCTGAACGGCTTGCCGCTGTCCGGTTCGGTCGCCGGCTCGTTGCGGATCCGCAGCTCGACCGGGTCCGTCCCGACCGCCTCGGCCAGCTCGTCCATCGCCGACTCCAGGGCGTACATGCCCGGCGCCTCGCCGGGAGCGCGCATCCACGACGGCGTGGGCACGTCGAGCCGGACCACGCGATGCAGGCTGCGCAGGTTCGGGGCGGCGTACATGACGCGGGACGGGATGCCCGCGTACTCGACGAACTCCTTGATCCGTGACGTGTAGGTGGTCACCTCGTGCACGAGCGAGGTCAGCCGGCCGACGGAGTCCGCGCCCAGGCGCAGCCGGTGCAGGGTGGACGCCCGGTGGCCGACGGTGGTGGGAAGCATGCGGCGGGGCAGGACCACGGTGACCGGCCGGCCGGTGTGCCAGGTGGCCAGCGCGG
The DNA here is from genome assembly GCF_031456635.1 of Streptomyces sp. 3330. NCBI lineage: Bacteria > Bacillati > Actinomycetota > Actinomycetes > Kitasatosporales > Streptomycetaceae > Streptomyces > Streptomyces sp. 3330. The sequence continues at coordinate 170,477 of NZ_JAVDVA010000006.1, forward strand.
CGAGCACCACGTCCGGCCGGGGCGTGCCCTTGGACCCGAAACCGCCGCCGACATGCTCGGCGACGACCGTGATCCGCTCGTCGGCCAGCCCGAACATCGCGCCGAGCACGGCGCGCACCACCGTGCTGCCCTGGCTGGAAGTGTGCACCGTGAGCCGTTCCCCGTCCCAGTGCGCGGTGCTGGCGTGCGGCTCCATGGGGTGGTTGTGCAGGGGCGGCACCCGGTAGCCGACGTCGACCCGCACGTCCGCGTCGGCGAACGCGTCGTCGGGGTGCCCCCATTCCCGTACGCCCGGGAACGTCCCGTTGATCTTCTCGGGGACGTACGCCTGCGGGTGCGTCCCGGTGAGCATGACGTCGGGCTTCTCCTCGGCGCAGACGACCCGCACGGCGGCCGCGCCGGCCCGGGCGGCCTCCGGGCTCTCGGCCACCACCAGGGCCACGAACCAGCCCCGGTTCGGCACCTCGGGGCTCTGCAGCACGGCGAGGGTGGCGTCGTCCGCCGAGGCCAGGCGGGGCGCGTTGCGATGGGTGAGCACGGCGACGACACCGGGCTGCGCCAGCGCCGCGCCGTCGTCGACCTCGGTCACCCGCCCCCGCGCGACCGGCGCCGGGACGGGACGGGCGAACAGCCGCCCGGGGAGGTGGTGTTCGGCGGCGTAACGGGCGGTCCCGGTGACCTTCTCCCGGCCCTCCCTGCGCTCGGCGGGAGCGCCCACGGCGGTCATGAGTCCTCCTCGTGCGGCACCAGTCGCGTCAGGACGTCGACGGCGAGGTTGCGGGCCAGCGGCACCTTGTACGCGTTGTCGCGCAGCGGTCTGGCCTCGGACAGCTCCAGCTCGGCGGCGTGTTCGAAGGCGGCCCGGGTGGGGGCCGCGCCCAGCAGCGCCTCCTCCGCCCGCCGGGCCCGCCACGGGCGGTGGGCCAGCGCCCCGAAGGCGATCCGCACATCGGCGACGACCCCGTCGGCGACCTCGAGGACCACGCCGACGGAGGCCAGCGCGAAGGCGTACGACGCCCGGTCGCGGGCCTTGCGGTACGCGGACGGCAGCCCGGCCGCGGCGGCGGGCAGCAGGACGGCGGTGACGAGCTCGCCGGGTTCGATCACGGTGTCCCGTTCCGGCTCGTCCCCGGGCAGCCGGTGGAACCCGGCCGCCGGCACCCGGCGCACGCCCGCCGTGCCGTACAGCTCGACCTCGGCGTCCAGCGCGGCCAGCGCCACCGCCATGTCCGAGGGGTGGGTGGCGATGCAGTGGTCGGACTGTCCGAGCACCGCGTGGTCGCGGTGCACGCCGTCCCGCGCGGCGCAGCCGCTGCCCGGCTCCCGTTTGTTGCAGGGCTTGGAGACGTCCTGGAAGTAGGGGCAGCGGGTGCGCTGGAGCAGGTTCCCGCCGGTCGTGGCGGCGTTGCGCAGCTGACCCGAGGCGCCCGCGAGCACCGCCTGGGAGAGGACGGGATAGCGGTCCCGGACGCCCGGGTGGGCCGCGAGGTCGCTGTTGCGGACCAGGGCGCCGACGCGCAGCGACCCGTCCGGCAGCTCCGTCACCTCGTTCAGCGGGAGCCGGGTGACGTCGACGAGGGCGGTGGGCCGTTCCACGCCGAGCTTCATCAGGTCGACGAGGTTGGTGCCGCCGCCCAGATAGCGTGCGCCCGGGTGCGCGGCGAAGGCTGCGGCGGCCTCCGCGAGGCTGCCGGCCCGTACGTAGGCGAAGGTTTCCACGGATCACGTCCTCTGGTTGCCCCGGTCGCGGCCCCGGACCGCAGGCCCGGTCATGTGCCGCCCGCCCCGGTCACGTCCTCGACCGCGTCCACGATGCGCGGATACGCGCCGCAGCGGCACAGATTGCCGCTCAGCCGCTCGCGGATCTCGTCCCGGTCCAGCGCGACGGGCCGTCCGGAGGGCGCCGCCGGGTCCGTGACGTGCGAGGGGTGGCCCGACTCGGCCTCGGCGAGCGCGCCCACCGCGGAGCAGATCTGCCCCGGCGTGCAGTACCCGCACTGGAAGGCGTCGCGTTCCAGGAAGGCCTGCTGCAGCGGATGCGGGTCCTCGCCGTCGGCGGACAGGCCTTCGACGGTCGTCACGTCGCTGCCGTCCAGGGCGACGGCGAGCAGCAGACAGCTGTTGACGCGCCGCCCGTCCACGAGGACCGTGCACGCGCCGCACTGACCGTGGTCGCAGCCCTTCTTCGCCCCGGTGAGGTCCAGATCCTCCCGCAGGACGTCCAGCAGCACGCGCCGGTGGTCGACGGTGAGGGTGTGCGGCTTGCCGTTGACGCGCAGCGTCGTGTCGCTTCGGTGGGGCGACGACCGGGGGCCGTGCTCACTGCCCATGTCCTGGTCCCTTCCGGGGCGGTCCGTGGTGCCGTGGGGACCGCGTATCCAGAGTGGGGCGAGTGACACGTCCCGGTACGAGGGAATTCGGCCCCGGACGCCCGGCGGGCCCCGGAGGAACGCCTACCGGCCGGTCCCCTCGGGCGCGTCACCGCCCGTGGCGCCCCCGGCGCCTGCCGGACGGTCGTGTTCCGACGGCTCGACCCGGGCCGCGGGCGCGGCCGGCGCCAACGGGCGCAGGCTCTTGGTCGTCTCCCTGAACCGCTCCAGGGTCCGGCCCAGCTGCTGGAACGGCGAGCCGCTCTTCCTGGCCGGCGCCTGCCGCGGTTCCACGGCCTCGGCGGCCGCCTCGCGGTACGCGGCCAGCGCCTCGTGGGCGTGCTCGGCGGCCTCCCGGTACAGGTCCCGGGACTCCGTCATCGCCTCCAGCGCCTCCTTGTACATCACCACGAGCTTGCGTTCCCGGGCGAGCTCCTCCTCCGGGGTCAGCAGCTGCCACTCCTCCCGCAGCGCGGTGAGCGCGGCGTCGGCGTCCTCCGGCAGCGGCCTGGGCAGCGCCGCGAAGCGCCGTACCGCGTCCAGCAGCTCGGTGGGATGCGTCCCGTCCAGGAACACGCTGCGCACCGAGTGGTCGGCGGCGTCGTAGTCGGCCGGAGCGGGGATGCCGGGCAGCACCAGCGCCCCGCCGCGCGGCACCTCCACCCCGGACTCCTTGAGGGCCCAGTTCACGGTGCGCAGCTGGTGCGGGGCCGCGCGGTGCTCGATGACCCGGTGGTGCAGGCCGGGCGGCAGCAGCGGCACCAGCGACCGCCGGCCCCGCTCGTCGGGCGTCATCGCCTCGTGCACGACGAGATGGATCGTCCAGGCGTCCCGCAGGGCGCCCCGGAGCACGCGCCGCAGCTCCTTCTCGTCGGCGGGGAGCGGGTTGGTGGTGAGGAAGCGCTCACCGGTGACGGTCTCGTTGCCCCACGGCGTGTCCGCCTCCCAGGACCAGAACATCCCGGCGGGCGACGGCCACCGCTGGTCCCACGGCCGTTCCGCCTCCGCCGTCAGCGTCCACTCCTGGCCCTGGCCCGACCACTCGGCGAGCCTCAGCCGGGCACGGACCGTCACCTCCTCCGCGATCAGCCACCGGGCTTCGAAGGCCGTCTCCCCTTCGGGGGTGTCGGTGTCGGGCAGCTCCATGAAGTCCTGGACGGTCTCGGCGTCCTTGAGTGCCTGAAGGTGTTTGCGCAGGACGTCCGGGGCGGTGGGGCCGGTGTGACGGCCACGGGTCTGCCACACCGTGGAGGGCGTCGTGGGCGGAACGGTCGCGGAGATGTGTGTCAGTCCATTCGTGAGGGTGGTGACGGCGTGCGTAGGCCAGTATCACTCGCCGCCGGGGGCGGGCGATCAAGCGGGGCGGTGGCACGGACACCCGCGGGCGCCCCGCCGGGATGTGCCTTCCCCGGTGCGGCCGAGGTCACGCGTCCGGATCCGGCCGCGGGCCGGCGGTCCCGTGAGGGGGTGTGCGCCACTCGTACGGGGTGTGCGCGGTTCACCACGGCCGGCGCCCCCGCACTCGTGGGCCCGCCGTGCTCCGGGGCCCGAGAATCGGAGCCGGTGGACAGGGCTCGCCCACCATCCGCGTCGGGGCGAGCCCTGTCCGCGCGCCCGGGGCGCCGGATGCCCGGTGGGCGGCTCGGCTCCCCCTGGCGACGGGGCCGGGGCTTCCTCGGTGAGCACGGTACGGAGAAGATCGTCCATGACCTGTGCGTACGGCACCCTGGAAGGAAGAAGCGAGATCATGCGCGTCAACGTGGCCCGCGGCCTGGCGGAGGCATCCGGATGAACGACGTCGAGGACCCCGTCCTGCTGCACACCACCGGCCGGGCCGCCCACATCACGCTCAACCGCCCGAGGGCCATCAACGCCCTGAACCACACGATGGTGCGCCGCGTCGACGCCGCGCTGACGGCCTGGGAGCGCGACCCGGCCGTCGAGACCGTCGTCCTCTCCGGCGCGGGGGAGCGCGGCCTGTGCGCGGGCGGCGACATCCGTGCCGTCCACGACGACGCCCGCGACGGCGACGGCACCGCCTCGGCCGCCTTCTGGCGCGACGAGTACCACCTCAACGCCCGCATCGCCCGCTACCCCAAGCCCTACGTCGCCCTGATGGACGGGATCGTCATGGGCGGCGGTGTCGGCGTCTCCGCGCACGGCAGCGTGCGGGTCGTCACCGAGCGGTCGAGGATCGCGATGCCCGAGACGGGCATCGGCTTCGTGCCGGACGTCGGCGGCACCTACCTGCTCGCCCGCGCCCCGGGCGAACTGGGCACCCATCTCGCCCTGACGGGTGCGCAGATCGGCGCCGGGGACGCCGTGGCGTGCGGGCTCGCCGACCACTGCGTGCCGTCCCGGTCGCTTCCCGATCTCCTCGCCGACCTCGCCGTCCTGCCCGTCGGGGACGCCCTGGAGCGTCATGTGCGGCCCTTGCCGGAGGGCGAGTTGGCCGGCCGGCGGGAGTGGATCGACGCCTGCTACGCGGCCGGCACCGTGGAGGAGATCGTCCGACGGCTGTGCGCCCACGGCGATCCCGCGGCGAAGGAGACGGCGGAGATCCTGCTCGCCAAGTCGCCCACCGCGCTCAAGGTCACCCTGGCCGCCGTGCGCCGAGCCCGGCGGCTCGGGTCGCTGGAACGCGCGCTGGAGCAGGAGTTCCGCGTCTCCTGCGCGGCCCTGACCACGCCCGACCTGGTCGAGGGCATCCGCGCCCAGGTCATCGACAAGGACCGCGCGCCGTGTTGGTCGCCCGCCACCCTCGACGAGGTGTCCGCGGCCGACGTGGAGCGCTTCTTCGCCCCGCTCGGCGAGCGCGAACTCGGGCTCGTCTGACGGGGCGCCATCTCGCGGGCACCCCCGTCGCGTCCGTCCGGCGGGCGGGGCCGGCGTGGTGATCCGGGCCACTCGGCCGCGGAGAGCGGAATCACGCCAGGCGGGGCGGTATTGGCCGGGGGCCCGGCACGCGGTACCGTCGCTCTGATATCGACGACGGCGAGACGGAAGCCGGTGAGAACCCGGCACGGTCGCGCCACTGTGGACGGTGAACCCCGAAGGGGCGCACCGCGAGTCAGACCCGTGGCCGTCGTCATGTGCACCACCGAGATGGGACGCGAACTCCCAGAGGAGGTCCTGCCATGGCGCAGCATGTCGCCCAGCCGACTGCCAGCACGCCTGCCGTACCCGCCAAGCTGCCGCTGAAGGACATCGCCCCCTGGGCGGTCTTCTTCGGCGTCCTGATGCTGGTCCTGCTGTACTTCGTCGGCGCGGAGCAGGGCGCTACGGCCGTCGTCTCCGGCGAGGACGTTCACGAGTGGGTGCACGACGCCCGCCACCTGCTCGGTTTCCCCTGCCACTGACCCGAGGGGAACCCCAGCACCTCCATGAACTCCACAACGGTAAGAAATCTGCTCGTGCGGGGCATGCTCGCCGGTCTCGCCGCCGGCGTGCTCGCCCTGATCGTCGCCTACTTCCTCGGTGAACCGAACGTCGACAGCGCGATCGGCTTCGAGGAGTCCCACGCGCCGGCCCACGAGCACCACGAGGTGGAACTCGTCTCCCGCAGCCTCCAGTCCACCGCGGGCCTCGCCACCGGCGTGCTGATCTACGGGGTGGCCTTCGGCGGCATCGCCGCCCTCGCCTTCTGCTTCGCCCTCGGCCGCGTCGGCCGCTTCGGCCCCCGGGCCACGGCACTTCTGCTGGCGGGGAGCGCCCTGCTCGCCGTGTACGTCGTGCCCTTCCTGAAGTACCCGGCGAACCCGCCCGCGGTGGGCGACCCCGACACCATCGGCAAGCGCACCACCCTGTACTTCCTGATGATGGTGCTCGGCGTGCTGCTCGCGGTCGCCGCGGTGATGCTGGGCAAGCGGCTCGCACCGAGGCTGGGCGCCTGGCACGCCACCGTCGCCGCCGTCCTCGGCTTCGTGCTCGCCATCGGGTCGGCCTACGCGTTCCTGCCCGCCGTCAACGAGGTGCCGAGCGACTTCCCGGCCGCCCTGCTGTGGCGGTTCCGGCTGTCCGCCCTCGCCATGCAGGTCACCCTCTGGGCAGGCTTCGGCCTCGTCTTCGGAGAGCTGGCCGAACGGCTGCTGCACCCCAGGCCCGCGACGGTGACCGCGGGCACGCCGGTGGCCGCCCCGCACTGACGACACCGGCACGACGACCCGCCGAAAGGGGCCCACGGAACCGTCCGGGGCCCCTTTCGGCGCGCCGTCCGGCGCCGGGGCGCCCGTCGGCGATCGGCGCCCCGGACACCCGCCCGCCCCCACCACCGGGAACCCCCGGACCTGGCCACCCGTACGATCAGGGCTGGTGCCACGGTCCGCGGTCCGCTCGCGGGCGCCGGCCGGACTCCCGGGGAGGGAATGTGATCGCCGTCGTCGGCGCCGGACTCATGGGCGCGGCCACCGCCTGGCAACTGGCCCGCCGAGGCCACGAGGTCACGCTCGTCGAGGCGTACGACATCGGCCACCGGCACGGGAGTTCGCACGGCAGCTCACGGATCTTCCGGCGGGCGTACGCCGACCCCTTCTACGTACGGCTGACCGGACAGGCGTACGAGCAGTGGCGGGAGTTGGAGCACGACGGCTCGACCTCCTTGCTGCGCACGACCGGTGGGCTCGACATGGGCGAGGACCACGATCCGAAGGTGATCGCCGACCTCTTGGGGGCGGCCGGAGTGCCCCACGAGATCCTCGGCCCGGAAGCCGCCGCCGAACGCTGGCCGTACATCCGCGTCACCGGACCGGTGCTCCACCACCCGGACGCCGGCGTGGTCGACGCCGACCGGACCGTCGGGACCTGCGTCCGGCGGGCGATCGCCCACGGAGCGCGAGTGATCACCGGCGCCCGCGTCACCGGCGTCGACGCCGGGGGAGGCGAGAGGGTGCGCCTGCACACCGACGACGGCCGCGAGATCGTCGCCGACACGGTGGTGCTCGCGGCTGGGGCCTGGCTGCCCGAGCTCGAACTGCCCTTCGCCCTGCCGGCGTTGGCGGTGACCCAGCAGCAGGTCTTCCACTTCCCGCAGCGGGACCCGTCCGTCGCGTGGCCGACCCTGATCTGGGACGGGGCGCTGCACCTGTACGGGCTGCCGTCCGGCGGCGACGGGGGCCCGCGCCCCGCGGTCAAGGTCGCCGAGCACGACCGCGGCACACCGGCCACCGCCCGCACCCGCAGCGCCGTCGTGGACCCGTCGTCACGGACGCGGGTGAGCGGGTTCGTGCGCGACCGCCTCCCGGGCCTCGAGCCCGACCCCGTCGCCGAGACGACGTGCCTCTACACCACCACCCCGGACGAGGACTTCGTCCTGGACCGCCGGGGCCCCTTCGTCGTCGTCTCGCCGTGCTCGGGACACGGCGCGAAGTTCGCGCCGCTCATCGGCGCGATGGCGGCCGACCTCGCCACCGGCCGCGCCGAGGCCCATCCCCGCTTCCGCCTGGGCCGCACGGCGTAGGACGCGTCGGCCCGCGAGCCCGCCCACTCCATGCGGAGGGGGTGTCAGGAGACCAGCGAGGGACGCCGTACGACGGGCAGGGCCGACCGGTCCCCGACGGTTCGCTCCGCCCGATCGGTCTCGATCTCGGCCCAGACGGCGTCGAGAGACAGCCCGAGGGTGCCGGCGATCGCCGCGACGGTCGGGAAGGAGGGGGTGGCCACACGACCGGATTCGATCTTCCGCAGGGTTTCCGGAGAGATGCGCGAGGCGAGCGCCACTTCCAGCATCGAGCGGCAGCCCCGGGCTCGGCGGAGCAGGGCGCCGAGGCGCTGTCCGCGTTCTACCTCGGCCGGGGTGAGCGGCAACCTGACCATGACCCTATTCTAATACCGGTACAGTGGGACCGGGATAGTTATTGGACGTACACGAGAGGTCCCCCCATGATCGAGATCCTCAATTCCGCGCGGCTCGAGCGGGCGAGGGGCACCGGCGCCCTGGTCGGAGACATCCTGCACACGCTGAGGCAGCGCAGCACCGTCGGGACGAACCTGCTGGACATCGACCAGTGGGCCAAGGAGATGATCACCGAGGCGGGAGCGCAGTCCTGCTACGTCGACTACGCGCCGTCCTTCGGGCGCGGCCCGTTCGGGCACTACATCTGCACGGCCGTCAACGACGCGGTGCTCCACGGGCGGCCTCACCAGTACACGCTCGAGGACGGGGATCTGCTGACCCTCGACCTCGCCGTGACCAGGGGCGGGGTGGCCGCGGACGCCGCGATCAGCTTCCTGGTGGGCGACGCCAGGCCGGCGGAGAGCGTGGCGATGATCGAGACGACCGAACGCGCGCTCGCCGCCGGCATCGCCGCCGCCAGGCCCGGAGCGCGCATCGGTGATCTCTCCCACGCCATCGGCGCGGTTCTCGCTGAGGCGGGCTACCCCGTCAACACCGAGTTCGGAGGCCACGGCATCGGCTCGACCATGCACCAGGACCCCCACATCTCGAACACCGGACGGCCGGGCCGCGGGTACACGCTGCGCCCCGGACTGCTGCTGGCCCTGGAGCCCTGGGTCATGGAGGACACCGCCGGCCTCGTCACCGACGCCGACGGCTGGACGCTGCGCAGCGCGACAGGCTGCCGGACCGCGCACAGCGAGCACACCATCGCCATCACCGACGACGGAGCCGAGATTCTCACCCTGCCCGCGCACGCACGACCGTAAGCGGGCGCTGTGACGCGTGGCCCGGCGGGCGGGCCGCCGTCGGTCCTCGTCGTCCTCGACAGCCGGAGCCGGCGCCGCCCCCACCCGGTCGTGTACGCCCGCCCCCCGGGCGGGCACGGGAGCCTCGTCGCACGCCTCACGTCGTCCGGACGCGCCTTTCGAATCGGTGAGGAGGATCGTCGGGCCCGGCGCGGAATTGTTCGGGCCTCTCACGTGCTGTTGTATCCACGAAGACCGGTACGTCGACGGTGTGCGCGCGAGCAGCGCGGGATCCGAGGCGAGAGAGACGGAAGGCACTGAGATGGCAGCGCAGACGCAGAGGGCCGTGCTTGCGGGCGGATGCTTCTGGGGGATGCAGGACTTGATCCGCAAGCTCCCCGGCGTGACGGCGACCCGGGTCGGCTACACCGGGGGTGACGTGCCGAACGCGACGTACCGCAACCACGGCACCCACGCGGAGGCCATCGAGATCCTCTTCGACCCGGAGAAGACCGACTTCCGCACGCTCCTGGAGTTCTTCTTCCAGATCCACGACCCGAGCACCAAGAACCGCCAGGGCAACGACATCGGCCTCAGCTACCGCTCGGCGATCTACTACGTGGACGACGAGCAGAAGCGGATCGCCGAGGACACCATCGCGGACGTGGACGCCTCCGGGCTGTGGCCGGGCAAGGCCGTCACCGAGGTCGAGCCGGTGGGCCCCTTCTGGGAGGCCGAGCCCGAGCACCAGGACTACCTGGAGCGTTACCCCGAGGGCTACACCTGCCACTTCCCCCGCCCGGGATGGCGGCTCCCGGCCCGCACCCAGGGCTGAACCACTCGGCGGTCACCGGACGGCGGACGGCGGTCGGCGGTCGGCGCGGGGCACGGACGCCCGCGCGACCGTCCGAAGTACGAGCCCCAGGGGCGGTGACCGGCGGCGGGAACGGGCTCGGGGAGGCCTGAGGGGTGAAGTCCGGGTCCGTAAGGGCAGGAACGGGGGAGCGTCGGGGCACAGGGGAGGGCGCCGGGCGGGTCGCGCGTGACGCGCGGGCCGTGTGACGGGCCCTCCGCCGGGTCGGCGTCCCCCGGAACCCGGTGCTCCGAACAGCGCGGCGGCCGACGGGCATTCGCCCGCCGGCGTGCGGATGTCCGCGGTTTCCCCCGTGCCCGCCGGGTTCTCGCGATCCGGTCCGCCGTTCCCGGGAATTCCGCTGCCGGGCACAACTTCTGCTCCGTGCAGGCGAGTTGGAGTGTGAGCGACGGGTGAACCCGTCCGGCATACTTGCGGGCGCGGAGCACCCTGCTCACCAGCACGCAAGCCAGGGCCCAGCGCGTGGGTCCGAGCGCTGCAGCACACTTCCGGGGAACAGTCGTCATGAACAACCTTCAGCCTTCGGATCCGACGTCCATAGGCGGCTATCCGTTGCTCGGCCGGCTCGGTGCGGGCGGTATGGGGCAGGTGTACCTGTCCCGTACGGGTTCGGGCCGGCTGCTCGCGCTGAAGACGATCCGCGACGACCTCAGCTCCGAGCCGGGGTTCGAGGAGCGGTTCGCCCGCGAGATACGCAACAGCGACCGGGTCCGCTCGCCGTGGACCGTGACCGTCGTGGACTACAGCGCCCCGGGCCGGCGCCCGCAGTGGCTGGCCACCGAGTACGTGCCGGCGCCGTCGCTCGCCGACTGGGTCGCGGCCCACGGCCCGCTGCCGCGGACCGCGCTGCTCTCGCTCGCCGCCGAACTGTGCGGCGCCCTGCAGGCCGTGCACCAGGCCGGGCTCGCCCACCGGGACGTCAAGCCCGGGAACGTCCTGCTGGCCCGCGACCGGCCACGGCTGATCGACTTCGGCGTCGCACGGGCCGCCGACGACAGCCGGCACACCCATCTCGGCGTCTCGGTGGGCTCTCCCGGCTTCCTCGCGCCGGACCAGGCCGTCGGCAGCGTCGCCGCCGAACCCGCCGACGTGTTCTCGCTGGCCGCCACGCTGGTGTACGCGGCGACCGGACGCGGTCCCTTCTCGCGCGCGGGAGAGCAGATACCCGCGGCCACCCTGCTGTACCGGGTGGTCCACGAGGAACCCGACCTCACGGGCGTCCCCCCGGAGCTGGTGCCGCTGCTGACGGCGTGTCTCGACAAGGACCCGGCGGGGCGTCCGACCGCCGCGCGGCTCGGCGCATGGCTGGAGGAGAGGGGTGGCCGGTCGGGGCGATGGGCCGACGAATGCCCGACCGTGCTGGCCGGAGAACTGACCGCGACCGAGCACTCGGCACGCACCCTGGTCGATCTCGCGCACCACACCACCGTGACTCCCTCCGGTCGGCAACCGGCTCCGGCGACGAGGTCCGACACCGTTCTCGCGGCCCCGGCGGAGCCGCGCCGACGCCTTCGGCCCGCCGTGCTGCTGACCGCGGGCGTCGCGGCGGTCGCGGTCGTGACGGCCGTGGTGGCCGCCGTCCACTTCGGGACGCAGCGTTCCTCGGCCGGCTCCTCCCCGTCCGGGAAGGGGCGGTCGTCCCCTGCGGCCGCCTCGGCGACCGCGGAGAAGTCGCCGGCCGCCTCCACCCGGCAGCCGCAGCCCGGGCAGTCCCCGGCGGGCCAGGAGTCGCCGGCGGGGGACGGGGCGGCCAGGGTCGTACAGGCCCCGTTCGAGCTGGCCACCGGCGAGTCCGTGGCAGCCGCCTCCAGGAGTCTGATCATCCAGCAGGACGGCAACCTGGTGATCTACGACCAGGACCAGACGGCGCGCTGGGCCGCGATGACCAGCGGCGAGGGCAACACCGCCCGCTTCCAGGCGGACGGCAACCTGGTCGTCTACGACAGCGCCGGTCGGGCCGTGTGGGCCTCGCGGACCGATGGCCACCCGGGAGCGGTCCTCGTGTTCCAGGCCGACGGGAACGTGGTGATCAAGTCCGGCGACACCGTGCTCTGGGCGGCGGGAACGGCGAGCTGACGCTTCCGGCGCGGGGCGGGTCCGCACTCGGGTGAGGTGAACCCGGCCGGGGAGTGGGTTCGGCCAGGGCCCGGGGTGCCGGCGTTCGCGCTCGTCGGAGGAGTGCCGCGGGGCGAGCCCCAGAGGCCGCTCCCGTCCCCGGGGAGTCCCTGGAGCTTGCGCGGCAGCCCCATCGGCGACTCTGACTAAGCTTGCTTATATAAATATCTTTAGTTACCGTCCTCGTCATGACTCCGCACCTGACGCTCCTCGCATCCGGCCCCGCCGCCGGCCGCCCCGTCCTCGTCCTGCACGGTGGCGGCGGGCCCGCCACCGTCGCCCCGATCGCCGAGCACTTCGCCGCGACCGCGCCCACCCTGCTGCCCACCCACCCGGGCTGGAACGGCACCCCCCGGCCCGACGACCTCACCCGCGTGGCCGACCTCGCCGCCGTCTACCTGCGCCTCCTGCGGGACCGCGGGCTGTCCGACGTCCTGGTCGTCGGCTCCTCGCTCGGCGGCTGGATCGCCGCCGAGCTGGCCACGGCCGACACGGAGGGCCTGATCAGCGGGCTCGTCCTGATGAACGCGGTCGGCATCGAGGTCGACGGCGCACCCGTCCGGGACTTCTTCTCCCTCGACGCGCGCGGCGTCGCCGAGTACGCGTACCACGACGCCGAGCGCTTCTACGTCGACCCGGCGACCGTCCCGGCCGAACGGCTCGCCGCCCTCCGGGCCAACATGGCAGCCCTGCGCGTCTTCTCCGGCGGACCCGCCATGAGCGACCCCGCCCTCCGCCCCCGCCTCGCGGCCGTCACCGTCCCCACCCTCGTGCTGTGGGGCGAGAGCGACCGCATCGCGACCCCGGCGTACGGCAAGGAGTACGCCGCCTCGTTCGGAAACGCCCGCTTCGACGTCGTGCCGGAAGCGGGCCACCTGCCGCATCTCGAACAGCCCGCGCGCACCTTCTCCCTGCTCGACGGCTTCGCCGCGGAGACCGGACGCGCCTGAGGGCGCCCGGCGGGCGCGAGGGAAGCCGCAGCCGGGTCGGGGCCGCGGCCGGCGCGTCGCCCGGTTCCGGCGGAACCGGTCCCCGTCACCTGGTCCGGTGCTCGCTCGCCTCCGGCTGCTCCAGGTGCGAGGCGAGAACGGCGGCCTGGACCCGGCGCTGCACGCCCAGCTTGGCCAGCAGCCGGGAGATGTGGTTCTTGACGGTCTTCTCGGACAGGTAGAGCTTCTTGCCGATCTCACGGTTGGTCAGGCCGTCGCCGATCAGCGCCAGGATGTCCCGCTCGCGCGGCGACAGGCTCGCCAGCTCGGACGGCACGGCCGGGGTCTCCGCCGGGTCGGCCCGCAGCGAGCGCATCAGGCGGGCCGTGGTCGCGGGATCCAGCATCGACTGGCCCGAGGCGACCGTGCGGACCGCCGACACGAGGTCGGAGCCCTTGATCTGCTTGAGGACGTAGCCGGACGCCCCGGCCATGATCGCGTCGAGCAGCGCCTCCTCGTCGTCGAACGAGGTCAGCATCAGACAGGCCAGCTCCGGCATCTGGCTGCGCAGCTCCCGGCAGACGGAGATGCCGTCACCGTCCGGAAGGCGTACGTCGAGGACGGCGACGTCGGGGCGCAGGGCCGGGCCGCGGGCCAGCGCGTGGTCCACCGTGCCGGCGTCGCCGATCACCGTGATGTCGGGTTCGGCGTCGAGCAGGTCGGCCAGACCGCGACGGACGACCTCATGGTCGTCCAGCAGGAACACCCGGATCGGGTTCTGCTCGGTGAAGACGCGTGGCTCTGGCATGTGGCGACCCCTCGTTCCCCGACGGAGGACAGACGGTGAGCTGTCCATGATGCCGATCATCACGCGCCCGGACCCGATGTACTAGGGCCGACCGGCCCCATTCACACGGAGGCGCCGCGGGGACCGGGCGGTCGCGCGCCGTTCCGGGCGGGTTCAGGCGGATTCGACGTGCTCGGTGACGTCCGTGGGCGCGTCGGTCGGCTCCGCGCGCCGGGTGAGGTCGAATTCCACGTCGACGACCCCTTCCACCGCGCGGACCAGCCGGGCCGCCACCGGCACCAGGGAGGTGTCGCGGACGTGGCCGACGAGCTTCACCACGCCGTCGCGCACGTCGGTGCGCACGTTCGCGGTCGGCGCCGGGAACAGGTAGGACACGACCTCGCGCCGTACCTCCTCGGCGATCTCCTCGTCGGTGCGCAGGAAGACCTTGAGCAGGTCGGCGCGGCTGACGACGCCTTCGAGCAGCCCCACGGCATCGACGACGGGGAGCCGCTTCACCTTCGCCCGGGCCATGGTCCGGGCGGCGTGGGCGAGCGTGGTGTCCGGGTGGACGGTCAGCGCGGGGGAGGTCATGAGCTCCCGCGCGGTCACGGCGCCGGCCTTCGCGAGGTCGGACAGACGGCGCAGCTGCGTGTACCGGTCGGGGTCGCTGTCGCGGAACTCCTCCTTCGGCAGGAGGTCCGCCTCGGAGACGACGCCGATGACACGGCCCTCGCCCTCGACGACGGGCAGGGCGCTGACCTTCCAGTCCTGCATCAGCCGCACGATCTCCTTGAACGTCGCCCCGCCGCCGACCGCGGCGACCGTGTGGGTCATGACATCGCTGACGATGTGTGGGGTGCCGTGCATGACCATCCTCCGTTGTCCGTTCCTGTGACGGGTGCTTGCTGCGGTACCGGGGCGCTCGGGTCAGACGGTGCTGCCGGCGCCGTACGGGGCGTACAGGTCCAGGAGCCGGGTCCTGGCCGCGTGCAGACGGTGGGCGAGGACCTCGCCGACCCAGAGGGCGACGTCGTTGCCCAGTGCCGGGTCGTCCTCGCACATGGACCGGACGGCCGTGGCGTCGAACTCGTAGGCCCGCACCGGCGTGCTCGCCTCGGCGCCCAGATGCCAGACGTGAGGGGTGAAGAGCCAGGACCAGCCGACCAGTTGGTTGTGGCCGAGGCTCTCGATGACCACCGCCCGGCGGCCCGGCACGTGCATGTCGAGCTCGATGCTGCCGGTGCGGATGATCCAGAAGCGGTCGGCCCGCCCGCCTTCCTCGAACAGGCGCGTGCCCTGCGGCACGGACACCTCCCGGGCGATGCCCATGAGCCTCCGGCGGTGTTCGGCGGACAGGGCGCGCAGCATGCTGGGGCCGGGCGTGAGGGGAGCGTTCATGGTGTGCCTCCGCTGCGGGGAGTAGGGGCTTCCAAGGCCAGCGTGGGTCGTGCCCCCCCGGGGCGGACCATGGGCCACCTGGTCCTTCGCGCGCGCCGTACGGCACCGGGAGGGTTGTTCGGCTCCTGCGGTGAGAGCCGTCCCGCGCGGCAGGGGCGGGCACCCGGGCGGTGCCGTGCGGGACGCGCGAGGTCGCCGCCGGCACGGTGGCACGGACGACGTGTGATCGTCGCCTCTCCTGGTCGCCGGGCCGTCCGTCCGTCCGAGGCCCGGATGCCGACGGAAGCCCGGTCGCAGGCCGTTCCGCTCGCGCCCGGCACGGGCCGGGCCCCACCGGATCTCTCGCGTCGGGACCTTCGGCACCCCCGCGGGCCCGAGTGGCCGCTGCCCCGACCCGGCGTGGCGCAGAAGCATCGTCCTCGGACCGACTCTTCCGCAGCCACTCGCACAAGGAGCACAGCCATGCCCAGGACTTCAGCGACCGGTGACCGAGCGGCGCCCGGGCCCAGGGCGGCGCTGGGTCTCCCGGCCGCGTCCGCGCTCGTGATCGGGACCGTCATCGGCACCGGGATCTTCGCTCTGCCGTCCGCGCTCGCCCCGTACGGCCCGGTCGCGCTGGTCGCCTTCGTCGTCGTGACGCTGGGCGCGCTGGCGCTCGCGCTGACCTTCGGCGCGCTGTCGAGGCGGGTTCCGGCGAGTGGCGGCCCGTACGTCTACGCCCGGGAGGCCTTCGGCGAGTTCGCCGGATTCCTGAACGCCTGGTCGTACTGGATCACCGCATGGGCCGGCAACGCGGCCATCGCGGTGGCGTGGGTCGGCTACGTCGAGGTGTTCGTCAACACGGGTCACAAGACCTGGATCTCGATGGGCATCGCCCTCGCCGGGCTCTGGGCGGCGGCCGCGATCAACCTCACCGGGGTCCGCAACACCGGCGCCTTCCAGGTCGTCACCACCGTGCTGAAGTTCGTGCCGCTCGTCTTCATGGCGACCGTCGGACTCTTCTTCGTCGACCCGGACAACTTCGGCGCCTTCAACGCCGGCGGCGGGTCGGTGCCCGGCGCGATCTCCGCCGCGGCCGCCATCGCCCTGTTCAGCTACCTCGGGCTGGAAGCCGCCTCGGTGGTCGCCGGAAGGGTGCGCGACCCGGAGCGCAATGTGCCGCGCGCCACCGTCTACGGCACCCTCCTGTGCGCCGTCATCTACATCCTGGGCACGCTCGCGGTGTTCGGCACCGTTTCGCACGGGTCGCTGACCGGCACCGTCGCTCCGTTCACCGACGCCGCGAACAACATCGTCGGCGGCACGTGGGCGGGAGACGCCGTGGCCGTCGCCGCGATCGTCTCGGGCATCGGCGCCCTCAACGGCTGGACCATGCTGTGCGCGGAGATGCCCTACGCCGCCGCCCGCGACGGGCTCTTCCCCGACGCCTTCGCGAAGCTGCGCGGACCGAGCGGCGTCCCGGCCTTCGGCATCGTCGCCTCCGCCCTTCTGGCCTCGCTGATCACCGTGTTCAGCTACACCCGCTTCGAGGACGTCTTCACGAAGATCGTGCTGCTGAGCGTGCTCACGGCCGTGGTCCCCTACCTGTTCTCCGCCGCCGCCCAGCTGTACTGGCTGCTCGTGCACGGCCGGGAGACCCTGAGCCCGCGGCGGCTGGCCCGTGACGTGACCGTCGCCGCGCTGGCGCTGGCCTTCTCGTACTGGTCGATCCAGGGCAGCGGCTACCAGACCGTCTACTACGGCCTGTTCGTGCTGCTGCTCGGCGTGCCGGTCTACGTCTGGCTGAAGCGGGGCCAAGGACGGTACGGCGACGACCCGGTCGTGGCGGTCCCCGCCGCCCGTGCCCCGCGCGCGGAGCGGGCCCCGGAGACACCGGCTCCGCCCCCGCGGCTCTCCCGGGCCCTGGGCACCCACCGCGTCGGCGACCCGCGCAGGCGCACCGCCCACCCCCACCCCCACGAGGACTGACCGTCCCCCGCACGCGTTCACGCCCGCTCGCCCTCACGACAGAGGAAGACATCACGCCATGAACACGTTCCACGTCGACTCCGAGACCGGCCGGCTGCGCCAGGTGATCCTGCACCGCCCCGGCATCGAGCTCTCCCGCCTCACCCCGCGCAACGTCGACGCCCTCCTCTTCGACGACGTCCTGTGGGCCAAGCGCGCCCGCGAGGAGCACGACGCCTTCGCCCAGGTGCTGCGCGACCATGGGACCCGCGTGCACTATTTCGCCGACCTGCTCGCCCGGACCCTCGACGGCGACGAGGCCCGGGACTGGCTGCTCGACCGGGTGATCACCCCGGCCACCGTCGGACCGGCCCTGATGGACCCGGTGCGCGAACTCTGCGCGCAACTGGACGGGGAGACCCTCGCCGGGCACCTCGTCGGCGGCCTCCTCAAGACCGACCTGCCGCTCGCCACCCCGCACAGCCTCGTCTGGAACGCGCTCGACGCCGAGGACTTCGCCCTCGCCCCGCTGCCCAACCACCTCTTCCCGCGGGACAACTCCTGCTGGGTGTACGACCGGTTGTCGGTCAACCCGATGGCCAGGACGGCCCGGCGGCGCGAGAGCCTGCACGCCGAGGCCGTCTACCGCTTCCACCCGATGTTCGCCGGCGTCGCCCCGGCGCCGATCCTCGACGGCTCGGTGGGCACCCTCGAAGGCGGGGACGTCCATGTCCTCGGCAACGGCGCCGTCCTGGTCGGCGTGGGGGAGCGCACCACCGCCCAGGCGGTGGAGAACCTGGCCGCGCGGCTGTTCGCCGACGGAACGGCGCGGCGCCTCGTCGCCGTCCAACTCCCCTCGGCCCGGGCGTACATGCACCTCGACACCGTGCTGACGATGCTCGACCGCGACACGTTCGTCATCTACCCGGGCCTGGCCGACACCCTGCGTTCCTGGACGCTCACGCCCAGCGGCTCCCGCGAGTGCGGCTTCGACGTCGTCCCGAACTCCGACCTGGCCACCGCCCTCGCCGAGGCGCTCGACCTCGACAAGGTCCGCATGCTGTCCGCCCCGCAGGACATCCGCAACGCCGAACGCGAGCAGTGGGACGACGGCAGCAACTTCCTCGCCCTCGCTCCGGGCGTGATCGTCGGCTACGAGCGCAACGTCACCACCAACACCTACCTGCGCAAGCAGGGCATCGAGATCGTCACCGTCGCCGGCGCCGAACTCGGCCGCGGACGCGGCGGACCGCGCTGCATGAGCTGCCCGATCGAGCGCGACCCGGCCGCCTGAACCCCAGGGGGGAACCATCATGACCGTCGACCTGCGAGGCCGTTCCTACCTGAGCGAACTCGACTTCACCGCCGCCGAGATCCACCATCTCCTCGACCGGGCGGCCGCCCTCAAGGCGGCCAAGCGCGCCGGTGCCGAGCGACCCCGGCTGACCGGCCGGAACCTCGCGCTGATCTTCGAGAAGACCTCCACCCGCACCCGCTGTGCCTTCGAGGTCGCCGCCGCCGACCAGGGCGCCGCCACCACCTACCTCGGTCCCGGCGACACCCACATCGGCGTCAAGGAGTCCATCGCCGACACCGCCCGGGTCCTGGGCCGGATGTTCGACGCCATCGAGTACCGCGGCTCCGCCCAGTCCCTCGTGACCGCGCTCGCCGCCCACTCCGGGGTGCCCGTCTACAACGGCCTCACCGACACCGCGCACCCCACGCAGAGCCTGTGCGACGTCCTGACCATGCGCGAACACAGCCGCAAGCCGCTGTCCGACATCGCCTACTGCTACCTCGGCGACGCGCGCAACAACATGGGCAACTCCCTGCTGTCCATGGGCGCCCTGCTCGGCATGGACGTGCGCGTCGCCGCCCCCGCCGCGCTGTGGCCCGACCCCGCGCTGGTCGCCGCCTGCCGGGAACGGGCGGGGCGCAGCGGCGCCCGGATCACCCTCACCGAGGACGTCGAGACCGCCGTGCGCGGAGCCGACTTCCTGCACACCGACGTCTGGGTCTCCATGGGCGAGCCCGCCGACACCTGGCGGGAGCGGATCGAGGCGCTGCTGCCGTACCAGGTCGACGCCAAGACCCTGGCCGCCGCCGGCAACCCGGACGTGAAGTTCATGCACTGCCTGCCCGCCCTGCACGACCGCCGCACCCGCCTCGGCCGGGACCTCTTCGACCGCTACGGCCTGGACGGACTCGAAGTCACCGACGACGTCTTCTCCTCACCCGCGTCGATCGTCTTCGACCAGGCCGAGAACCGGCTGCACACCATCAAGGCCGTACTCGTCGCCACCCTGGAGGACTGAAGCCATGCGTATCGTCGTCGCCCTCGGCGGCAACGCCCTGCTGCACCGGGGTGAACGTCCCGACGCCGCGGTCCAGCAGGCCAACATCGACCGGGTCGGCACCGCCCTCGCAGCCCTGGCCCACGAGCACGAGATCGTCCTCACCCACGGCAACGGCCCCCAGATCGGCCTGCTCGCCGTGGAGAGCGCCAGCGACCCCGCCCTCACCGCCCCCTACCCGCTCCATCTGCTCGGCGCCCAGACGCAGGGCATGATCGGCTCGTTGCTGGCCTGCACCCTGCACGACGCGCTGCCCGGCCGGCGCATCGCCACGCTCGTGACCCACACCCTCGTACGGGCCGACGACCCGGCGTTCGCCCGGCCCACCAAGTTCGTCGGCCAGGTCTGCTCCCGGGACCTCGCCCGCACCCTCGCCCGCGAGCGCGGCTGGCACGTCGCGCGCGACACCACCGGCTGGCGCCGCGTCGTCCCCTCCCCGGCGCCGGAACGGATCCTGGAGACCGACACCGTCCACGACCTGCTCAGCGGCGGCGCCCTGGTGATCTGCGCGGGCGGCGGAGGCGTTCCCGTCACCGCGGACGCCGACACCGGCGCGCTGACCGGCGTGGAGGCCGTCGTCGACAAGGACCTCACCGCCGCCCTGCTCGCCGAGGACCTGAAGGCCGACTTCCTGCTCGTCCTCACCGACGTCCCGTGCGTGTACGAGGACTTCGGCACCCCCCTCCAGCGGCCCGTCCTCGACGCCACCCCGGCCGAGCTGCGCCGCAAGGGCTTCCCCGAAGGCTCCATGGGGCCCAAGGCGGAGGCCGCCGCGCGGTTCGTCGAACGGACCGGAGGGCTCGCGGCCATCGGGGCGCTGGACGCGGCGAACGAGATCGTGCACGGCCGGTCCGGCACACTGGTCCGCCCGGAGCTCGCCGCCGGCTGACGGGCCGCCAGGAAGGCGGGGGAGGGCGCGGGGAGCCGCCGGGCCGTCCGGCCCCGCGCCCGGGGCCGGACGGCCCGCCCGTGGGCGCTGTCCGGCACTCCCCGTGACGATCACGGACGACGAGCATCGAAGTGCACCGACACGAACCGAGGAGAGGAACGGCGATGACCGCAACCGTGACGGCCGGCGACCGGGCCACCGTGGCCTGGCGAGGCTTCGCCGGGACCCGCTGGCGCGAGCTGATCGACGTGCGCGACTTCATCCAGGCCAACTACACCCCGTACGAGGGCGACGCGTCCTTCCTGACCGGCCCCACGGACCGCACCCGGGCCGTCTGGGAGAAGGTCGGCTCGCTGTTCCCCGAGGAGCGTGCGCGCGGCATCCTCGACGTGGACCCCGCGACGCCGTCGACGATCACCTCGCACGCCCCCGGCTGGATCGACCGGGACCGCGAACTGATCGTCGGCCTCCAGACGGACGCCCCGCTCAAGCGCGCGATCATGCCCAACGGCGGTCTACGTATGGTGCAGAGCGGGCTCAAGGCGTACGGCTACGAGGCCGACCCGTTCGTGACGAAGGTCTTCGGGACCTACCGCAAGACCCACAACGACGGTGTCTTCGACGGCTACACGCCCGCGATGCGCACCGCGCGCAAGGTCGGCATCATCACCGGACTGCCCGACGCCTACGGCCGCGGCCGGATCATCGGCGACTACCGGCGCGTCGCCCTCTACGGCACCGACCGGCTGATCGAGGCCAAGCGGGCGGAGAAGGCCCTGCTGGACGGCCGGCCGTCGAGCGAGCACGTGATCCGCGACCGGGAGGAACTCGCCGAGCAGATAAAGGCGCTGGGCGAGCTGACCCGGATGGCGGCGACCTACGGCTGCGACGTCTCCCGGCCCGCGGGCACCGCGCACGAGGCCGTGCAGTGGCTCTACCTCGGCTACCTCGCCGCCGTGAAGGAACAGAACGGCGCCGCCATGTCGCTGGGCCGCACGTCGACCTTCCTCGACGTCTACCTCCAGCGGGATCTCGACGCGGGGACCCTCGACGAGTCACGCGCCCAGGAACTGATCGACGACTTCGTGATCAAGCTGCGGATCGTCCGCTTCCTGCGCACCCCCGAGTACGACGCGCTGTTCTCCGGCGACCCGACCTGGGTGACCGAGTCCATCGGGGGCGTCGGCGCCGACGGCCGCACACTGGTCACCCGCACCTCCTTCCGCTTCCTGCAGACCCTCTACAACCTCGGCCCCGCCCCCGAACCCAACCTCACCGTGCTGTGGTCCCCGCGGCTGCCCGCCGGCTTCAAGACGTTCTGCGCCCAGGTCTCCATCGACACCAGCGCCGTCCAGTACGAGTCCGACGAACTGATCCGCCCCCGCAACGGCGACGACACCGCGATCGCCTGCTGCGTGTCCGCCATGGCGGTGGGCAAGGAGATGCAGTTCTTCGGCGCGCGCGTCAACCTGGCCAAGGCGCTGCTCTACGCGGTCAACGGCGGCCGGGACGAGATGACGGGCGACCAGGTCACCCCCGCGACGCCCGCGCTGACGGGGGAGTACCTGGACTTCGACGAGCTGTCGGCGGCCTACGACCGGGTCCTGGACTGGCTGGCGCAGACCTACGTCGACACCCTCAACGTCATCCACTACATGCACGACAAGTACGCCTACGAGCGCCTGGAGATGGCGCTGCACGACCACCCCGTGCACCGGTTCATGGCCTGCGGCGTCGCGGGGCTCTCCGTCGCCGCCGACAGCCTGTCCGCCGTCAGGTACGCCCGCGTGAAGGTCGTCCGGGACGCCACCGGGCTGGCCGTCGACTTCCTGACCGAGGGCGAGTTCCCGGCGTACGGCAACAACGACGACCGCGCCGACTCCCTCGCCGTCGGCCTGGTGGAGTCCTTCATGGCGAAGGTCCGCAGGCACCCCACGTACCGGGACGCCGAGCACACCCAGTCGGTGCTGACCATCACCTCGAACGTCGTCTACGGCAAGCACACCGGCAACACCCCCGACGGGCGCCGGGCCGGGCAGCCCTTCGCGCCGGGCGCCAACCCGATGAACGGACGGGACCGGCACGGCGTGGCCGCCTCCGCCCTCTCGGTCGCCAAGCTGCCCTACGAGCAGGCCCGCGACGGCATCTCGCTGACCACCACCATCACTCCCGAGGGGCTGGGCCACGCCCCGGCGGAGCGGGCCGGGAACCTGGTGGGCATCCTCGACGCCTACATGACGTCCGGCGGTTTCCACATGAACGTCAACGTGCTGGACCGGGAGGTGCTGGAGGACGCGATGGAGCACCCCGAGAAGTACCCGGAGCTGACCATCCGGGTCTCCGGATACGCGGTCAACTTCGTCCGCCTGACCCGCGAGCAGCAGCTCGACGTGATCAGCCGCACCTTCCACGGAACGCTGTGAGAGCCATGACGGGACCGACGACCGGGCGGATCCACTCCTGGGACCTGTCCACCGGAGTGGACGGCCCCGGGACCCGGTTCGTCCTGTTCGTCAGCGGCTGCCCCCTGCGCTGCCTGTACTGCGCCAACCCCGACACCTGGCACATGCGCGACGGCCGGGAGACGACGGTGGACGAGGTGATGGCGGAGATCGAGAAGTACCGGGCCTTCGTCACCACCGCCGGCGGCGGGGTGACGATCACCGGGGGCGAGCCGCTGCTCCAGCCGGCCTTCACCGGCGAGGTGCTGCGCCGGTGCCGGGAAGCCGGCCTGCACACCGCCCTGGACACCTCCGGCTTCCTCGGCGCGCGTGCCTCCGACGAGCTGCTCGCCGACACCGACCTGGTCCTGCTGGACATCAAGGCCTTCGACATCGGCGCCTACCGGAGACTGACCGGCGGCCGTCTCGCCCCCACCCTCGGCTTCGCGACCCGCCTCGACCGCCTCGGCGTCCCGATGTGGATCCGCTACGTGCTGGTGCCCGGCTGGACCGACGATCCGGGGGCCGTGGACGGCCTGGCCGACTTCGTCGCGGGGCTGGGCACGGTCGAGCGCGTCGACGTGCTGCCCTTCCACAAGCTCGGGGCCCCGAAGTACGAGGCCCTCGGCATCCCCTTCCCGCTGCGCGACACCCCGGTGCCCGACCCGGCCCTGACCCGGAGCGTGCGCGAGCGCTTCAGGGAGCGGGGGGTGCCCGCCTACTGACGCGGCGACGGACGTGCCTACTGACGGTCGAGCCACGCGCGGTAGGCGGCCACGGCGGTGGGCAGCGTGGGGAAGATCCGCTCCCCGCCGACCGTGTCCGCGAGGCCGTACGCCACCAGGTCGTCCATCAGGTCCTGCTTCACCCGCGCGAGGCAGAACACGATGCCGCGGCCGGTCAGTTCACGGCGCAGCTCGTCGACCGCGTCGAGGGCGGTGATGTCGACCTCGACATTGGCCTCGGCGTTGAGGACGAACCAGCGGACGGGTCCGGTCTGTTCGTCGACGGCGGTCAGGGCGCGGCGCCGGAAGTCCTCCGCGTTGGCGAAGAACAGGGGCGAGTCGTAGCGGTAGACCAGGAGCCCCGGGATCGTCCGGGCCTGCGGGTAGTCGTCGATGTCGTGCATGCCGGCCACGCCGGGGACCAGGCCCTCCACGGCGTCGTGCGGCCGCGCCACCCGGGTCAGCAGCTCGGCCACCGACAGGCCGACGGCCACGATCACCCCGTACAGGATGTCGAGGGCGAGCACACCGGCGAGACAGCCGAGCGCGAGGAGCAGTTCCCTGCGGCGGAAGGAGGCGAGCCGCCGGAAACCGGCGAGGTCGATCATGCGGACCGCCGCGTGGACGACGAGCGCGCCGAGCACCACGGACGGCGTCCGGGCCAGCAGCGGACTGAGGAAGAGCAGCACGGCGAGCACCACCGCCCCGGCCACCAGCGAGTACGCCTGACTGCGGGCGCCGGCCGAGGAGGCGAGGGCGGTACGGCTGGCACTGCTGCTCACCGGGAACCCGGCCAGCGCCCCGGCGCCGAGGTTGGCCGCGCCCAGGGCCAGGAACTCCTGGTCGGCGTCGAGCCGGGGGCCCTCGTCCTCGTGGGCGGCGAACGCCCGCGCGGTCAGGATGAAGTCGGTGTAGCCGACCAGCAGGACGCCCAGCGCGGGGAGCACGAGGTGCGGCAGCTCGCCCGGATCCGGGACGGACGGACTCGGCAGACCGGCCGGAACCTCGCCGATCACCCGGAGGCCGTGTGCGCCGTCGAGGTCGAACACCACCACCGCGGCGGTGCCGAGGACGAACGCGACCAGCGGACCGGGCACGGCCGGGGCGTGACGGGCCGTCACGAAGAGGAACACGAGGACGGAGACGGAGAAGACGACGGTCGTCGGGTCCGCCTCGGGCAGGTGGACGAGGAAGGACCACACCTGGGGGAAGAACTCCGCGCCCGTCGTCGGCACCCCGGTGAGCTTGGGCAGCTGATCCACCATCATGATGAGCGCCACGCCCGCGAGATAGCCGATCAGGACGGGACGGGACAGCAGATCCGCGAGGAAGCCCAGCCGCACCGCCCGGGCGACCAGGCAGAGCAGCCCGACCGTCACGGCGAGAGCCGCCGCCAGCGACGCGTAGCGCCCGGCGTCCCCGGCCGCCAGCGGCGCGACCACGGCGGCCGTCATGAGGGCGGTCGTGGACTCGGGGCCGACCGACAGCAGCCGTGAGGAACCGAAGACCGCGTACAGCCCGAGGGCCGGGAGGATCGCCCACAGCCCGGTGACCGGCGGCAGCCCGGCCACGCCCGCGTAGGCCATGACCTGCGGCACCAGGTAGGCGGCCACGGTCACCCCGGCGAGCAGGTCACCGGTGAGCCACGCGCGCCGGTAGTCCAGGAGGGCGACGAGACCGGGCACCAGCCGGCGCCACCGCGGGACCCGTCTGCCCGAGGCCTTGGACATGTGCCGCCTTCCGTCGTCTGCCCTCATGATCCACCGGCCGCGCGAGCCACGGCCGGAGCGCGCGTGCCCGGCGTGCCACGCCCGTCCCAACGGCCTTGCGGAACGGGGCCGTTCGGCCCTGGGGACGCGGACCTTCGGCATCCGTCGCCGAGCGTCGCCCGCGGCCAGAGTAAGGGGTGTCAGGCACCGACCCGATCACCCCCGAAGGGAACCACGACCATGGCCGTGCACGAGCACCCGCACCGGAGCTCCGGCTTCCACCTGCCGTCGCTGCGCAGGAACCGGACCGCCTCCGCATCCGAGTCGGCCGTGTCGGCGGACACCGGCACGCACACCGCGCGGGCCTACGCCTTCGCCTCCCTGCGCCTGCTCACGGGGTTCGTCTTCCTGTGGGCGTTCCTCGACAAGACCTTCGGCTTCGGCTACGCCACCCCGTCCGGCAAGGGCTGGCTCGACGGCGGATCGCCGACGAAGGGATTCCTCGGCTCCGTCGCCGTCGGACCGATGGAGTCCACCTTCCACTCCTGGGCCGGCGACCCGTGGGCGGACTGGCTGTTCATGCTCGGTCTGCTGGGGATCGGCCTCGCCCTGGTCGCGGGGGTCGCGCTGCGGTTCGCCGCCGTCGCCGGGACCGTGATGATGGCGCTGATGTGGATCGCCGAGTGGCCGCCGGCCAAGCACCTCTCGGACGGCTCGCCGAGCATGTCGCCGAACCCCTTCGTCGACTACCACCTGATCTACGCCGTGGCCCTGATCGTGCTGGCCGCCGCCGCCGCGGGCGACACCCTCGGCGCGGGCCGGCTCTGGGCCAGGCTGCCGTTCGTCCGCGACCACAGCTGGCTGCGCTGAACACCGACCGCGCGGTGGGCCCGGCACCCGGCCCACCGCGCCGAGCCGTGCGGGGGGTCGGTCGGCCCCGATCCGGGACCAGTGGCCCCTGCACGGGGAACCGCCCGAAGACGACTCTGGAATCGGATTTCTCGCCCCAGGAGGTGGAGATCATGCTCCGCACCATCGCCGTAGGCCTCGACGGCTCCCAGGAGAGCCGGGCCGCCGCGGAATGGGCGGCTCGCGAAGCGAAGCTGCGCGGCCTGCCGCTGAAGATCGTCCATGTCTGGGAGCCGGTGCCCGAGCCCATGGCGCAGGCGCCGCTGCTCGGCGCCGAGACCCATCAGCACTGGACCGAGCGGATCCCGCGGGAAGCCGCGGAGGGGGTCCGGCTGCGCCACCCGGGCGTCGAGGTGAGCACCGAGCAGGTCTCCGGCTACCCGGGCAACGCGCTGGCCGAGGCGGCGAAGAGCGCCGAACTGCTCGTCCTGGGCTCGCGCGGCCTCGGCGGGATCGGCGGCTTCATGGTCGGCTCGGTCGGCCTCTCCGTCCTCGCGCACGCCGACCGCCCCGTCGTGATGGTGCGGGCGCTGGAAGCGGCCTCCGACGAGCACGAGCCGGACCCGGAGGGGGTCCCCTCCGCCGCGACGCCCTTCCTGCCGGTGGTCCTCGGACTCGACGTCGACCACCCGGACGACACGCTGATCGAGTTCGCCTTCGACGCCGCCGAGCGGCGCGCGACCTCACTGCGGGTCGTCCACGGCTGGAACCCGCCGCCGTACTACGCCTACGGCACGCCAGCGAACCCCGCGCTGCACGAGGCGCTGGCCCTCGGTGACGCGGAGGCGCTGGCCGAGGTGCTGCGGCCCTGGCGGAAGCGGTTCCCGGAGGTGCGGGTCGTCGAGGAGTCCCGCTACGGCAGCGCGGCCGTCCACGTCGTGGAGGCCGCCCGCCGGGCTTCCCTCGTCGTCGTGGGCCGGCGCATCCGCCGCAGCCCGTTCGGCGCCCACATCGGGCACGTCACGCACGCCGTCCTGCACCACTCCACCGCCCCGGTCACCGTCGTCCCCCACGACTGACCCACCCCGATCCCCCGATCACGCCCGATCCCCCCGATCACCCGCGAGGAGAAGAGAACCATGAAGGCAGCGGTCGTACGAGCGTTCGGTGAGCCCCTGGTCATCGAGGAGCGCCCCGACCCGGAGCCCGGTCCCGGCCAGGTCCGCGTCCGGGTGGAGGCGTCCGGACTGTGCCACACCGACATCCACGCGGCCCACGGCGACTGGCCGGTGAAGCCGAACCCGCCGTTCGTTCCCGGGCACGAGGGCGTCGGCCTGGTGGAGGCGCTCGGCGAGGGCGTCACCCACCTCGCCCTCGGACAGCGGGTCGCCGTGCCCTGGCTGGGCAGGGCGTGCGGCCGGTGCGAGCACTGCCTGTCCGGCTGGGAGACGCTCTGCGAGCAGCAGATCAACACCGGCTACGGCTGCGACGGCGGGTACGCCGAGAAGATGCTCGCCTGGGCCGACTTCGCCCAGCCCGTGCCCGACGGCATCAGCGCCCTGGAGGCCGCCCCGCTGACCTGCGCGGGCGTCACCACGTACAAGGCGCTCAAGGTCGCCGGGGTCCGGCCCGCCCAGCTCGTCGCGATCTCCGGGATCGGCGGACTCGGTCATCTCGCCGTGCAGTACGCGAAGATCGCCGGCGCCACCGTGGCCGCGATCGACGTCACCGACGAGAAGCTCCGGCTGGCCGCCGAACTCGGCGCGGACATCGTCGTCGACGCCCGCAAGGAGAACGTCGGCGAGGTGCTCAAGCGACACGGTGGCGCCCACGCGGCCCTCGCGCTCGCGGTGGACGACGCGGCCTTCGAGGCCGTCAACGCCGGGCTGCGGCGCGGCGGCAAGCTGGTCATGGTGGCGCTGCCGGCGCACGGCACGGTCCGCGTGCCCGTCTTCGACACCGTCCTGAACGGCACCTCGGTGATCGGCTCGATCGTCGGCACCCGCCAGGACCTCGCCGAGGTCTTCCGGCTGCACGCGGCCGGCCGCACCGAGGTCGTCTACGAGGCCCGTCCCCTGGCCTCCGTCAACGACTCCATCGACGAGGTGCTGCGCGGCGAGGTCAAGGCCCGGATCGTGTTCGACCTCGGTGCGGGACGGTGAGCACGATGAACCTTCCGCTCGTGGTCGGTGTGGACGGCTCGGAGCCGAGCCTGCGGGCCGTCGACTGGGCGGCCGACGAGTGCGCCCTGCGCGGGGCGCCGCTGCGGCTGGTGTACGCCTCCCTCTGGGAGCGGTACGAGGGCGAGTCCCTGGCCGCGGACGTCGGCAAGCCGTCCGAGCAGGTGACGGCCGAGCACATCGTGCGGACCGCCGCGCGGCGGGCCCGCGCACGCCGCCCGGAGGTCGAGGTGTCCACCGACGTGGTGCCCGAGGAGCCCGAGTACGCCCTGGTCCGCGAGGGACGCGACGCCGCCGCCCTGGTGGTCGGCACCCGGGGGCGCAGCGGCCTCGTCGAGATGCTGCTCGGGTCGGTCAGCCTGACCGTCGCCGCCCACGCGGACTGCCCGGTGATCGTGCTGCGCGGCAGCCACGACAACCGGGTGAGCGCCGCGACGCCCGGCCGGATCGTCGTGGGGATCGGCGAGAAGGGGGCGGACTCCGCCGCCGTGCGCTTCGCCGTCCAGGAGGCGCGGCTGCGCCACGCGGCCCTGGACGCCGTACGGGCCTGGCGGTGCCCCGCGCACGAGAGCACCGACCACCCCCTGCTCGCCGGAGAACCCGCTCGCCTGCACGAACAGCACGCCGTCGAGGCCCTCGACGGGGCGCTGAAGGACGTGCCCGCGGAGGTGGACCTGCGCCGTCGGACGGTCGAGGGCCCCGCCCGGCAGGTCCTGTCGGCCGCCTCGCACGAGGCGGACCTGCTGGTGGTCGGGGCCCGGCGCAACCCGGGACATCTGGGGCTCCAGCTCGGGCGCGTCGCCCATGGGGTGCTGCACCACGCGGCCTGCGCCGTCGCGGTCGTGCCCGAGCGGGCGTGAAGGCGGTGGCCGGCCGCTCAGAGGCTCGCCGCGTGGTCGGGCACGTAGGTCTGCAGATCCCGCGGCGGGCGCTGGTAGCCGGTCGACGGCGGCCGCTCCGGGAGCTCCAGCACCGGCGGCGGCACCTCGCGGTACGGCACGGACGAGAGCAGGTGGGCGATCATGTTCAGCCGCGCCCGGCGCTTGTCGTCGCTCTCGACGACGTACCAGGGCGCCTCGGAGATGTCGGTGTGCACCAGCATCTCGTCCTTGGCGCGGGAGTAGGCCTCCCAGTGGGTGATCGACTCCAGGTCCATCGGCGAGAGCTTCCAGCGCCGCAGCGGATCCTCCAGCCGCCGCCGGAAGCGCTCCTGCTGCTCGGTGTCGCTCACCGAGAACCAGTACTTGCGCAGCAGGACGCCGGCCTCGACCAGCATGCGCTCGAAGATCGGGCACTGGCGGAGGAACAGCTGGTGCTCCTCCTTCGTGCAGAAACCCATCACGTGCTCGACCCCGGCCCGGTTGTACCAGGACCGGTCGAACAGCACGATCTCCCCGGCCGCCGGCAGATGCTCCACGTACCGCTGGAAGTACCACTGGGTGCGCTCGCGCTCGGTCGGCTTCGGGAGCGCCGCGATCCGGGCCACGCGCGGGTTGAGGTGTTCGGCGACCCGCTTGATCGTCCCGCCCTTGCCCGCCGCGTCCCGTCCCTCGAAGACCACCACCAGCCGGGTGCCGGACGCCCGCACCCACTCCTGCAGCTTCACCAACTCGGTCTGCTGGCGCAGCAGTTCCTTCTCGTAGGTCTTGCGCGGCAGCCCCGCCGCCTTCTTGTCGGCCATGCCGCCTCCACCACCCGATGACTTCCGGAGTCCCTCATGCCCAAGGTCGAACACCAGGACGCCACCGTACTTTCCGACGACGAGCTGCGCACCCTGGACGCGCACTGGCGGGCCGCCAATTACCTGGCCGCCGGACAGATCTACCTGATGGCCAACCCGCTGCTGACGGAGCCCCTGCGACCCGAGCACATCAAGCCCCGGCTGCTCGGCCACTGGGGCACCTCGCCCGGCCTCAACCTCGTGTACACCCACCTCAACCGGGTGATCAAGGCCCGCGGGATCGACGCCCTGTGCGTGTGGGGTCCCGGTCACGGGGGACCGTCGATCCTGGCCAACTCCTGGCTGGAGGGCAGCTACAGCGAGACCTACCCGGACGTGCCGAGGGACGCGGCGGGCATGGAGCGGCTCTTCCGGCAGTTCTCCTTCCCGGGCGGGGTGCCCAGCCATGTCGCCCCGGAGACGCCCGGCTCGATCCACGAGGGCGGTGAGCTCGGCTACGCGCTGTCCCACGCCTACGGCGCCGCCTTCGACAACCCCGATCTGCTGGTCGCCTGCGTGATCGGCGACGGGGAGGCGGAGACGGGTCCGCTGGCCGCCTCCTGGCACTCCAACAAGTTCCTCGACCCCGTGCACGACGGCGCGGTCCTGCCGGTCCTGCACCTCAACGGCTACAAGATCGCCAACCCGACGGTGCTCTCTCGCATCCCGGAGGCCGAACTCGACGAGCTGCTGCGCGGCTACGGCCACGACCCGATCCACGTGAGCGGTGACGACCCGGCCCAGGTGCACCGGGCCATGGCGGCGGCGATGGACGACGCCCTGGACCGTATCGCCGTGATGCAGCAGACCGCCCGCGAGGACGGCGTCACCGAGCGCGTGCACTGGCCCATGATCGTGCTGCGCACGCCGAAGGGCTGGACCGGCCCCGCGGAAGTGGACGGCGAACCCGTCGAGGGCACCTGGCGCGCCCACCAGGTGCCGCTGGCCGGCGTCCGGGAGAACCCCGAGCACCTCCGTCAACTGGAGGCCTGGCTGCGCTCGTACAAGCCCAAGGAGCTCTTCGGCGCCGACGGGCGGCCCGTCGCCGACGTCCTCGCCTGCGTCCCCGACGGCGCCCGGCGGCTCGGCGCCACCCCGCACGCCAACGGCGGCCTGCTCGTCCGGGACCTGCCCGTCCCGCCGCTCGACGACTTCGCCGTGCCCGTCGACAAGCCGGGCACCACCCTGCACGAGCCGACCCGCGTCCTCGGCGACCTCCTGGCCCGGGTGATGAAGGACACCGGCGGACGCCGGGACTTCCGGCTCGTCGGCCCCGACGAGACCGCCTCCAACCGGCTCCAGGCCGTCTTCGACGTCAGCGGAAAGGCGTGGCAGGCCGAACACCTGCCGGTCGACGAGCACCTCGAACACCACGGCCGGGTGATGGAGATCCTCTCCGAACACACCTGCCAGGGCTGGCTGGAGGGCTATCTGCTGACCGGACGGCACGGCCTGTTCTCCTGCTACGAGGCCTTCGTGCACATCGTCGACTCGATGGTCAACCAGCACATCAAGTGGCTGAAGACATCGAGGGAGTTGCCCTGGCGCGCGCCCATAGCCTCCCTCAACTACCTGCTCACCTCGCATGTCTGGCGCCAGGACCACAACGGCTTCTCCCACCAGGACCCCGGCTTCGTCGACCACGTCCTCAACAAGAGCCCGGAGGTCGTGCGGGTCTATCTGCCGCCGGACGCCAACACCCTGCTGTCGGTGGCGGACCACGTGCTGCGCAGCCGCGACTACGTCAACGTCGTCGTGGCGGGCAAGCAGCCCTGCTTCGACTGGCTGGGCATGGACGAGGCGCGTGCCCACTGCGCGCGCGGCGCCGGCGTCTGGGAGTGGGCCGGCACGGAGAACGGCGGAGAGCCCGACGTGGTCCTCGCCTGCGCGGGTGACGTGCCGACCCAGGAGGTGCTGGCCGCCGCCCAGTTGCTCCGCCGGCACCTGCCCGACCTCGCCGTCCGCGTGGTCAACGTCGTCGACATGACCCGGCTCCTGCCGCGCGAGGAACACCCGCACGGGATGAGCGACTTCGAGTACGACGGCCTGTTCACCGCCGACAAGCCGGTGATCTTCGCCTACCACGGCTACCCGTGGCTGATCCACCGGCTCGCCTACCGCCGCACCGGCCACAAGAACCTGCACGTGCGCGGCTACAAGGAGTCCGGTACGACGACCACGCCGTTCGACATGGTCGTCCGCAACGACCTCGACCGCTTCCGGCTCGTCATGGACGTCATCGACCGCGTCCCCGGCCTCGCCGTGCGGGCCGCCGCCGTACGCCAGCAGATGGCCGACGCGCGCACCCGGCACCAGGCCTGGATCCGCGAACACGGCACCGACCTTCCCGAGGTCGCCGACTGGACCTGGAACAGCTGACCCGCCCCTCACCCCCGGAAGGAATCCACCGCCATGACCGTACGCGTCGGCATCAACGGCTTCGGCCGCATCGGACGCACGTACCTGCGCGCCGCCCTCGACCGTGCCGAGGCCGGCACCCAGGACGTCGAGGTGGTCGCCGTCAACGACATCGCCCCGCCCGCCACCCTGGCCCACCTGCTGGAGTACGACTCGACCTTCGGGCACATCGGACGCCAGGTCGAGCACGACGACAGTTCCCTCACGGTCGACGGCCGCCGCATCGCCGTCACCGCCGAGCGCGACCCGGCCGCCCTGCACTGGTCCGACCACGGCGCCGGCGTCGTGATCGAGTCCACCGGACGCTTCCGCGACCGGGACTCCGCGGCCCTGCACCTGAAGGGCGGAGCCCACACCGTGCTGCTGTCGGCCCCCGGCAAGGGCGTGGACGCCACCATCGTGATGGGCGTCAACGACCGCGCCTACGACCGGAACAGCGACCGGATCGTCTCCGCCGCCTCCTGCACCACCAACTGCGTCGCCCCGATGGTGAAGGTGCTCGACGACGCCTTCGGCGTCGAACGCGGGGTGATGACCACCATCCACGGCTACACCAACGACCAGTCGCTGCTGGACGGCCCGCACAAGGACCTGCGCCGGGCCCGCTCGGCGGCCCTGAGCATCATCCCCACCAGCACCGGCGCCGCCCGCGCCGTGGGTCTGGTGGTGCCGGAGCTGGCCGGCGCCCTGGACGGGATCGCGGTCCGGGTCCCCGTGGAGGACGGTTCGCTCACCGACCTCGCCGTGGTGCTCGCCCGGGAGGCGGGCGCGGACGAGATCAACGCCGCGTTCGAGGCGGCGGCGGACGGTCCGCTCAACGGGATCCTGCGCGTCACGAAGGCCCCGATCGTCTCCCGGGACGTCATCGGCGACCCCGCGTCCTGCGTCTTCGACCCGGCGCTGACCCAGGCCAACGGAACCCTGGCCAAGGTCTTCGGCTGGTACGACAACGAGTGGGGCTACACCAACCGCCTCCTGGACCTCACGGCCCTCGTGGCGGACGACTGACACGCCCGGCCGCCGGCCGGCCCGGCGCGGGCGGGGCCGGTCGGCCACCGGGGCAGGGCCGACCGGCCCCCGGGCGGCCCGCACAGCCCATGGCCGCCGCCCCCGCTCCGCCGGACGATCGAGGTACCGAATGCCACGGAGGAGACCTGCGATGACGGACGACCTGCTCGACCGGCCCATCGTCCACGCCCTGCTCGCGGACGGCACCACGGTGCGCATCCGGCCGGCCCTTCCGGGCGACCACGAACAGCTCCAGGGGTTCTACGAGGAGATGTCGCCGGAGAACCTCCGCCTGCGCTTCTTCGCGGCGAGCCGGCGCTCGGCCGCCATGGCCGCCGACCGGGCCTGCGCCCCCGCCCGCCCCGGCTACCGCTCCCTCGTCGCCGAGACGGACGGCCGGGTGATCGGCCTCGCCGAGTACGACACCGGCAGTGAGCCGGGCGACGGGGAGAAGGGCGAAGGGGAGAAGGGCGCGGCGGAGATCTCCATCGCCGTCGCCGACGGCCTGCACCACCGGGGCGTGGGCACCCTCCTCGTCGAGCACCTGGTCTCGGCGGCGCGCGCGGAGGGCATCACCACCTTCACGGCCGACGCGCTGAGCGAGAACCACGAGATGCTCCGCCTCTTCGCCGACCTCGGCCTGCGTGTCTCCCGCCGCTTCGAGGGGCCGGAGGTGCGCTGCACCATCCGCCTCGACCAGGACGACGCCTACCTGTCCGCCGTGGAGGCCCGCGGCCGCGCCGCCGACGTGGCCAGCCTGATCCCCCTCCTGCGTCCGGACGCCGTCGCGGTCGTGGGCGCCGGACGCACCCCCGGATCGGTCGGCCGCGCCATCGTCCACCACCTGCGTACGGGCGGCTTCACCCGGCGCCTCTTCGCGGTGAACCCCAGCGTCACGTCGGTGCTCGGCGTGCCGTCCCATCCGTCCGTCGCGGCCCTGCCCAGAACCCCCGACCTCGTGATCGTGGCCGTCCCGGCCGCCGCCGTCGCGGCCGTCGCCGACGAGTGCGGCCGGGCCGGGGTGCGTGCGCTCGTCGTCGTCACCGCCGGTCTCGACCACGCCCAGGCACAGTCCTTGCTGGACGCCTGCCGCAGCTACGGCATGCGGCTCGTGGGCCCCAACTGCCTCGGGGTCGCCAACACGGATCCGGAGCTGAGCCTGGACGCCACCTTCGCCGCCGAGCACCCCCGCCCGGGGACCGCCGGTGTCGCGGTGCAGTCCGGCGGGGTCGGCATCGCCGTGCTCGACGGGCTGTCCCGGCTCGGCGTCGGCGTCTCGTCCTTCGCCTCGCTCGGCGACAAGTTCGACGTCAGCGGCAACGACATGCTCCAGTGGTGGGAGAGCGACGGCCGCACCGACCTGGCCCTGCTGCACCTGGAGTCCTTCGGCAACCCGCGCGCCTTCTCCCGCACCGCCCGGCGCGTGACGCGCCGTATCCCCGTGCTCACCGTCGACGCGGGCCGCACCGAGGCGGGGCGCAAGGCGGCAGCCTCGCACACCGCGGCCGCCGCCACCCGCACCATGACCCGCGGCGCGCTGTTCACCCAGGCCGGCATCACCGCGACCCGCTCGGTCGGCGAACTCCTGGAGACGGCGGCCCTGTTCCACTCCCAGCCGCTGCCCGAGGGCAGCCGCGTCGGGATCGTCACCAACGCCGGCGGCGCCGGGGTGCTGGTCGCCGACGCCTGCGCGGAGGCGGGACTGGCC
Organism: Streptomyces sp. 3330; assembly: GCF_031456635.1. Classification (NCBI taxonomy): domain Bacteria; kingdom Bacillati; phylum Actinomycetota; class Actinomycetes; order Kitasatosporales; family Streptomycetaceae; genus Streptomyces; species Streptomyces sp. 3330. The sequence goes on from NZ_JAVDVA010000006.1 coordinate 205,539, forward strand.
CTGCCGCCGTTCACCCCGGCGACGATCGACGACCTGCTCGCCGTGCTGCCGGACGGCGCCGCCGTCGGCAACCCGATCGACGCCACCGCGGCCGTGTCGGAGGAACAGCTCACCGAGTGCGTCGACCGTCTCACCCGGTGCGTCGGCATCGACGCCGTCATCGTGGCGCTCGTCCCCACCGCGGTCGCCGCGGCCACCGGCGACGACCTGGTGCGGGCCGTCACCGCCGCCCCCGGCCGCCGGGCACGGCCCGTGCTCGCCGTACGCCTGGAGCAGGACAGGGCCGTCAGGCTGCTGCCCGCCGCCGACGGCGGCACGGTCCCCTCGTACGGCGAACCGCAGGCAGCGGCCCGCGCCCTGGCCCACGCCGCCGAACGCGCCGCCTGGCTCGCCCGGCCCGCAGGCGCCGTCCCCGGCCTCGACGACGTCGAGACCGCGCGGGCCCGCACCCTCGTCGCGGAGTACCTGGCCGCGCACCCCGACGGCGGCTGGCTGGACCCGCGCACCTGCGCCGATCTGCTGGCCTGCTACAGCGTCCCGCAGATCCCGTGGGCCTGGGCCGAGAGCGAGGACGAGGCCGTGCTCGCCGCCGACCGGCTGCGCGGCTTCGACGGCCGGGTGGTCATGAAGGCCCACTGGCCCGGGCTGCTGCACAAGTCCCAGCAGCGGGCGATCCATCTGGACCTGCGCGGTGACGCCCAGGTGCGGGCCGCGTACCGCGACCTGGAGACGCGCTTCGCCGGGCTCATGACCGGCGTGGTCCTGCAGCCCCTCGCCGCCCGCGGGACCGAACTCTTCGCCGGCGTCGTCCAGGACGAGGTCTTCGGCCCGCTGGTCCTGTTCGGGCTCGGCGGCACGGCCACGGAGGCGCTCGCGGATCACGCGGCCCGGCTCGCCCCGCTCACCGACCGCGACGTGCACGAGCTGATCGTCTCGCCGCGCTGCGCCCCGCTGCTCCTGGGCGCGCAGAGCGGCAGCCCCGTCGACCTCGGGGAACTGGAGCAGCTGCTGCTGCGGCTGTCCCGGATGGCGGCCGACCTGCCGCAACTGGCCGAGGCCGACTTCAACCCCGTGCTGGCGACACCGGACGCCGCGACCGTGCTCGACGCGCGGATCCGCCTGGTGCCGCGCCACCCCCAGGACCCCTACCTGCGCCGACTGCGCTGACGCCGAGGAGGAAACGGCCATGAGGCACGACAAGGTCGGCTCCGTGATGAGCACGGAGGTCGTCCGCGCCGGACGCGGCACCCCGTTCAAGGAGGTGGCCCGGCTCCTCGCGGCCCACCGGATCAGCGGACTGCCGGTGGTCGACGAGGACGACAAGGTCGTCGGCGTGCTGTCCGGGACGGACCTGATGATGCACCAGGCGACCACCCCCGACCCGTACGGGACCGGGCGCCGCGTGCGGCTCACCGGACTGACGCCGGGCGCCAGGCGCCGGGCCACGAAGGGCAGGGCGCGCACCGCGGGTGAGCTGATGACGGCTCCGCCGGTCACCGTGCACGCCGACGACAGCATCGTCCGGGCGGCCCGCACCATGGCCCAGCGGCACGTGGAGCGGCTCCCCGTCCTCGACGAGGAGGACCGGCTCGTCGGCATCGTCACCCGCCGCGACCTCCTCCAGGTCTTCCTGCGGCCCGACCGGGAGATCCGCGACGAGGTGATCCGGGAAGTCCTCGTGCACGCCCTGTGGCTGCCGCCGCGCAGCGTGGAGGTCTCGGTGGCGGAGGGCGTGGTGACGCTCACCGGACACATGGAACGCAAGAGCGAGACGGAGATCGCCGTGGCCATGACCCGCCGCATCGACGGCGTGGTCGACGTGGTCGGCAAGCTCACCTACCGGCTGGACGACGCACGCCTGCGCACCGAGGAACAGGGCCGGGCCGTGCACGGCGTGGCCGACGACTGGCTGCGCCGACTGTGAGCCGGGCCATGCACGGCGTGGCCGACGACTGGCTGCGCCGACTGTGAGAGGAGGCGGACGACCATGACCGACACCGTGTTGGTCACCTACGGAACGACGAACGGATCCACGGCGGAGATCGCCGAAGCCGTCGCCGACGTCCTGCGCAAGGACGGGCTGACCGTCGAGGCCCTCCCGGCCCGCTCGGTCACGAACGCGGCGCGCTACGACGCCGTCGTGGTCGGCGGCGGGCTCTACGCGGGCCGCTGGCACAAGGACGCGCGGCGGTTCGTCCGCCGCAACCGCGTTCTCCTCGCGGAGCGCCCCGTGTGGTTCTTCAGCAGCGGCCCGCTCGACGCCTCGGCCTCCGAGCGGGACATCCCGCCCGTGCGGGGCGTGCAGCGAGCCATGAACCGACTGGGCGTCCGCGACCACGTCACGTTCGGCGGACGCCTGGTCGAAGGCGCCAAGGGACGCGTGGCCGGGATGATCCTCCGCTCCGGCAAGGGCGGCGACTTCCGCGACTTCGCCGCGATCGAGGCCTGGGCGAAGAGCGTCGCCGACGGGGTGAGGCAGGGCTAGACGGCACGCCCGGGCGACATGCCCGGGAGACACTTCCGAGAGAGGAGCGCAACCGTCGTACCGATACCGAGACGGCCCCGAGGCCCGGTACGCACCGGCCGGCGGGGCCGTCCTCGTGGTGTCGTCCTCGTGACGTCGTCCTCAGGGTGCCGTCCGGGTCGGGACCAGGGCGACGGGGCAGGTGGTCTCCCGCAGCAGGGTGCGGACGAGCTCGCCCCACCCGGTGCCGGGGTCGGTGCCCACCACGACCAGGGACGCGCTCCTCGCGTGGTGGGTGAGTGCCCGGGCCGGGGTGAGGAGAACGACGTCCTCGTACACCGGGACGTGCGGATACCGCTCGCGCCACGGACGCAGCACGTCGGCCAGGAGCTGGACCTCGTGGTCCTCCCGGGCCGCACGCTCACGCTCCGGCACGCCGAACGGCCACTCGGCGGCGCGGGACGGAAGCGACCAGGTGTGCACGACGTGCAGCAGGGCGTCCCGTCGCCGGGCGCTGTCGAAGGCGAAGCCGGTCACGTCGTCGGCCGGGTGCCGGGCGTCCGTTCCGAGAAGGACCCGTCCGGAGGGCGGCGGGGGCGCGGTGCCGTCCGGGACGAGGACCAGCGGCCGGTCGGCCCGGCGGAAGGCGCCGGGAAGCCGGTGGCCGGTCTCCGCGCCGGCGGCGCGAGCCGCGCGCGGGACGCCGCACACGATCATCTTCGCCCCGCCCGGGTCCGGGGGAGCGCCCTGGACCACCCGCAGGGGCAGACCGTGCAGCCGTGCCTCCCGCTCGGCCCAGGCGACCGCGGAAGGGCTCGGCGCCGACGGATCGGTCCACGTGAGGATCACTTGGCGCATCGAAGTCCGCCTTTCCGGAGGGCAGTTGTGCAGCGGGACGAGATGCCCCGCGTGTGCGCCGCAGCCGTGGGGCAGGGGCCGCCGATCGGCCCGTAGAGCTCGCCTCCGGCCGTACCGCGCCCAGGACACGCGGGAGGGCTCCAGGCCGTTCTGCGGTCCGGAGCCCCGGGGCCGGATCCCTGATCCCTGATCCCTGCCTCCCGGAGCCCTGATCCCGGAGCCCGGAGCCCGGAGCCCTGATCCCGGAGCCCTGGCCCCGAGCCCCGAGCCCGGATGCCGGGTCCCGGTCCCGGTTCGTCGAGCGTTCCGCCGGCGTTGCGGTCGCCCGGTCGCTCACGGCGCTGCGGCCGCTTCTGCCGTGCGGCCGCTCACGTCGGTCAGCCGGTCTTGTGGCCCCACCGCGGACCCACCAGGTCCCATTCCTTGCCCCACTCGTCCACCCGGCGCCGGTCGAGCCGCCACCGGGCGACCGCTCCGGCGCCGAAGACCAGACCGGCGAGTCCGGCCGCGGCCGCGACGCCCAGGAAGCCCGACTCGATCGCCGCTTCCGTGGTGCTCGGCGGCGCGGTGGTGAGGCGGCCGTGGCCGTCCTGCCAGACCGTGACCGTGGATCCGGCCTCGAGGCCGCTGTCCACCAGGGTCCGGCCGGTGCGGGTCGAGCCGTCGGACGCCGTCCAGCGCACGGTCGTCGTCCGGCGGTCGGAGGTGCCACCGATCGAGGGGGCGCCGGACGGGACGTCGGTGAGGAGCACGGCGCGGACCGACTCCCGCTCGGCCCGCTGCCGGGCGAACACCTCGTCCGCGGCATGCGCGGTCACCAGCCCGGCGACGGCGCCGCCCACGACGAAGACGATCCACACGGCCAGCACGATCCAGGCCTCGACGACGTCGTCGCGTCGCCGGAGCGGATTGCTCCGCCACCGCCACCACCGCTTCTTCGCGTACGTGCCGCTGGGCATCGGTCCGCACCTCCTCCTCGTCGTCGTGACACTTCCGACAGTGACAGCCGGGGCCGCGCCCCGGCATGGGCCGGTCAGGCGCTGCCGCGGGGCCGCCCGGGACCGACTCCAGGGCCGGCAGGGGCCGTTCAGCCCATGGGCGCCCGAGGCCGCCCGGAGTCTCACCCAGGGCTTTCGCCCCCTGCCGGGGTGCGCGGCGCGGCGCTCATCCTCGGAGGACGGAACGAGCCGTCCGACGTCCCCGTGCGAGGAGGGCACCATGGAGAGCACCACGTTCGGCGCCGCGCTGCTGGAGACCTGTGTCTCCGCCGCGGTCGCCGCGCCCTCGATCCACAACACCCAGCCGTGGCGCTTCGGGCTGGACCCCGCGACCGTGACGTTCGAGGTGCGGGCCGATCCCGCACGGAGCATGCCGCACGTCGACCCCACGGGCCGCGCCCTGCTTCTCTCCGTCGGGGCCTGCGTGTTCAACCTCCGGGTCGCGCTCGCCCACTTCGGCTGGTCACCGGTCACCCGCCTGCTGCCCGACCCCGACGACCCCGGCCTGCTCGCCACCGTGCGGCCCGCCGACCCCACCGCCCGGCGGCGGGAGGAAGGGAGCGTGGATCTCTACGAGGCGGTCTGGCGCAGGCACAGCAGCCGCCTGCCCTTCGCCGGGCGGTCGCTCCCGGCTGCCGTGCGCGATGAACTCGCCGCGGTGGCCCGCGCGGAAGGCACGTCACTGCGTTTCTGCGACGGCGCCGAGGCGACCCGCGTGCTGCGGCTGACCGCCGAGGCCGAACGCCGCAACCGCCTCGACGCGGACCGGGCGGCCGAGAGCCGGCGCCGGGTGCACCGCGTTCTCGAACCGCCGCCCGGCACCGGTCTGCCGCGCACGGCGCTGGGGCCGCAGGACGCCAGGGAGAGGATTCCCCTGCGCGACTTCACCGCACAACGGCATCCCGAACGGCTCGTCGCCCGGCCTTTCGAGGCGTCCCCGGTCCTCGCCCTGCTGGCCACCGAGCACGACCGGCGGGTCGACTGGCTGCGCACGGGACAGGCCCTGGAGCGGGTGTGGCTGGTCGCGACGGTGTACGGCGTGCGCGGGTCGGTGATGCATCAGGCCGTCGAATGGGCCGACCTGCGTGACGCGCTGGGCGGCCCGCCCGAGGGCACCGCACATCCGCAGCTGCTCATGCGTCTCGGATACGGCCCGGAAGGCCCTGCCACCCCGCGTCGCACACCGGGCCGGGACCCGCGCCCGGCCGCTCGGGCCGGGACGCCGCCGCCGAGCCGACCGAGCCCACCGAGCCGACCGGGTGCCCCGAGCTGACCGGGTTCAGGGCCGGTCGGTCCCCGGTCGGTCGGGTCGGTCAGGCCTCCTCCGGTGTGCCCCGACGGCGACGGCCGGGCCGTCCGGGCAGGCGATCAGGGCCGGACGGCCCAAGCGGATCAGGCGGATCCCGGACAAGCTGGATGGGTGGGGCAATCTCGACAATCGGACAAAGGGATGGTGATGAGTGCCATGAAAGGCTTCGTTTTCCACGGCCCCGGGCAGTCCGCCTGGGAGGACGTCCCGGACCCGGCCGTCAAGGAGCCCACCGACGCCATCGTGCGGGTCGGCGCCGTCACCATCTGCGGCACGGACCTGCACATCCTCAAGGGCGACGTGCCGGAGGTGCGTCCGGGCACGGTGCTGGGCCACGAGGCGGTGGGCGAGATCGTCGAGGTCGGGAGCGACGTACGGACCGTGCGTCCGGGCGACCGCGTGCTGGTGTCCTGCATCAGTGCCTGCGGCCGCTGCCGCTACTGCCGTGAGGGCAGCTACGGGCAGTGCCGGGGCGGAGGCGGCTGGATCCTCGGGCACCTGATCGACGGCACCCAGGCCGAATACGTCCGCGTCCCCTACGCCGACATGTCCGTGCACGCCCTGCCCAGCGCGGTCGAGAGCAAGGACGCCGTCCTGCTGGCGGACATCTTCCCGACCTCCTACGAGGTGGGCGTCCTCAACGGGCACGTGCGTCCGGGCGACACCGTCGCCGTCGTCGGCGCCGGTCCCATCGGCCTCGCGGCGATCGCCACGGCACGGCTGTTCGCCCCCGAGCGGATCGTCGCCGTCGACCTGGCGGCGTCCCGGCTGGAGGCCGCCAGGCGGCTCGGCGCGGACGCCGTCGCCGACGCCCGCGAAGACCCCGAGCAACTGGTCGCCGACCTCACCGACGGACTCGGCGCGGACGTGGTCATGGAGGCGGTCGGCGTGCCGGAGAGCTTCGAGCTGTGCACGCGCATGGTGCGGCCCGGCGGTCACGTCGCGAACATCGGCGTCCACGGCAAGCCCGCCACCCTGCACCTCGAAGACCTGTGGATCAAGAACGTGACGATCACCACCGGCCTGGTGGACACCCACTCCACGCCCACCCTGCTGCGCATGGCCGCCGCCGGCCGGCTGCCCACGGCGCAACTGGTCACCCACACCTTCCCGCTGGAGCAGATGGAGGAGGCGTACGACGTCTTCGGCCGGGCCGCCGACACCGGCGCCCTCAAGGTGGTGCTCGGCGGGCAGCCCCACGAGGAGATCGCCGTACGGGCGGCATGACGAGAGGAGGTGACGGGTCATGACCGAACAGACACGGGCGGACTCGACGGAGGGCGCGCCCTCGGGTGACCTCGGCCGCCGGCTCGCCGCCCGCCGGGTCCAACTGGGGCTGACGCGGAAGGAGACGGCCGACCGGGCGGGCATGGCCCCCACCTACGTGGCGTACCTGGAGCAGCACTCCGAGGCCTCGCCCGGCAGAGGCGCGCTGCTCGCGCTGGCGGCCGTGCTGGAGACCACGGTCGCGGCGCTCACCGGAGCCGACGCCGACCGGCCGCCCGGTCGTGGACAGGCCGGGCACGCCCCGACGTTCACCGAACTGAGCAGGGCCGAGTGCGCCGAGCTGCTGTCCACGCACGGCGTGGGAAGGCTCGCCGTGTCCACGGCTCGCGGGCCGGAGATCGTCCCGGTGAACTACAGCGTCGTCGAGGACGCGATCGTCTTCAGAACCGCGCGGGGGGCCACGCCCTCGCTCGCCGCCGGATGCCCGGTCGCCTTCGAGGTCGACCGCATCGACGACGTGTTCAGCCAGGGCTGGAGCGTGCTGGTGCGCGGCGACGCGCACATGGTGACGGACGTCCGTGAGGAACGGCGGCTCGCCGAACGGGCACTCGGCGCACCGTGGGCCGGAGGCCGGCGCGACGTCTGGGTGCGCATCGAGCCCCAGAGCGTCACGGGACGCCGCATCGTGGTCTGAACAGGGCCTCTCTCAGGAAGCCGGGGACCGATGGTCCCTGGCCCGGGCCGACCGTGCCCGGTGACGATGGGCAGTGTCACTACCCCTATGCCAGGTGAGAGACGAGAAGGCAGATGGACGCCAACGACGGATTCCGTGAACTCCACCGACAGGAGTGCCTGAGCCTGTTGGCCACCGTGCCGGTGGGGCGCATCGTGTACACGCGGCAGGCGTTGCCCGCCGTTCTGCCGGTCAACTTCTCGCTGGACCGCGACGGCGCGGTGCTGGTGCGCACGTCCGCCGCCTCGGAACTGGTGGGCGCGATCGACGGGGCCCTGGTCGCCTTCGAGGCCGACGAGGTCGACGCCGCCGCCCACTCCGGCTGGAGCGTCGTCGTCATGGGCACCGCCACGGTCGTGACCGACCCCGCCGAGCACACACGGCTGCTGCTGACCGGACCGCGTTCCTGGGCGCCGTCTCCGCGGGAGGTCTTCGTGCGCATCGACCCGGAACTCGTCACCGGACGCGAACTCGTCGGTGGACGCTCCCTGTACGGAGCGCGCTTTCCCTCCTGAGCCCGACACCGCCCGCCCTGGCCCGTCCCGTACCGAACGGCCCTTGCCACAAGGGCCGTTCGGCGTTTCCCGGGGTTCTCCCGGCTCCTGTCCGGGCCGCCGGCGCACGAGGAGCATCGTGCGAGGAGGGCGGCAGGTCCGTCGGGCGCCGCCTCCGTCGGACGAGCACCCGAAGAAGGGGCGGATACGGTCATGACCTCGCATCGCACGGTCGTCGGAGTGGACGGATCCCTGATATCCGCAAGGGCGTTGGACTGGGCCGCGGCCGAGGCCGTGCGGCGCGGCGGCACCCTGCGCGTGCTGTACGCGGTCCCCGACCGTGACGAGGCGGCACCGGTCCTGGGCTACGCCGCCGCACGCGTCCGCGCGCGGTATCCGCGACTGCCCGTGGAGACCGTCCCGGCGGAGGGCGGCACGGTGCGTGCGCTGGCGCGCGAGAGCGCGGACGCGGACCTCACCGTCGTGGGCACCCGCGGCCTGGGCGCGTGGGCGGGCCCGGCCCTCGGCTCGGTGAGTCTGCGGCTGGCCGCTCTCGCGCGAGGACCGCTCCTCGTCGTCCGCGGGGACCACCCCTGCGACGACGGACGGGACGTGCTGCTCGGCCTCGCGGGCGACGCGGACGACGGGGCCGCCGCGTACGCCCTCGGGGAGGCCGAGCGCCGCGGCGCGAGGCTCCGCGTCGTGCATTCCCCGAGCCGTCGCCACCGCACCCCCGAGCTGCCCTCCCCCGTGCCGGCCGCCGGCCCGCGCCAGGAACGGCCGGCCCGCGCGGCCGCCGCCGAGGAGGCCGTGCCCCGCTTCGCGCTCGCCCGGCCGGCGGACCGGCATCCCGGCGTCACGGCGGAGGCCCGCACGGTCCGCGCCGCGCCAGCGGACGAACTGGTGGCGGGAACCCGGGAGGCCGCGGTCGTGGTGATCGGCGCCCGGCGGCGCAGGGGCAGGCTCGGCCCGCGCCTGGACCCGGTCGTCCGCGCGCTGCTGCACCGGGCGCACTGTCCGGTGGTCGTCGTCCCCCACGGGTGACCGGCGCGGCCGCCCCCGCTCACGGAGGGGGCGGTCCCGGCCGGTCGCGGGATCAGCCTTCCGCCACGATCCGCCGGGCGGTCCCGGACCGGCGGGGGACCGCCCGTCCCGAGGAGCCGCCCGTCCCGAGGAGCCGCCCGTCACGCGGGACCGCCCCTCACGAGGAGCCGCCCCTCGTGAGGCGGACGCCGGTGACGAGATCCGGGCTGATGAGGACGGCGTGATCCATCGTCTGTGAGACCCAGGGACGCAGCAGGGCCCGGTAGCGGGCCAGCTCCCGCGGGTCGGTGACCAGCCGTGCGAAGCCCGTGACGACGACGCTCCAGCCGAGATGGGTCCGGGGATCGATGTCGTCGGCCTCGTACGCCACGACGGCACCCGCACCCTCGTTCTGCCGGGTGTACCGGGTCAGCGTGGCGTCCCCGTGGGTGCGGATGACGATGTCGCCGTCGACCAGGGCGTGGTTGACCGGGCGGACGGTCGGCAGCGCGTGCCGGGTGAACACGATCCGCCCCAGGGACACGCTGCCCAGCAGCCGCAGCGCCTCGACGCCGTCCAACTCGACAGTCCTGTGGGCCTCCGAGGTGCTCGAAGGGTCGTCGCCGGCCATGGCAGGTTTCCGTATCCTTGGGTCGCTCACGCTTCTCCGTCTCCCGCCGCCACACGGCCGCCGCCGCGTTCCTCGACCGCGCCGAGGGCCCCGCGCCCGCGTGAGACGGAGCGACACCGCGGGGGATCGGTGCCGCTCCTGTCTCCACTGTCCCTGACGCCACGCTGTTCGCGCAGATGCCGATGGTCCCCCCGTCATGGGCCGGACGGCCCTGGCGCCGAGGTGGCCCGACGGCGGTGCATGGTCTCCAGAGCGGCGGCCAGCACCTGGGGATCGCGGTGGCCCCGGTGGACGGCGGGCGGCCGCCTGTCGAGCTCGAGGAGCTGCGCCACCGCCGTCCAGGCGGTGCGTACGGAGTACTCGACGGTGAAGACGACGTCGTCGGGCACCTCGGCGAACTGCCCGATGAAGGCGAGGTTGACCGACCCCTGCGGGACCACCCGGGGGCGGTCGCCGCGGCGGCGCGCCAGGAACTGGCTGGTGATGTACGGCATCACGCAGGGCACGACGGTGGAGGTCTCCCGGATCCGGGCCGCCGTCCGCTCGTCGAACGGGAGGTGGTGCAGGACCTCTTCGAGGATCTCGCGGCCGGTGCACATGGTCATCGGCTTCGGCGTGGTGCTGCCGGCCCGGCCGGGGAACAGGCCGTATCCCCACCAGACGCCGACGTCCTCGGGCTGGTCGCGGTAGACGGGCTGGCGGTTCGCGACGATGGTGAGCAGCCAGGGGGACGCGGTGAAGGTCATCAGGCCGCCCTTGCCGGTCGGCCGGCCGCTGAACTCCTCCAGCGCGGTCAGGAAGGCGGGGTCCCTGGACGTCACCGTGAACGACTCCCAGCGCGACTCCTTGACGCGCTTGTCGAAGACGCCCGGGTCACCGAAGTCCTCGCGGCCGCGGGCCAGCCGGTGCCAGAGCAGCCAGGCCTCCGAACGCGGGGGCGCCGGCGGCGGTGCGGACGTGTGCGAGCCGACGCTTGAGGCGTCCGTCATGGAACCGTTGGTGACGAGGACCAGATCGTCGGGCGCGACGGCGACCTTCTCGTCCCGGCCGTGCCGGCTCAGGTACAGCGTCTCGACCGTGCCGCTCGCGAGGCCCGGGGTGAAGCCGAGGTCCGTGACCCGGCAGCCGGTGTGCACGGTGACGCCGCGCTCCACGAGCCAGGCGGTCAGGGGGCGGACGATCGAGTCGTACTGGTTGTAGCGGGTCCGGTGGATGCCGGACATGGAGGCGAAGCCGGGGAACAGGTGGAGGAAGCGCCTGAGGTAGCGGCGGAACTCGATCGCGCTGTGCCAGGGCTGGAAGGCGAACGTGGTGCACCACAGGAACCAGAACGTGGTGGTGAAGAAGTGCTCGCCGAAGCAGTCGGTGATCCGCTTGCCGTCCAGGTGTCCTTCCGGCGTGGCCAGACAGCGGACCAGGTCCAGCCGGTCGCGTTCGGAGAACCCCATCGACGTCGTGTCGACGATGTGGCCGTCGCCGTCGACGAGGCGGGCGATGTCGTCCCAGGCGAACTCCTCGTGGCCCGCGAGGATCTCCTCGGTCACGGAGACGGAGGGGTCGTCGAGGGTGGGGATGCCGGACAGCAGGTCGTAGGTGCAGCGGAACTCCGCCTCGAACATGCGGCCACCGCGCATGGTGTAGCCGGCGTCCGGGGTGCCGTCCGCGTCCAGACTGCCGCCCAGGGTCCGCCGTTCCTCGAAGAGGTGGATGTCGGATCCCCGGAAGCCGCCGTCGCGGATCAGGAACGCCGCCGCGGCCAGCGCCGCGATCCCGCCGCCCACCAGATATGCCCTCGCCATCACACAACTCCTCTACCTTGTACGGCTGTTCGGGAGCCGTGTGTCCACCGTGTCCGGTGGTCCCGCGTGCCGTCAGTGGGCCGTTGGTCACCTCACCGGTCCGGTCGGCCCCAGGACCGGGGCCAGGCGGCCGGCGGCCCGGTCGTGGACCGTGGCCGACCGGGCCGCCGTCACCCCCGCGTCACGTGACGCCGGAGCCCTGTGCCGCGCCGCCGGGTCCCGTGTCGGGCGCGGGCCGTCCGTCTCCGCCCCGCCACGGCGGGGCCGCCGTCCGGCGCACGTCGTCGCGGACGCGGGCGGCCGCCTTGTCCGCCTGGCGGCGCAACCGGTCCTGGAGGCGGTCGACGACCTCCGTGCCCGTGGCCTCCTCGGCCGTCGCCACCACCTGACGGCCGCCGACGCGAAGGTCGGCCGCGGCCGACCAGGGGTGGCCCGCGTGCGGGGCGGCCGCCCGCGCGAGGTGCACCTCGCCGGTGACGGCCGGCAGTCCCGGCCTGCCGACGAGTGCGTCGATCTTCGTACGGGCGTAGGCCAGGGTCTCGTCGTCCACGGCGCCGTCCGAGCGCAGCAGGACCCCGGAGGTCGCCTCGGTGTGGTCGCTGGTCATGTGCGGTCCTTCCTCGGGGGATGTCAGGGACGCGGCGCGCTGCACGCGGCGGTGTCGGGGAGCCACAGGTCGGGGCCGAAGACCTCGTAGCGGATACGGCGGGCGGGAACGCCGGCACGCAGCAGCCGGTCGCGTGCCTCCCGCATGAAGGGCAGCGGGCCGCACAGGAACACGACCACGCCGTCGGGGAGTTCGATGCCGCTCAGCTCCATCGGGCCCGTACGGGCGTCGGGTTCCTCCGGCCCGGGGCGCTCGTACCAGAAGACGGTGCGCGCGCCCGGCAGTCGTCCGGCGAGGTCGTGCGTGTCGGCGCGCAGGGCGTGCTCGCCGGGGGAGCGGTCGGCGTGCAGGACGAGCACCGGGCGGGTCGAGCCGAGGGCGGCGAGATGCGCCAGCACGGCGATCATGGGGGTGCAGCCGATGCCCGCCGAGACCAGGGCGAGCGGGGCGGCCGAGTCCGCCCGGTCGTCGAGGAACACGTCGCCGAACGGCGCCGACAGCAGCAGTTCGTCCCCCTCGCCGACGCTCTCGTGCAACAGGGTGGAGACCTCGCCGTCCGGCCCGCCGGCGTCGCCGGTGACCCGCTTCACGGTGATCCGGCGCAGTTCCCCGCCCGGGGCGCAGGACAGGCTGTACTGACGCAGTTGGTGCACCCCGTCGGGCAGTCGCACGCGGACGCTCACGTACTGTCCCGCGCGGGCTCGCGGAGCGGGTTCGCCGTCCGCCGGGCGGAGCACGAAGGACACCACGTCGGGTGTCTCCGCACGGCGCTCGACGACGGTCCAGGGCCGCCAGATCCCGCCGGGCTGCACCCCGGCGTCCTGGTAGAGGAGGGCCTCTCGGCTGATCAGGGCGCCGGCCATCAGCCAGTAGACCTCGTCCCAGGCGGCCGCCACCTCCGGGGTGACGGCGTCGCCGAGGACCTCGGCGATCGCGCCGAACAGGTACTTGTGCACGATCGTGTACTGGTCGTCGGTGACGCCGACGGCCGCGTGCTTGTGGGCGATCCGCGACAGCAGCGCGTCCGGCCGCGCGGTGGGATCCTCCAGCAGCGCGGAGGCGAATCCGGCGATCGAACCGGCGAGGGCCCGGCGCTGGGCGCCGCTCGCCTGGTTGCCCCGGTTGAACATCCCGTCGAGCAGTTCCGGCCGGTCGTGGAACATCGTGGCGTAGAAGCGGGCGGTGATCTCGTCGAGCGCTCCGGCCACGGCGGGCAGGGTGGCCCGGACGAGGGCGGCGGACTCCGCGGACAGCATGGAACCTCCTGGGAGGAACGGGGACTTGGGAGAGAGGAACGGAGAGGCAGGGAGAGGAAGTGAGTGGGGGGAGGAGGGGGAGGGAGGAGCGGACTCGTGGTCAGTCCCTGTCCGCCGGCGCGGCGGCGCCGGACTCCGCGCCGCGGCCGTAGTAGGCGGTCCGCATGAGCTCCCGCATGTCGTCGAGCATCGGCATCCGCGGGTTGGCGGGCGCGCACTGGTCCTCGTAGGCGTTGAGGGCCTGCCGGGGCAGGGCGTCGAGGAAGGCGCGCTCGTCGACGCCGAGGGCCCGGAACGTCGGCTCGATGCCGAGGGCGTCGCGGAGCCGTTCCACGGCCGAGGCGAGCGACTCGACGCCCTCGGCCGGGGTGGCGGCGGGCAGGCCGAGGGTGCGGGCGATGTCCTGGAAGCGTTCGGGGGCGCGGTAGCTCTCGTACTTGGGCCAGCCGGTGAGCTTCGTCGGGACGGTGCCGTTGTAGCGGATGACGTGCGGCAGCAGCACGGCGTTCGTGCGGCCGTGCGCGATGTGGAAGGTGGCGCCCAGGGTGTGGGACATGGCGTGGACGATGCCGAGGAAGGCGTTGCCGAAGGCCATGCCCGCGATGGTGCCGGCGTTGTGCATCTTCTCCTGGGCGTCCGGCCGGGCCGCGCGGTCGTTGACCGCCGCCTCGATGTTGTCGAAGATCAGCCGGATCGCGTGCAGGGCGAGGCCGTCGGTGAAGTCGTTGGCGTAGACGGACACATACGCCTCGATGGCGTGCGTGAGGGCGTCGAAGCCGCTGTCGGCGGCCAGCGCGCGGGGCAGCGCGGTGGTGAGGAGCGGGTCGATGATGGCCACGCTCGGAGTGAGCGCGTAGTCGGCCAGCGGGTACTTCTTGCCGGTGGCGGGGTCGGAGATCACGGCGAACGGGGTGACCTCGGCGCCGGTGCCGGACGTGGTGGGGATGCACACCAGGCGGGCGAGCTTGCCCAGCACGGGGAAGCGGAAGGCGCGCTTGCGGATGTCGGAGAACTTGTGCCGCATGTCGGCGAAGTCGACGTCCTTGCCCTCGGCCTGCTGTTCGTACAGCAGCCACATCACCTTGGCGGCGTCCATGGGCGACCCGCCGCCGAGGGCGATGATGGTGTCCGGGCGGAAGTCGCCCATGAGGCGGGCGCCGCGCCGCACGGAGTCGATGCTCGGCTCGGGTTCGACGTTGTCGATGACCTGGACGGTGACGGGCTCCCGGCGGCGCCGCAGCACGCCCTCGACCCGGTCGACGAGGCCGAGCCGGGTCATCGTCGCGTCGGTGACGACGGTGACGCGGTGGACGTCCGGCATGGCGGCGAGGTAGCGGATGGCCTGCGGCTCGAAGTAGATCTTCGGCGGCACCTTGAACCACTGGAGGTTGTTGCGCCGCACCGAGACGCGCTTGACGTTCAGCAGCTGGGCCGCGGAGACGTTGTTGGACACCGACGTGCTGCCCCAGGAGCCGCAGCCCAGCGTCAGCGACGGCAGCAGGCTGTTGTAGATGCCGCCGATCGCGCCTTGCGAGGACGGCGCGTTGACGATGATCCGCACGGTCTTCATGCGCTGTCCGTACGCCTCGGCCAGCGCGAGGTCCCGGGTGTGGATGACGGCGGTGTGCCCCTGGCCGTGGAAGGCGACCATGTCGGCGGCCAGGTCGAACCCCCGCTGCGCGGAGTCGGCCCGCAGGACGGCGAGGACCGGGCAGAGCTTCTCCCGGGTGAGCGGCTCGTCGGGGCCGACCCCGGCCGCCTCGACCAGGATGAGGGAGGTGTCGGCGGGCACCGTGAAGCCCGCCTGTTCGGCGATCCACGCCGGGCTCTGCCCGACGGCCGCGGCGTTGACCTTGGGCTCGCAGCCCGCGCCCGCGGCGCCGACGGGGAACAGGAAGGCCTCCAGCTTCGCCTTCTCCTGCGCGGTGGCCACATGGGCGTGCAGGGCGCGGAACTCCGCGAGGACCGCGTCGTGGACCTCCGTGTCCAGGATGACCGCCTGCTCGGAGGCGCAGATCATGCCGTTGTCGAACGACTTCGACAGGACCAGGTCGTTGACGGCCCGGCGCACGTCCGCGCTGCGGTGGACGTAGGCGGGCACGTTGCCGGCGCCCACGCCCAGCGCGGGCTTGCCGGCCGAGTAGGCGGCCTTGACCATGGCGTTGCCGCCGGTGGCGAGGATCAGCGACACGCCCGGGTGCCGCATCAGGGCGCCGGTCGCGTCGACGGACGGGGTCTCGATCCACTGCACACAGTGCTCCGGCGCCCCGGCGGCGACCGCCGCGTCCCGCACGACGCGGGCCGCCTGCGCGCTGCACCGCTGGGCCGAGGGGTGGAAGGCGAACACGACCGGGTTACGGGTCTTCAGCGCCATCAGCGCCTTGAAGATCGTGGTGGAGGTCGGGTTGGTGACGGGCGTGATCGCGCACACCACGCCGACCGGTTCGGCCACCTCGGTGAGGTCCTCGAGGTCGTCGCGGGCGATGACGCCGACGGTCTTCAGCGGGCCCATGCTGTGCGTGACGTACTCGCAGGCGAACATGTTCTTCGCGGCCTTGTCCTCGAAGACGCCGCGCCCGGTCTCCTCCACGGCGAGCCGCGCGAGTTCGATGTGCTGGTCCAGGGCCGCGACCGAGGCCTTCTTCACGATGTGGTCGACCTGCTCCTGGTCGAGCGCCTCGTAGTCGGCCAGCGCCTTGAGCCCGTTCGTCACCAGGCGGTCCACCGCTATGGCGGTGTCGGACGGCGCGGCGGCGGGGTCGGCGGTCGCGGTGCGGTCGTGGTGGCGGGTCATGGGGGCGAGCCTCCGTCGTCGTGGGAGTGCCGCACGGGGTGGCGGCCCGGGGCGGGAGCGGTACCCGGGACCGGCACCGCCTCCACCGGCAGCGTCTCTCGTCAGCCGGGTCCCGCCCCAGGTCCCGTCGGTCCCTCCCTGGGGCCGACCGGCCCCGAACCGACGCGGACGGTCAGCCTGTTGACGACGCCCACCACACCGTCCACCCGGTACGTCAGCCGGATCGCGAGCGGAATGTCGTCGCCGTTGTCCAGGTCGCCCTCCAGCGTGACCATGCCGTCCTGGACCGTGACGGACGCGCCGTGGACCGGCCGGCCCACGGCGCGCGCCAGCACCTCGTCACGGACCTCCCGGCGGATCTCGTCGTCCGTGCGCAGGAAGACCCGCAGCAGGTCGCGCCGGGTGGCGATGCCGATCAGCCGGTCCTCCTCGTCCACGACCGGGAGCCGTTCGACGCCGTGCCGCTCCATGACACGCGCGGCGTCCGCGACGCGCTGTTCCGGATGCACGGTGACCGCGGGCGTCGACATCAGCTCCTGTGCCGTGACGGCGCCGTCGGCCGCGTCGGCGCGGCGGGCGGAGCGGCCGAGCGGCGGCAGCCGCAACCGCCGCAGCCCCCGGGCCCGGGCCCCCGGGGACCCGGCCGCCTGACGGCGGATCAGATCGGTCTGCGAGATCACTCCGACGACCTTGTCGTCGTCGTCCACGACGGGCAGTCCGCCGATCCGATGCCGGTCCAGCAGCCGTACGACGTCCTTGAACGACGTCTCCCGGTGCGCCTCGACGACGTCCTGGGTCATCACCTCACCGACGATGCGGGCCATGCCGGCCACCTCCCTCGCTCTGCGCTCACCTGCTGTCGCTCGTTCCCGTCCCGGAGAGCGCGGCGCGTCCGGCCTCCAGCCGGGCGACCGGGACCCGGAACGGCGAGCAGGAGACGTAGTCCAGTCCCGCCGCGTGGAAGAAGTGGACGGATCCGGGGTCGCCGCCGTGCTCGCCGCACACGCCGATCTTCAGGTCCGGGCGGGCGGCGCGGCCCTCGTCGACCGCGATGCGGACCAGCCGGCCCACCCCGTCGCGGTCGAGGGTCTCGAAGGGGGAGGCGGCGAAGATGCCCTTGTCGAGATAGGCGGAGAAGAACGCCGCCTCGACGTCGTCGCGGGAGAAGCCCCAGGTCGTCTGGGTGAGGTCGTTGGTGCCGAAGGAGAAGAACTCCGCCTCCTCGGCGATCCGGCCGGCCGTGAGCGCGGCCCGGGGCAGCTCGATCATGGTGCCGACCGGGCAGTGCACGGGGACGCCGGACTCCTCGGAGACCTCGGCGAGGACGCGTTCCACCTCCTCGCGTTCGATGCGCAGTTCCTCGACGGCGCCGACCAGCGGCACCATGATCTCCGCCCGGGGGCAGCCCCCGGCCTCCGTCCGTGCCACGACCGCCTCGGCGATCGCCCGCACCTGCATGGCGACCAGTCCGGGGACCACCAGGCCCAGCCGCACCCCGCGCAGCCCCAGCATCGGGTTTTCCTCGTGCATACGGCTGACGGCGTCGAGCAGGTCGGTGTCGTGCGGGTCCGGCGCCGCGCCCCGGGCCTCGGCGGTGGCGAGGCGGACGGCGAGGTCGGTGCGGTCCGGGAGGAACTCGTGCAGGGGCGGGTCGATGAGCCGGATCGTGACCGGCAGCCCGTCCATCGCCTCCAGGATGCCGACGAAGTCCTGCCGCTGGAGCGGCAGCAGCGCGTCCAGAGCCTTCTCGCGCTCGGTCTCGTCGCGGGCCAGGATCATCGCCTCGACCAGCTTGCGGCGCTCGCCGAGGAACATGTGCTCGGTGCGGCACAGTCCGACGCCCTGTGCGCCGAACCGCCGGGCGCGGGCCGCGTCCTCGGGGGTGTCGGCGTTCGCCCGCACCTCCAGCCGCCGGGCCCCGTCGGCCCGTTCCATCGCGCGGGCGACGGCCTCGACCAGTCCGGCCGACCGTTCGCCCTGCTCGAAGTAGCGCATCACCGCGGAGTCGACGAGCGGCGCGGCGCCCAGGTACACGGCTCCCCCCGAGCCGTCGACGGACACGACCGTGCCCTCCTCGACGACGGTGTCGCCCACGGTGAAGCGACGCCCGGCGGTGTCGACGGTGATCTCCTCGGCACCGCACACGCACACCGTGCCCATGCCCCGGGCGACCACGGCCGCGTGGCTGGTCTTCCCGCCGCGGCTGGTGAGCACGGCCTGCGCGGCGATCATGCCCGGCAGGTCGTCCGGGGTGGTCTCCTGTCGCACCAGGACGACCTTCTCGCCCGTGCCCGCCCGGCGGACCGCTTCGGCGGAGTCGAACACCGCCGCGCCCACGGCCGCGCCCGGTGAGGCGGGCAGTCCGTGCGCGAGCGCCTCGCCGACGGCGGAGGTGTCGAACCGGGGGAACATCAGCCGGGCGAGGCCGTCCCCGTCCACCCGGGCCAGACCCTCGTCAGCGCTGATCAGCTTCTCGTCGACGAGTTCCGCCGCGATGGCGAACGCGGCCTCCGCGGTGCGCTTGCCGACGCGGGTCTGGAGCATCCACAGCCGGCCCCGCTCGATGGTGAACTCGATGTCGCACAGATCCCGGTAGTGCCTCTCCAGAGCCTCCATGTGCGTGCGCAGCCGGCCGTACGAGACCGGGTCCAGGTCCTTCAGCGCGGTCAGCGGAACGGTGTTGCGGATACCGGCGACGACGTCCTCGCCCTGCGCGTTCGCCAGGTAGTCGCCGTACAGGCCGGGCCGCCCGGTGGCCGGGTCGCGGGTGAAGGCGACACCGCTTCCCGAGTCGGACCCGAGATTGCCGAAGACCATGGTCTGCACGTTGACCGCGGTGCCCAGGTCGTCGGCGATGTGCTCGCGGCGGCGGTACAGCCGGGCGCGCTCGCCGTTCCAGGACGCGAAGACGGCGAGAACCGCCCGGCGCAGCTGCTCCGCCGGGGACCGGGGGAAGTCCTCGCCGGTCTCCCGCCGGATCAGCTCCTGGTAGGTGCGCACGAGCCCGGCCAGGTCCGCCGCGCTCAGCCCCAGGTCGTTCTTCGCCCCCCGGGACCGCTTGAGCGCGGTCATGGCCTCCTCGAACAGGGAGCCGTCGACCCCCATGACCGTGCTGCCGAACATCTGCACCAGGCGGCGGTAGGAGTCCCAGGCGAAGCGTTCGTTCCCGGAGACCTTCGCCAGGCCGAGCACGGAATCGTCGTTCAGACCGATGTCGAGGATCGTCTCCATCATGCCGGGCATGGAGAAGCGGGCCCCGGAGCGGACGGACAGCAGCAGCGGGTCGTCGGGCTGTCCGAGCCGTCGTCCCGCGGACCGCTCCAGCGCGTCGAGGTGCTCGGAGATCTCGCGGGCCAGGGTGTCCGGCTCGGCGCCGGTGGCCAGGAAGGCCCGGCAGGCCTCGGTGGTCACGGTGAAGCCGGGGGGGACGGGCAGGCCCAGGCGGGTCATCTCGGCCAGGTTCGCGCCCTTGCCGCCCAGCAGGTCGGCCAGGTCACGGCCGCCCTCCGTGAAGTCGTACACGTAACGCGCCATGACACCGGTCTCCTCGGTCGGACGGCTGGCTGGATACCTCACCAGCGTCCGGCCGCCGGGACCGGGGCCGGCAGGTGCCGTCGGTCCCCTCCACCGGGCCGGTCGGCCCAGGCGGTGTCGCCCCCTCGGAACGGCCCGGCCCGGCCCGGCCCGGCCCGGCCCGGCCCGGCCCGGCCCGGCCCGGCCCGGCCCGGACGGCCCGGCGCGGCACGAGCCGGGCGGCGGCGCTTGGTTTGGGCCCGGGCCCCCGAACGGTGAGGGAGACGCAGAAGCGGAGTCACGGGCGCGCGTCTGGATCTACTACCGCGCGCCCCTGCCGACCACTACCGTGAGCCATGACCGGGCCGGTGGGTGTCCGTGCGTCGAGGGGACCTGGAGGAGTACCGGTGGGAAGCCCCGAGGAGGCTCGCGTACGACTGCCTCAGCTGCGGCTGGACGAGCTGCTGGAGGAGCTGCAGGCGCGCCTGGACGCGGCCCGCGGCACGCGTGACCGGGTGCACAGCCTGCTGGAGGCGGTGCTGTCGGTCGGCCGGGAGCTGGACCTGGAGCAGGCCCTGCACCGGATCGTGGAGGCGGCCGCGGTGCTCGTCGACGCGGAGTACGCGGCGCTGGGCGTGATCGGCCCGGACGGCCGACGTCTTTCGGCCTTCCACACGGTCGGGGTGAGCGACGAGCAGATCGCCCGCATCGGCCCGTATCCGGAGGGCCACGGGATCCTGGGGGAGCTGATCCGGCACCCCGAGCCGCTGCGGCTGGCGAAGATCTCCGAACACCCGGCCTCGTACGGCTTCCCGGCGCACCACCCGCCGATGAACACCTTCCTCGGCGTCCCCATCCGGGTGCGCGAGCAGGTCTTCGGCAACCTGTACCTGACCGAGAAGCGGGGCGGGGCCCAGTTCGACGAGGAGGACGTCTCGGTCACCCTCACGCTGGCCGTGGCGGCGGGCGTCGCCATCGACAACGCGCGTCTGTACGAGGAGTCCCGGCTGCGGGAACGCTGGCTGCGGGCGAACGCGGAGATCACGCACAGCCTGATGTCCGGCAACGACCGGGGCGAGGTCCTCGGGCTGATCGCCGAGCGGGCCGGCGAGATCACGGGGTCCGCCCTGGCGGCGGTCGCGCTGCCCATGAAGGACACCGCGTCACTCGCCGTGGAGATCGCCGTCGGGGTGGACTCCGAGGCGCACCGCGGGCTCGTGCTGCCGATGGACAGGAGCCTGATGGGACTGGCCTTCGCCGGCGAGGCCCCGGTCACCAGCGAGGACGTCGCCCACGACGAGCGCATCTCGCTGGAACCGCCGCGGTTCGGCGGACTCGGCCCCGCCGTCGCCCTGCCCATCGGCACGGGCGAGGCGGGCGCGCGCGGCGTCGTGCTGCTGGCCCGCGAAGCCGGCCGCCCGGTGTTCACGGTGACGGAGACCGAGACCCTGCAGCATTTCGCCGCGCAGGCCGCCATCGCGATGGAGCTGGCGGAGCGCCGCCAGGACGCGGCGGCGGTCGCGGTGCTCATGGACCGCGACCGGATCGCCCGTGACCTGCACGATCTGGCCATCCAGCGGCTCTTCGCCACCGGTATGACGCTCCAGAGCGCCGGCCGCTTCATCGAGCACGAGGAGGCCGCGGAGCGCGTGGTGCGCGCGGTCGACGACCTGGACGAGACGATCAAGATCATCCGTTCGACGATCTTCGGCCTGCGCACCCGTGACGGCGCGGGGGAGGCCGGTCTGCGCGCGCGTGCCGTGCGGGTCGTCGGCGAGGCGGCGCCGGTGCTCGGCTTCGCCCCCAGCGTCCGGATGGAGGGCCTGCTGGACACCGACGTGCCCAAGGAGACCGCCGATCACGTGGTGGCGGTGCTCTCCGAGGCCCTGACCAACATCGCCCGGCACGCCCACGCGGACCGCGCCGACGTGCTCCTGGCGACGGACGGACGGGAGATCCGGCTGTCGGTCACGGACAACGGGGTGGGCCTCCCGGCCGACGGCCGCCGCAGCGGGCTGCGCAACATGGCGGAGCGCGCCGAGCAGCTGGGCGGCCGGCTGGAGCTGGCGGAGCCCGCGGGCGGCGGCACCGCGCTGGTGTGGCGGGTGCCGGCGCGCGTGGCGTAGGCCGCGGGTCCGGGCCGGGGACACGGCCGCCGGCACGGGCGGGCGTCAGCCGGCGGCGGCGTCCAGGGCCGACTGGAGCGACTCGCGGTAGCCGTCGCTGGTGTACGTGGCTCCGGACACGGTGTCGATGTCGGCGCTCTGCGCCGTCAGCGCCTCCCTGGTCAGCTGCGGGATGGCGTACGCGTTGATCTGCTGGTCCCTCGGGTTCTCCTGCGGGTACGCGACCGCGGTGACGTCGGTGAGCTTTCCGTCCTTCAGCGTGACCCGGACCTGCACCGGGCCCCAGCGGGTCTGGACGGAGTCCCCGGTGAGGGTCCGGGTCCCCGTGGCCGCGGACCCGCTCGACCCGCCCGACCCGCCCGATCCGGTCGTTCCGCCCGACGCGCTCGAACTGCTGGAGGGCGCGGGGGAGGACGCCAGCCCCGCGACGGCCGGGGTCGTGTGCGGTTTCAGCGACAGCAGCAGCACCATCCCGGAGACGGTCGCCGCGCTCGCCAGCACGATACGGCGCAGCGGACGGTTCTTCTTCAACGTGTGCAAGACGGCCTCACAGCTCGAAGGACTCGTGGTGGATGCGGTGGTCGGGGACCCCGGCGGCGCGCAGGGCCGTGTACAGGTCCTGCGCGAACCCGTGCGGACCGCACAGGTACACGTCGTGGGCGTCCAGGTCGGGCACCGCCGCGCGCAGGCTCCCGGCCGAGAGGTCCGGCCGGCGGCCGTGCGGGCCGTTGAGCGCGTACAGCACCTGCGCCCCGCGCCACCGTGCGACGGTCTCCAGCTCGGCGCCCAGCGCGAGGTCCTCGGCCGTGCGGGCGCGGTAGAGGAGGGTGACGTCGCCCGGCAGCGTCTCGAACAGGGCCCGCAGCGGGGTGATGCCGACCCCGCCCGCGATGAGCAGGGACTTGTGCGCGCTCCGCCGGTCCGCGGTCAGCGCCCCGTACGGACCCTCGGCCCACACCCGGGTCCCGGGCCGCAGCAGGCCGACGGCGGCGCTGTGGTCGCCGAGCGCCTTCACGGTGATGCGCAGCAGATCCGGGCGCGGCGGCGCCGACAGGGAGTACGGCGTGGACGTCCAGCGCATGCCGTCGGTGAGGAACCGCCAGCGCAGGAACTGCCCCGGCCGCGCGCCCAGCTCGTCCAGCCGCCGGCCGCGGACGACGACGGAGTACACGCCCGGCGCCTCCCGGTGCACGGAGTCTACCGTCAGCCGGTGACGCAGGTTGAGCCGTACCGGAGCGAGGATCCGGAACCACACCACCAGAGCCGCGACGCCGAGGTACAGCACGTACCAGGCGACCTGCGCGGGCCGGCTGCCGACGAGGTCGGACCCCAGGGCGAGCTGGTGGCCGAAGGCGAGGAAGACCGCGGCGTACGTCAGCAGGTGCGTGTAGAACCAGAACTCGTGGCTGACCCGGCGGCGCACCGCGCGGGCCGAGGTGATCCCGACCGCGAACAGGATGACCGTGCCGGCGGTGGCCTTGAGCATCTCCGGGTAGTCCAGGACCACCGTGAGCGTCTCGTCCACGAACGACGAGCCGTCCTGGGCGGCGTACCCGAGCAGGATCAGCACGACGTGCGCCACCAGCAGACAGATCGTGTAGCGGCCCGCCATGGCGTGCCAGCGGGTCACCCGGTCCGCCCCGATGCGCCGCTCCAGGAGCGGGACGCGCGCCATCAGCCCGACGAGGACGGCGCAGGCGTACCCGCACAGCAGTCCCGCGATCCGCCCGGCCCCCGTCAGCCAGCCCGCGGCGCCCACGACCGACCCGGTGTCGAGCCACCACAGGGCGACCACGGCCGCGGCGCCGCCCCACAGCAGGGCGAGCACCGGGCCGACAGGGGAGCGCCGGGGGGCGGGGGGCGCCGGGGCCACCCCTCGCCGCGCGTAGGCCGTCGTCATCCGCATGTCCCTTCGCCGTCCGTACGACCGGCGTTCTTCGGCCGTCCGGGACGACACTGTGCCGACACAACCTCTGAGCCGGCTCTCAGCGCCCGGGGGCCGCGGGCGGTCCCGTCGCAGGTGGGAAGGGCCGCCGGGGCGACCGGCGCCGGGAGGCGGCACGGCGCACTCATAGGGAACTCAGAGGTCGAGAAGGCGGCCCCCGCCGCGGGGAGACCGCATCCTGGTAGCTGAGATGAACACTTCCCGCCCGCGCGGCCCAGGCCGCCCCGTGCTGACCCGGACCGACGGCGCCCCGCTCCGGGTCCTCGTCGTCGACGACGACCCCGACCTCGCCGAGGTGCTCTCCGGCGCCCTGCGCTACGACGGCTGGGAGGCGCGCACGGCCGGTGACGGCGTCTCGGCCGTCGCCGCGGCACGCGAGCTGCTGCCCGACGCCATCGTCCTCGACGTCATGCTCCCGGACACCGACGGCTTCGCCGTGCTGCGCTCCCTGCGTGCGGTGCGGCCCGACGTCTGTGTGCTCTTCCTGACCGCCAGGGACGCGGTCGAGGACCGTATCGCGGGCATCACGGCGGGCGGCGACGACTACGTGACGAAGCCGTTCAGCCTGGAGGAGGTCGTCGCCCGCCTGCGCGGACTGCTGCGCCGGGCCGGCATGGCCCGGCAGCTGGCGGACGGACCGCGGCTGACCGTCGGCGACCTGGTCATGGACGAGGAGGCCCGCGAGGTCACCCGCGGCGGCGAGCTCGTCGAACTCTCCCCGACGGAGTTCGAACTGCTGCGCTTCCTGATGCGCAACCCGCGACGGGTCCTCAGCAAGGCGCAGATCCTCGACCGCGTGTGGTCCTACGACTTCGGCGGGCAGGCCCATGTGGTCGAGCTGTACATCTCCTACCTGCGCAAGAAGGTGGACGCGGGGCGCCCGCCCATGATCCACACGGTGCGGGGCGCCGGATACGTGCTCAAGCCGGTGGCTCGGTGAGGGCGCTGGGGAGAGCGACGGCGGGGCTGCGACAGCGCCTCGCACGACGTCCCCTCCGGCGCGCGGCGGGGCGATGGGCGGCCCGGCTGCCCCGGCCGCACACCTTGCGGGCCAGGCTCACCGCCGGCCTCGTGGTGCTGCTCGCGGTCAGCTGCGCGGCCGTCGGGGTGGCCGCGGTGGTGGAGCTGAACGGCTTCCTCACCGGCCGCCTGGACCAGCAGCTGCGCGAGGCGGGCGAACGGTTCCCGGCGAGCCTGGAACACGGCGGGGACCGGCCCTCCGACCACGACGGCGACGGGGACGGCGACACCCGTCGGCAGACCGTCGGGACCTTCGGGGCCCGGCTGGTCGGCGACACGGTCACGAACGCCGCGGTGGTGGGCTCCGGCACGGGCGCGGTGGACGTCACGCTCGGCGCCGCGGACCGCGCCACGCTCGCCGCGGTCCCGGCCGACGGCAAGGGACACACGATCGATCTCTCGGCGCTGGACGACTACCGCGTGATGGCGGTCCGGGGCAGGGACGGCGACGTCCTGATCACCGGACTGCCCACGGAACCCGTCGAGGCCACCGTCCACCGGCTGGAACTCGTCGCCGCGGTCGTCTTCGGCGCCGCGCTGGTCCTGGCCGGCTTCGCGGGGGCGGTGTGGGTGCGCTGGTCGCTGCGGCCGCTCAGCAGAGTGGCCGCGACGGCCACGAGGGTCAGCCGCCTCCCCTTGTCCAGCGGCGAGGTGGGCCTCTGGCCGCGCGCGCCCGAGGCCGACCCGCGCAGCGAGGTCGGACGGGTCGCCGGCGCCTTCAACACGATGCTCGGCCACGTCGAGGACGCGCTGACCAAACGGCACGCGAGCGAGGAGCGGCTGCGCAGCTTCGCCGCCGACGCCAGCCATGAGCTGCGTACGCCCGTCGCGTCGATCCGCGGCCACGCGGAACTCGCGCTGCTGCACCCCGGCCCGGTGCCGCCCAAGGTGGCGCGGGCCCTGGAACGCATCGAGGCGGAAGCGGCCCGCATGGGCGAGATGGTCGACGACCTGCTGCTGCTCGCCCGCCTCGACGCGGGCCGCCCGCTGGAGCGCCTTCCCGTCGACCTGACCCGGCTGGTCCTGGACGCGGTGACGGACGCGCAGGCCGCGGGCCCCGGACACCGCTGGACGCTGGAGCTGTCCGAGGAGCCGGTGACGGTGGCGGGTGACGCCCACCGGCTCCATCAGGTGCTGGCGAACCTGCTGGCCAACGCCCGCCTGCACACCCCCGTCGGCAGCACGATCACCATCTCGCTGGCGACCGAGGACGGCACGGCGGTGCTCAAGGTGCACGACGACGGCCCCGGCGTCGCCGCCGACGTCCGGCCCAGGGTCTTCGAGCGCTTCACCCACGGGGACCGCCGCCGCGCGGAGGGCGTGGAGAACGGCACCGGCACCGGGCTCGGCCTGTCGATCGTGGCGGCGGTGGCGGAAGCCCACGGCGGCGGCGTCGCCCTCGACAGCGTCCCCGGCTCGACGACGTTCACGGTGCGGATCCCCGTCGGCGACGGCTGACCGGACGCCGACGCCCCGCCCGGCCGTGGCACGGCGAGGGCGGGAAGGACGCCATCCGCTTCTCGCGGATCCTGATTGCGCGGTGCGCGGCTTTCGAGGGCCGCTCCTCCGCGCCTCTGCCTGGTCCTTCCCGCCGCGTCCAGCACACCACCCGGACCGCCCGGCCGCCAGGGCCGATCGGCCCCACCCCGGGGAAGAGCGGACGCCGTCGGACCACCGGGGGGTGTCGTGTCCCGTTTCCCGGCCCCGTCGACCCCGCCGTGCCCGGGCGGCCCCACGCATCAGGGACCTTGCGCGTCGCCGTCCGGCCCCCTCGGCTCATGCGACCGGGCCGGCGGGGGAGTTGGCTGGTGGCAGGAGAAGGATCCGACCAGGGAGGGCGAGCACAGTGGGTACGAGTCTCACACCGGAGTTCTGGGAACGGTTCGCGGCGCTGCTCGTGCCGGCCGTGGGCCTGACGTGCGTCCTCACCGCGGCGCTCGAAC
The DNA here is from genome assembly GCF_031456635.1 of Streptomyces sp. 3330. Lineage (NCBI taxonomy): Bacteria > Bacillati > Actinomycetota > Actinomycetes > Kitasatosporales > Streptomycetaceae > Streptomyces > Streptomyces sp. 3330. The sequence continues at coordinate 232,279 of NZ_JAVDVA010000006.1, forward strand.
GCCTCGCCGCCCTGCTGCCGCGGCGTCCGGGCCGCCGGACGCCGTCACGGACGACGCCGTACCGGCCGGAGCGCAGCGAGCACGGCATGCCGGTGCACTCCTGACGCACCCGGCGGACGACGTTCTCGTGCGGCCGGCGCGGCTGTCGTGGGCCGGGGCCCGCTCCCCGGCGCGTCGTGCCGGACCGCGGCGCCCGCGCCCGGGCCGGTCGGCTCCCCGGCCGGGACCTCTGGCCCCTCCTGCGGAGCGTGCGGGGCCCGGAGACTGACGTTGCATCCCCGAAGGAGGACCGCACATGCCCGCCATCATCGTCGGTCTCGACGGCTCGCCGGAAAGTCTGGCCGCCGCGGACTGGGCCGCCCGCGAAGCGACGCAACGAGAGGAACCCCTGTGCCTCCTGCATGCCGGAGACCCGCTGGGTTCCCTGTACATCCCTTACATGGGGGTTCCCGCGCCGGGCGCGGTCGAAGCGCTGCGCGACTGGTCGGCCCACCTGCTGCGCGAGGCGGAGTCCCGGCTCACCGAACGCCACCCCGGTCTGCGGATCACCACCCGGCAGTCCGAGGCGGAGGCCGTCCCGGCCCTGCTGGCCGCCGCGGAGGAAGCCGGACTGCTGGTCCTCGGCTCGCGTGCGCTCGGCACGGTGACCGGCTTCCTGCTCGGCTCCGTCGCCCTCGCGGTGGTGGCGCGCACCGACCGGCCGGTCGTCCTCGTACGGGCCGGTGAGCAGGCCGAGGACGAGCATCTCCCGGACGCCGCGGGCGCCGCGACGGACGCCACTCCGTACCGTGACGTGGTGCTGGGACTGGACATGGAGGAACCGGGCGACGCCGTCGTCGAGTTCGCCTTCGAGACCGCGCGCCGACGCGTGACCGGTCTGCGGGTCGTCCACGGCTGGAATCCGGCGGCCGCCTACGGCTACGGCGCCTTCGTCGACTCCGGACTCGCCGCCGACATGGCCGAGGAGACCCGGCACGGCCTGAGCGACGTCCTGCGCCCGTGGAAGGAGAAGTTCCCCGAGGTGGAGGTGCGCGCGCAGGCCGTCGTCGGCAGCGCGGGCCGCCATCTGGTGCACGCCTCGCGGGACGCGTCGCTGGTGGTCGTCGGGCGCAAGAGGCGCCACGCGCTGGTCGGCAGCCATATCGGCCCGGTGGCGCACGCGGTGCTGCACCACGCGTCCGCGCCGGTGGCGGTGGTGCCGCACGACTGACGTCCGGGCCGGGACGCGCGGACGTCGCGGAGACGTCCGCGGAGTTTCCGGCACGGTGCCCGGGACCGTCACGGTCCCGGTCCCCGGGGGGTGAGGACGGGGGCCGGGACCACTCCGGGATGCGGCGCGGCTGCGGCAGGGCGCGCCGGCCGCATCGGGTGTGCGCGGCCGGTGATTCCGCCGGCCGCGCACACCCGCTGTCCGCCCACACCGCTGTCCGCCCGCACCCGCTGCCCCGCTCGGCGGCCTCCGGTCCCCGCGGGCGGGGAGTTCAGTGCCGCGCGGACGACGGCGGCGCCGGGTGGCCGGCGGGCGGACCGGGGCCGGGCGTGGGCCCCGGCGTGCCGCTACCCGGCGCCGCTCGCGCCGGCCAGGTGGCAGCGGACGTCGACGATTCCCTCGACGGCCCGCGCCAGCCGCTCGGCCACCGGTATCAGCTCCGCGCCGTCCACCCATCCCGTGAGGGTCACGACCCCTTCGGACACGTCGACCCGGACGTGGTCGGCGGACAGCGGGAAGAGGCGGTCGACGACCTCGTGACGCACTTCCCCGGTGAGGTCCTCGTCGTCCCGCAGGAACACCTTGAGCAGATCCGAGCGGCTGACGACGCCCTCGAGCTTGCCCTCGCCGTCGATGACGGGCAGCCGCTTGACGCCGCGCCTGGCCATGATGCGCGCCGCCTCGGCCAGCGTGGTGGTGCCGTGCACGGTGACCGCCGGGCTGCTCATCGCCTCCTCGGCGGTCAGCGCACCGGCCCTCGCCAGGTCGGACAGGCGCCGCCGCTGGGTGAACCGGTCCGGAACGCCCTCCCGGAACTCCTCCTTGGGCAGCAGGTCGGCCTCCGAGACGACCCCGATCACCCGGCCCTCACCCTCCAGTACGGGCAGCGCGCTCACCTCCCACCGCTCCATGAGCCGGACGATCTCCTTGAACGGCGCGTCGCGGCCGACGGCGACGACGGCACGTGTCATCACGTCGCTCACGACGTGCGGGCTGGTCTGCATGGTCTCCTCCTCCAGGCGATCGGGTGAGGACGGCTGGGCGGGGCGGGTGCCGGGACGTCACGTGGACGGGCGAGGGCCCGTCCCCGCCAGGATGCGCGAGGGCCCGTCCCGCCGTCGCGTCGCCTCCGAGGGCGGGACGGGCCGGAGGGCGCCGCACGTCCGGTCGCGGACGCGGGCGCCGCCCGTGACGGCCGGCCGACGGTGGCGGTCACTTCCGGAACTCCCGGTGGTCGTCGTTCTTGCCGAAGTAGTGCCGTTCCTCGACGAACTCCCGCTCACCGGGGCGCAGGACCGTGCCCGGTGTCGACAGGAAGGCGACGAGCCCGAGCACGCCGACGGCCATCAGCGCGAAGCCGACGACGAACGAGCTGTAGCCGAAGACCAGGCAGGCGCCCAGCACGGCGGCCGCGATCAGAAGGATGGGGATCATGACCGGTGTCCTTTCTCCCCGCTGTGAACGTGCGAGGTGACCGGCGCGGCGGAGCGCCGGTTCAGAGCTTGCGCAGCCAGTCGTCGGCGACACCGTGCACGGCCAGACCGGCGGGTTGCGGGTGCTTGTCGTCGAGGCGGTAGGAGAGGTGGTCGACGACGTCCACGACGCCGTCCAGCCGCCGCGTCATGCCGACGGCGATGGGGATCTCACTGCGCCGCTCCAGTTGACCGGTGAGGGTGACCACACCGTCCCGGACGGTCGCCTCGACGGTGTGCGGGGCCAGCCAGAGCGTGTTGACGAAGACCTCCTGCCGCACGTCCCGCCGGATCTCCTCGTCGGAGCGCAGGAAGACCCGGAGCAGGTCGCCGCGCGTGACGATGCCCACCAGCGAGCCCTCCTCGTCCACCACGGGCAGCCGCTCGACGCGGTGGCGCGTCATGAGCCGGGCGGCCTCGGAGACCGTGGCGTCGGCGCGTGCGGTGACCGCGGGGGCCGACATCATCGCGCCGGCGGTCCGGGCACGGCTCCCGGCGGCGTGCCGGGCACGGCCGCCGAGCAGACGCCGCAGGCGGGCCCCGATCCCGTCGGACCCCGGCCGGTGAGCCTGACGCAGCACGAGGTCGGACTCGGAGATCACACCGATGACCTTCCGGTTCCCGTCGACGACCGGGAGCCCGCTGATGCGGTGCTCTTCGAGCAGACGCACCACTTCCTTGAACGGCGTGTCGCACCGTGCGGTGACGACGTCGCCGACCATGAGAGCGCCTGTCCTCGTGGGCTTCATGGCTGAGCCTCGCTTTCCTGGGCGGTCGTGGTCACGCACCCCGTTCCGGGGCCTCGCCCCCAGCTTCCGGCGAGGGCCGCGCGGTCCGCATGGGCCGATCGTCCCCTCCCGGGGCCCATCCGCCTCTCGTGCGGACGGCCGACCGGTGCGACGGTGAAGTGGACCCCTGCGCGGCATGGAAGGCGGTGAGGACCATGACACTTCCCCTGGTCACGGGCGTCGACGGATCCGACGCGAGTCTGACGGCGGTCGACTGGGCGGTGGACGAGGCCGCCCGGCACGGTCTCGCGCTGCGGCTGGTGCACGCCTCGCGCTGGGAGAGGTACGAGAGGGCAGCGTCCCGCAGCCCCGGCCGCCCGGCCGGGCGCGTCCTCGCGGAGAACCTCGTCGCCACCGCGGCCGAGCGCGCCGGACGGCGTCACCCCGAGGTGAAGATCACCACCGATGTCGTCCCGGACGACGCGGCGGACGCGCTCCTGCGGGCGGGTGACGACGCGTTCGCCCTGGTCACGGGCGCGCGCGGCCGCGGGGAGCTGAAGGGCATGCTCCTCGGCTCCGTCGGCCTGGCCGTGGCGGCCCGCGCGCACTGCCCGGTGATCGTGGTCCGGGGCGACGAGGCGGGCCTGGCCGGCTCGCGCCGGCGGATCCTGCTGGGCGCGGGCGAACCCGCGACCGGGGCCGAGGCCGTGCGCTTCGCCTTCCGCGAGGCCGAGGCGCGTGACTGCCCGCTGGACGTCGTCCGCGCCTGGCGGTGCCCCGCCCACGAGAGCGCGGACGACCCCGCGCTCGCGAACGAACCGGTCCGCCGGCACGAGGAACGCGCCTCCGCCCTGCTCGACGAGCTGCTGCGGGAGGAGGCGGCGGCCCGTCCCGGTGTCCGGGTGCGCGCGGTCACGGCCGAGGGACCGGCCCACAGCGTCCTCGTGCGCCGTTCGGAAGCCGCCGACCTGGTGATCGTCGGGGCCCGGCGCAGACACGGCCGCCTCGGACTCCAGCTCGGCCGGGTGAGCCACACCCTGCTCCACCACGCGCGCTGCCCGGTGGCGGTCGTACCGCAGGCGGTGTGAACGTGGTATCCACCGGCCCCGAGGGGGAATGATGACCGCCGCCCGGTCCCGTGAGGTGCTCGCGCCCGAACCGAGGGGCGTCGAGGCGCCCGTGTGCGACACCGGGTCGGTGATCACCGACCCGGCGGAGGCGCACGCGTGGCACGCGGCCGACATCGTCGTGCGCGAACCCGGGGAGTGCCTCGGCGCGGGAGCACGGCGGTGACGGGCTGGACGTGGGAGTACCACGGCTACGACCCGGCGCAGGAGAGCCTGCGGGAGTCGTTGTGCGCGCTCGGCAACGGCTGCTTCGCGACCCGCGGAGCGCTGCCGGAGTGCAGCGCGGACGGCGTGCACTACCCCGGCACCTATGTGGCGGGCTGCTACGACCGGCTCACCACGGAGGTGGCGGGGCGCCGCGTCGAGAACGAGGACATGGTCAACCTCCCGAACTGGCTGCCGCTGCGGTTCCGCCTCGAAGGCCGGCCGTGGCTCACCCCCGACACGGCCGAGGTGCTGGAACACCGGCAGGTGCTGCACCTGGCCTCGGGCCTGCTGGAGCGCCGCACCCGGTTCGGCCTCGGCGAGGGGCGGGCGCTGGCGGTGCGGCAGCAGCGCCTCGTGCACATGGCCGACCCCCATCTGGCCGCCCTGCGCACCGAGTTCACGGCCGAGGGTTTCACCGGCGAGCTCGACGTGGAGGCGGCGCTGGACGGCGGCGTCACCAACTCGGGGGTCGCCCGCTACCGGGACCTGGACGGCCGGCACCTCACCCGGCTGCACACCGGGTCCGTCGAGCCCGACACGGTCTGGCTGCGCTGCCGTACCCGCACGTCCGACGTCCGCATCGGCATGGCGGCCCGGCTGACGGCCGACGTGCCGGTCACCGACCGGCACGAGGAATCACGCGTCGGCCAGCGGGTGCGGCTGAGCCTGCGTCCCGGCCGGACCGTCACCGTCGACAAGACCGTCGCCCTGCACACGTCCCGCGACCCCGCGATCAGCGACCCGCTGGACGCCGCGATCGACCGCGTCGGCGCCGCGCCCCCCTTCGACGAACTCCTCGAAGGGCACCTGACGGCCTGGGACCAGCTGTGGCGGCGGGCCGGACTGGACGTCCCCGGCGAGGCAGGCGACATCCTGCGGCTGCACCTCTTCCACGTGCTGCAGACCCTCTCCCCGCACACGGCGGACCTGGACGCCGGCGTCCCGGCCCGCGGGCTGCACGGAGAGGCGTACCGCGGCCATGTCTTCTGGGACGAGCTGTTCGTGCTGCCGTACCTGGACCTGCACTTCCCGGAGGTCTCCCGCGCGCTGCTCCGCTACCGGCACCGCCGCCTCGACCGCGCGTGCGCCGCGGCCCGTGCGATCGGCCGGCGCGGCGCGCTCTACCCCTGGCAGAGCGGCAGCGACGGACGCGAGGAGACCCAGCAGTTGCACCTCAACCCGCGGTCGGGGCGCTGGCTGCCGGACCACACACGGCTCCAGCGGCACGTCGGCTCGGCGGTCGCGTACAACGTGTGGCGGTACTGCGAGGCCAGCGGCGACGCCGAGTTCCTGCACACCAAGGGCGCCGAGATGCTGCTGCAGATCGCCCGCTTCTGGGCGGACTCGGCCACCTGGGACGAGGGACTCGGGCGGCACCGCATCCGGGGCGTGATGGGCCCCGACGAGTACCACGACGCCTATCCCGACGCGCGGCGGCCGGGTCTCGACGACAACGCGTACACCAACGTCACCGCCGCCTGGGTGCTCGCACGCGCCCTGGAGGTCCTGCGGATCCTGCCCGAACCGCGGCGGCGCGAACTCGCCGAGCGCACCGGCCTGGACGACGGCGAGCTCGAACAGTGGGAGGACGTCTCCCGCACGCTCCACGTGCCCTTCCACGACGGTGTCATCAGCCAGTTCGAGGGCTACGGCGACCTCGCCGAACTCGACTGGGAGGGCTACCGCCGGCGGTACGGCGACATCCGGCGCCTGGACCGGATCCTGGAGGCCGAGGGTGACACCGTCAACCGCTACAAGGCGTCCAAACAGGCCGACGTCCTGATGCTCGGCTTCCTCTTCTCGCCCGCCGAACTCCGCGGTCTCCTCGAGCGGTTGGGCCACCGGCTGGAGGACGACGCCTGGCACCGCACGGTCGACCACTATCTCCTGCGCACCAGCCACGGCTCGACGCTCAGCGGGCTGGTGCACGGCTGGGTGCTGGCCCGCGCGCGCCGCGCCGAGGCATGGGCGTACTGCCAGGAGGCCCTGCGCGGCGACATCGCCGACCTCCAGGGCGGCACCACCGGCGAGGGCGTCCACCTGGGCGCCATGGCCGGCACCCTGGACCTCGTCCAGCGGGGACTGACCGGACTGGAGACCCGCGAGGGCGCGCTCTGGCTCGACCCGGTGCCGCTGCCGGAGCTGTCCTCCTACGGCTTCTCCCTCCGCTACCAGGGGCACTGGGGCGTGCGGCTGCGGCTGGAGCGCGGCGGGCTCGAGGTGACGGTGCCGCCGTCCGACCGCTCACCGATCGACATCCGGCTGCCGGACCGCTCGGTCAGCGTGCAACCGGGCGAGACATGTCACCTGTTCCTCCCGGACTGACGGCGACGACCGCGGAGAGGGGCCGGACGGCCCCCGGAGGGGACCGGGCAGCCTCTGCCCCCGGACCGGCCCCGGAGCGACGCTGGTACCGGACGACAGACCGAGCGCTGGAGGTGCCGACATGCTTTCGCCCGTTGTCGCAGGAATCGACGGATCCGCCGAGAGCCTGGCCGCCGCCGCATGGGCGGCCCGCGAGGCCGAGCGGCGGGACCGGCCGCTGCACCTGGTCCACGCCTGGGACTGGCACCCCCGCCGGCAGGAGGGCGAGATCGCGGGCGCCGCCCAGCGCCATCTGGCCCGGCGTTCGCTGCACCGGGCGGAGCAGCGCGTCCGCGCCGAGTGCCCCGGCGTCCCCCTCAGCGACGAGCAGACGGAGGGCCCGGCCACGGCCGCCCTGCTGAAGGCGGCGGACGAGGCCGAGCTGATGGTGCTGGGCTCACGCGGGCTGAGCGGCTTCACGGGGTTCCTCGTGGGTTCCGTGGCGCTCGGCGTGGTCGCGAAGGCGACCTGTCCCGTCGTCCTCGTCCGGGCGGACGAGGAGGCGGCCGACGAACACCTGCCGGCGGCCGACGGGGGCGCCTCGACGGACTCGGGCTACCGGGACGTCGTGCTCGCCGTCGACCTCGACGAGGCCTGTGACGAGGTCATCGAGTTCGCCTTCGAGGCGGCCCGGCTCCGGCACGCACGCCTGCGGGCCGTGCACGCCTGGCACACGGCCCCGCCCGTCGGCCTGGGCCCCGGCGACATCGGACTGGTCAAGGAGACCTGGCAGGGCGAGGAGTGGCTGGGGTTCCTCAAGGCCGTGCTCCAGGTGTGGCGCGACAAGTACCCCGACGTGGAGGTCCTGGAGACGGTGGTGGACGACCGGCCCACGACCGCGCTCGTGCGGGCCTCGACCGGGGCGGGTCTCCTCGTCGTCGGCCACCGCCTCGCCGAACGTCCGGTCGGACCCCGCACCGGACCCGTCACCCATGCCGCGATCCACCACGTCGGCTGCCCCGTCGCCGTCGTTCCCCATCTCTAGATCCCGTCCCCGGACAAGGAGGTGAAGGTCATGACAAGGCCAGTCGTGGCCGGTCTGGACGGTTCGAGGGAAAGCCTCGCCGCAGCCGACTGGGCGGCCAGGGAAGCCCTCCGCCGCGGTCTCCCGCTCCGTCTGGTGCATGCCTGGGAGGGCCTGCCCGACGACGACGGCGACGCGGGACTGCCCGAGATCCGGGCGCCGCAGTACCACGCGCGCAGGGTGCTGCGCGGAGCCCTCGACCTGCTGACCGCACGGTATCCGCGGCTGTACGTCGCGGCCGAGCAGGTGCGCAGGCAGCCGGGTCCCGCGCTCGTCGCCGAGGCGCAGGACGCGGAGCTGATGGTCGTCGGGTACCAGGGGACGGGCAGCGTCGGCGGGTTCCTGACGGGATCGGTCGCCCAGCACGTCGTCGCCCACGCCGACCGGCCGGTGGTTCTCGTCCGGGCGGGCGAGACGGTGGCGGACGAACACCTCCCCGACGGTTCGCACAAGCCGTCGGCCGCCACCCCCTTCCGTGACGTCGCGGTCGCGGTCGACACCGGCCCGCCGTGCGACGACGTCCTCGACTTCGCGTTCCACGCGGCCGAACTCCGCAGGGCGCCGCTGCGCGTCGTGCACGCCTGGCACGTGCCGCTCGCCAAGGGCGTCCCGGGCGTCGAGGAGCGCACGCGGATCCGGACGGCGGCGGAGCGCGAACTCACCGAACTGCTCGCGCCCTGGCAGGAGAAGTACCCCGGCGTCGTCGTCCGCGAGAACCTGCACGAGGGCCGCGCCGCCCACGTCCTCGTCCGCGCGGCCGGCGGGGCCGGGCTCCTGGTGGTGGGCCGTCGCCGGCGCCGTGCCGCGGTCGGCACGCACACCGGGCCGGTGGCGCACGCGCTGTTCCACCACGTGCGCCGGCCGGTCGTGTCGGTCCCGCACGACTGAGACCACCGCGCGGATCTCGAGGAAGGCTGGTCCCGATCGTGTCCGACGTCCGTGCGCACCCCTGTCACGCGTCCGCCTACCTGGTCCGGGCCGCCGTCACCGCTCCCTCGCCGTACAACACCCAGCCCTGGATCTTCGTCGCCGAGGACGAGGACAGGGGCGTGGAGGTGCACGCCGACGCGGCCCGGAGACTTCCCCTCGCCGACCCCTTCGGCCGGGAGCTGGTCATCAGCTGCGGCGCCGCCCTTCTCAACATCCGGCTCGCCGTGCGCCACCTGGGATTCGACCCGGTCGTCGAGCACTTCCCGCGCCCGGCGGACCCGGCGTACCTGGCCCGGGTGGCGTGGGGGGCCTACCGGCGCCCCACGGCCGAGGACGAGCGCCTGTTCCGCGCTCTGCCGCGCCGCCACACGGCGCACGGTCCGTTCCTGGCGGAGCGCCTTCCGCCCTCGCTCGCCGACGACCTCCGGGAGCACGCGCACCGGGCGGGTGTCGCGCTGGACTTCGTCACCGACCGGGCGGGCCGACGGCAACTGGCCGAGCTGGTCCGGATCGCCGAGGACGCGCACCGGTCCCGTCCGGAGTTCGCCGCCGAACAGCGCCGGTGGACCCGCTGGCCCGGCGCGGCCCGGAGCGACGGGATCCCCGTCGACGCCGGCATGGCGCACCCGGACGGCACGCCCCTCGCCGGGCGGGACCTCGGCGGCCTCACGCGGACGTACCCCGAGCCGCCGCGGCGACGCTCCCCGCGGACCGGAGCGGTCGCGATCCTCGGCACGGTCCGGGACGACCCGGCCGCCTGGCTCCGGGCCGGCGAGGCCCTCCAGGGGCTCCTGCTCGAAGCGGCGGACCAGGGCGTCATGGCGGCCTTCCACACCCAGCCCCTGGAGATCCCGTCCCTGAGGACGGCGATCCGCAGGACCCTCGGCGCCGGGGCCTTCCCGCAGATGATCCTCCGCCTGGGCTATCCGCCGTCCGTCCGGGCGCTGCCCCGGCGCCCGGTCGCCGAGGTCCTCAGAACGGCCGGGACCGGCCGCGCCTGACGCGCCGTCGGTCCCGGCGGGCGGCGGCCCCGCCCGGTCACCCCGTCATCCGTCGGCCGGAGTGATGCGGCGGCCCGTGAGCTGTGCGGGCCGGATCGACACCCACATCTCGCGCCCGGCGCCCGGCCACGGGGTGGTGTGGGCGAGTTCGCTGAGCCGGTGTACGGCCCGGGGCTCCGTCACGACGCTCGCGGGGCCGACGGCGAGGACGCTCCAGCCCCGGCTCAGGGCCTCGTCCATGTGGTCGACCTCGAAGGCGACCTCGCTTCCGACGGCCGCCGCGGGAGTGGTGTGCGGAGCCGTCCGGAAGACGATGGTGCCGTCGATGACGTCGTAGTTGACCGGCACGACCGCCGGGCGGCCGTCGGGCGTCGACACCGCGATGCGCCCCACGCCGTGGGTGGAGAGCAGGTCGCGGCATTCCTCCGGGCCGATGTCGCGCAACGACGGGTGCAGCAGCGCCTGTCCTCGGCCGGCCGGCAGATCCATGCCCCCGCCGCGCAGCGCGGTGACGGTGGTGCCCAGCACGTCGGCCAGTCTGATCAGCGTCGCCATGGTCGGGTCCGCGGGCTGCTCCTCCAGGTAGGCCAGGTAACCGGGCGCCATGCGGGCGCGGCGCGCCGTCTCCTCCCGGCTGAGGTTGCGCCTGCGGCGTTCCACGGCCACGCGTCGGCCGATGTCACCGGGGCCGGGGCCGGGGCCGGGGCCGGGCGGAGCGGACTCCGCTGCCGCCGAGCCGGGGGCGGAGGGGGCGTGCGAGGTCACGGGCCGTCCGTGTTCGAGGTGGTGGATGTGCGCGTCGGGCCCGGGGAACACGAGGGTCACCTCGTCCGTGTCCGACCAGCGCACGTCGTAGGGCGGTGTTCCGTCCTCGTGGTGGAGTCCGACGATCTCGCCGTCGCGCTTGGTGGCGCCGGTCGTCGTGCGTTCGATGACGAGTTGATCGCCGAGGTGAGCCTTCATGACCTTCGCCCTCTCCTCAGAGTCGTGCTGTATCCAACGTGCCACGGGCGACGGGCGGCCGCACGGGGCCGAACGGCCCATCGCGGCGATGGGGGGAGACGGAGAGGGAGCCGGGCGGCGGTTCCGAAGGATCCCCGAGGATCCCCGAGCGAGGCGTTCGGCGCCTTCAGCGCCTTTCGCGGGCGGGGGCGCCGGTCCGCGGTCATCGGTCCGCGTTCGCCGACCCGCTGTCGCGCCGGACCCGGGTCCTCCGTCACCTCGGTCCTCGGGCCGGACGGGGTGCCTCAGGGACCGACCGGCCCCTGTCCGCGGGTGCCGGGCGCGGACACCGTGGAGGCGAGGGAGACCGGCAGCACAGGGCTGCCCGCCCTGGCGACCGGGGAGCAGCAGCCCCCGGTCGCCGGATGCCCGAGGGGAAGGGGGAGCCGTCATGAGCGGCCCCGTACTGGTGGGAGTGGACGGCTCGACGACGAGCATGGCCGCCGCGGAGGCAGCCGCACGGGAGGCCGACCGTATGGGGGCGGAGCTCCGGCTGGCGTACGCCTGCGCGTGGCCTTCCGCCTCGGTGACGCCCGGTGTGGCCCCGTGGGATCCGGGCGGGACCCGGGGACACGACGCGGCGAACCGGGCGCTGGCGGAGGCCGAGCGCCGGGCTCGCCGTGTCGCGCCCGGCCTGCGCGTCACGCGCACGGTCCTCATGGGTGAACCCGCGGCGGTACTGGAGACCGAATCCCGTCGCGCGTCGCTCACCGTCGTCGGCAGCCGGCCCGCCGGCCGGTCCGGCGGTGGACGGCGCGGCTCGGTCGCCACCCGGCTGGCCGGCCACGGCGGTTCCCCGGTGCTGATGGTCCGGGGCGGCCCTGACCCGACCGGTCCGGTGGTGCTCGTCGGCGACGACGGGCATCTCCGCCGGTCCGCGGCCGAGTTCGCCTTCGGCGAGGCGGCGGCCCGCGGGGCGGACCTGCTGGTGCTGGACGGGTCCGCGGCGCGCAGCGGGCGGGTCCAGGACCGGCCCCGGGACCCGCTGGCAGCGCTGCGGGAGCGGTACCCCGACATCACCGTGCGGCGCCCCCGGGTCCGGGGCGGGACGCGCCGGGCGGTCATCGAGGCGAGCGGGTTCGCCCAGCTCGTCGTGGTCGGCGCGCGGTGCCGGAGCGGCCGGACGGTCGTCCTGCCGCCCACGGTCGGCCGAGCGGCCCTCCGGCATGCGGTCTGCCCCGTCGCGGTGATCCCCGAGGAGCGGGAGCCCCGGTGACGGGCCGACGGTGTTTCACAGCCGGGGTTCCCCCGCGGTGCGGGCCGGGCGGGGTGGCGGGTGGACGACGGCCGAACGGCCCTGGTGAACCGGGCCGTCCGTCCCCTGCCGCGCAGGCCGGACACGCGATCTGATGGAGGGAGGGGCGAAAGCGAAGGTCGTCATGCCGGACGGACCGAGGAGTGCCATGGACCGCGTCACCACCCTTGCGGCACGGTTGCGGCGGCTGACGCTGAAGATCGTGCACGCGCACCACGAAGCCACGCTCCTGACCGTCACGACGGTGGCTCTCGCGGCAGGCGGTGCGGCCTGGACCGTCGGGGCGGGTTCCCTCGCGGATCTCTTCTGGGCTCTGGGGACGGTGGCCGCCGTCGTGCCGGCCGTCCGGTGGGTGTTCGCGGCGCTGCGGAAGGGCGACGTCCGGGTCGACCTCGTCGCCGTGCTCGCCCTGGGCGGCACGCTGGCCGTCCAGGAATACCTGGCCGGCGCCCTGATCGCGGTGATGCTCGCCACCGGCCGCGCCCTCGAGTCCGCCGCGCAACGGCGGGCCTCCCGCGACCTGCGCGCGCTGCTGGAGCGTGCCCCGCGCTCCGCGCGCCTGCGCACGGCCACCGGTGTGCGGGTGGTGCCGTCGGCCGAGGTCCGCGTCGGCGACCTGCTCGTCGTGGCCCCCGGTGAAGTGGTCCCCGTCGACGGCAGGGTGGAGAGCGCGAGCGTCGTCCTCGACGAATCCGCCCTCACCGGCGAGCCCCTCCAGACGGAGCGGTCACGAGGGGAGACCGTGCGCAGCGGCGTGCTGAACGCCGGCACAGCCTTCGAGCTCCGCGCCACCGCCACCGAGCGGGACAGCACCTACGCCGGCATCGTGCGACTCGCCCAGGAGGCGGGCGCGGAGTCCGCTCCCGTCGTGCGGCTCGCCGACCGCTTCGCGGCGTGGTTCGTGCCCCTCACGCTGGTGATGGCGGGTCTGGCCTGGCTCGCCGGCGGCTCCGCGGTCCGGGCGGTCGCCGTCCTGGTCGTCGCCACGCCGTGCCCGCTGCTGCTCGCCGCGCCGGTCGCGATCGTCTCCGGGCTCTCCCGTGCCTCACGCCTCGGCGTGGTCGTGCGCGGCGGCGCCGCTCTGGAGACTCTGGGCCGGGTCCGCACGCTCCTGCTGGACAAGACCGGCACCCTGACCGCGGGCCGTCCCCGCGTGCTGGACGTGATCGCCGCGCCGGGCCGCAGACCCGCGGAGGTCCTCCGCCTGGCGGCATCGCTCGACCAGTACTCGCCGCACGTCCTCGCCCGGGCCATCGTCGACACGGCGCACCGCCGCGAGCTGGTGCTGTCGGTCCCCGCGGACGTGACCGAGGAACCCGGACGGGGCGCCTCGGGCACGGTCGACGGCCACCGCGTCTCGATCGGCCGCGTCGCCGCCGGGGAGACGCGGCCGCCCTGGGCCCGGGCCGTCGGCAACCGCGCGCTCCTCGACGGCGCGGCCGTCGCCTGGCTGACCGTCGACGGCCGGCCGGCCGGCGCCGTCCTCCTCCAGGACCCCGTCCGACCCGACGCACCCCGCACGCTGCGCCACCTGCGGGCCGCCGGCATCGGACGGCTCCTGATGCTGACCGGGGACCGCGCGGAACCGGCCGGGGAAGTCGCGGCCGTCCTGGGCCTCGACGGCGTGTGTGCCGAGCTCAGCCCGGCCGGCAAGGTCGCGGTGGTGCGTGCCGAGCGCGAACGCGCGGTCACCGTGATGGTGGGCGACGGCGTCAACGACGCCCCGGCCCTGGCGGCCGCCGACGTCGGCGTCGCCATGGGCGCCCGCGGCTCCACCGCCTCCTCCGAGGCGGCCGACGTCGTCCTGACCACCGACCGCGTGGACCGGCTGGCCGACGCCGTCTCCATCGCCGTACGAGCCCGGCGCATCGCCGTGCAGAGCGCGTTGGGCGGCATGCTGATGTCACTGGCCGCGATGGGCGTGGCCGCGTTCGGTCTGCTCCCCCCGGCCGTCGGCGCCCTGCTCCAGGAAGGGATCGACGTCGCGGTCATCCTCAACGCGCTGCGCGCCCTGCGGGTCGACCGGGCCGCACGGCCGGCGCTCACCCCGGCCGCCGAGGCGCTCGTCCGGCGTTTCGCGGCGGAACACGACGATCTCCAGGACGTCCTCGACGCGGTGCGCGGCGCGGCGGACCGCGTCTCCGACAGCCCCGGCCCCGAGGCGCTCGCGGCGGTGGAGGAGGCGTACAAGCTGCTCACCGAGCGCCTGCTGCCGCACGAGGACGCGGAAGAGCACGAGCTGTATCCGGCTCTCGCCCCCACGCTCGGCGGTCCCGAGGCCACCGCCACCATGAGCCGCGCCCACACGGAGATCGCGCGTCTCGCCCGGCGGGTCGCCACCCACCTGGCTCTCTCCCGCACCGCCGGAGGCCTGGCTCCCGACCAACTCGACGACCTCCGCTCCTGCCTCTACGGGCTGAACACCGTCCTGCGGCTGCACTTCGTCCAGGAGGAGGAGAACTACTTCTCGCTGGCGTCCCCTCCGGCCGAGGGAGGCCGTCCGGGCCCGTGAGGGGGCACCCGGGCTCACACGGGCTCACGGGCTCACGGGCTCACGGGCTCACGGGCTCACGGGCTTACGACTCACGGGCTCACGGGCTCACGAGATGGCGAGCACCTCGTCCACGGGACGGCGCGGCGTGCCGGGGCCCGCGGGCCCGTATCCGAGCCGGAGCACCATCTGGACGAACCCCATCGCCGACTGCGGGTCGCGCACGGCCCACCGGAGTTCGGGCCATTCGAGGGCCTGGGAGGTGAGTGACGTGGCGAGCCCGTCGAGGGTGGCCTGGAGCAGGACGCGTTCCATCGCCTGGCCCGCCATCAGCCAGTCCCGGGGACCGTCCCGCACGGTGCCCAGCACCGCGAGCTGAGGCGCCTTCTCGAACACGGCGGTCTCCCGGCCGGGACCCATACCCCTGCCGGCGAAGTCCCGCACGGGCCCGCTGCCGTAGAGCTTGCGGGGGCCGAACGCGTACTCGGGCACTCCGTCGTTCGCCTTCTCCGACTCCTCCGCGCCCACCCGGGTCCAGCGCCGCAGCTCCTCCGACGCCGCGGCGTCCAGGGCGTCCCGGCCCTCGGCGTCGTGCACCAGGTCCAGCAGGGTGTGCACATGCCACGCGTCGGGGAAGAGCAGCCGCACTCCCTCCAGCAGGGCGGCGGCGCTCAGGGCGTCCTTGATGGCCTGGGGTATCGCCTCGTCGGTGAACGGCCGGCGGCTGGTGTGGCGGCGGCGGATCGCCGGATACAGCGGGACGAGATCCTCCTCGACGCCGTTCCCGGTCGCGTCCTCGGCCCCGTCCCCGGTGAACTCCGGGGAGGCCAGCCGCACCCGCGCGAGCAGGCGCGGCTCCGTGGGGTCGGGCAGCAGCTCGGTGCGCGCGGCCCAGCCCGCGTGGGCGGCGGCGACCCGCAGATTGAACAGGGCGGCGGCGCACCCCAGATGAAGACCGCGGGTGGTGGGATCGGCGCGGGGCATGGCCCGTTCGAGATCCGAGTACACCTGGATCGTGCTCTCGGCCCGCAGGAACCGGAATCTCCACGGCTGCGCGTTGTGCATGGATGGAGCCGCCGTGGCGTCTTCGACCAAGGCTGTCACGGTCGTCGTCTCGAGCGCGTGTACGGACACCGGACCTGTCTCCCTTCAGGGCCGACCGGCCTCTCACGGAAGGGCGATTCCCGCCACCTCCACTATTCCACGGCGGCCCCCGGCGCGTGCGGTGACGGCCGTGACGGCCCACCCGGCGTTCCGCGCGCACCGCACGGTCCCGGGAGGACGGCCGCCGGACCCGCGGCGAGGGCCGCTGCCGTGGCGACCGCCCCCTTCTCGTACCAAGCTGGAGGAGAGATGAGCGTCGTCATCGGTCCGGAGGCGACGCCCACGCGGGGGCCGAATCCCCAACGACGGAGGTGGGCGGCGGTGACGCTTCCCCTGGTGGTCGGCATCGACGGGTCCGAGGCGAGCCTGGAGGCGGTGGACTGGGCCGCCGACGCGTCGCTCCGGCACGGAGTGCCCCTCCACCTCGTGCACGCGGCCGTGTCCGGCCGCGAAGCGCCCGACCTGGTCGCGGTCGCCTCGGAGCGGGCCAGGCGCCGCGCACCGGCCGTCCGGCTGTCCGACGAGGTGGTGCACGAGGAGGCGGCGTCCGCCCTGGTCGGGAAGGGGCGGAACGCCTTCGCGCTCGTCCTCGGGTCCAGGGGCCTCGGCGATCTGGCCGGGCTGCTCCTGGGCTCGGTCAGCCTGGCCGTGGCCGCCCACGCGGACTGCCCGGTGGTCGTCGTGCGCGGCGGGGCCGCCCACCGCCCCGGCCGGTTCGGGAGCGTCGTCGTCGGCGTCGAGGACGGGGAGGGCAGCGACACGGCCCTGCAGTTCGCCTTCCGCGAGGCCCACCTGCGGCAGAGCCGCCTGATCGCGGTGCACGCCTGGACCGTGCCGGTCGGGAACCCCGGGCCACCCGGCCTGTCCGGCTACGCGCTGCAGGCCGAGCGCCGACCGCCGGCCGAGGTGCTCGCCGACAAGCTGGCCGGTCCCGCCGAGCGGTATCCCGACGTCGCGGTGAGCAGCGAGGTGGTCGAGGGCTCGGCACGGCACGCGCTCCTGGACGAGGCGTCCCGAGCGGATCTCCTCGTCGTCGGGGCCCGTCGGCGCCATGGGCACGTCGGACTTCAACTGGGACTGGTCAACCACGCGGTGCTGCACCACGCGCCGTGCCCGGTCGTGGTCGTGCCGCGGCTGTGACCGCTCCGCAGGTGCCCGGTGGGACGCCGGACGGGAGCGGGCCGAGCCCATGTGGTCCGCACGTCTGCCCAGGTGACGGCCCCAGACCCGAGAGAGGTGTCCACCATGTCGGAGGCGACGACCACCGACCTCTACGAGGTCACGATGGCGCTCACCTACCTGCGGGAGGGCATGACCGCGCCCGCGACGTTCAGTCTCTTCGCCCGTGACCTGCCGCCCGACCGGGGCTTCCTGGTGGCGGCCGGCCTGGAGTCGGCGCTGGACTTCCTGTCCGGCTTCCGCGTCGGCGCCGACGACGTCCAGGCCTACGCCTCGGCACTGCACCGGCCCGCCGAGGATCTGGAACCCTTGCGGGGCCTGGAGTTCACCGGTGAGGTGCGGGCGGTGCCGGAAGGCCGGATCGTCCTCGCCGGGGAGCCGCTGCTGGAGGTGACCGCCCCGCTCCCCGAGGCTCAGCTGGTGGAGACGTACGTGCTCAACCAGGTCAACCACCAGACGACGGTCGCCTCGAAGGCGGTGCGCTGCGTGCTGGCCGCGGCGCGGCGCCCGGTCGTGGACTTCTCCCTGCGGCGCACCCATGGCACCCAGGCGGGGTTCCAGGCGGCCAGACTGAGCGCGATGGCGGGCTTCGCCGGGACGAGCAACGTCGCCGCCGCCGTCGCCGAAGGGCTGCCGGCCGTCGGCACGATGGCCCACTCGTTCATCGAGGCGTTCGCCACGGAGGAGGAGGCGTTCCGGGCCTTCGCCCGGGCCCACCCGGGTCCGGTCACCTTCCTGGTGGACACCTACGACACCGAGCAGGGCGTCCGGGTCGCGGCGCGTGTCCTGCGCGACCTCGACCGCGGGCCCGGATCGGCCGTACGGCTGGACAGCGGGGACCTGGGAGCGCTCGCGATCCGGGCGCGGACCCTGCTCGACGAGGCGGGCCTGCCGGACGTGCGGATCGTCGCCAGCGGCGGTCTCGACGAGTACGCCGTGGACGAGCTGGTCCGCTCCGGGGCGCCGATCGACGTCTACGCCGTCGGCACCCGCGTCGGAGTCTCGGCCGACGCCCCGTTCCTGGACTCCGCCTACAAGCTGGTCGAGTACGGAGGCCGGCCGGTGATGAAGCTGTCCTCCGCGAAGGTGACGGCCCCGGGGCAGAAGCAGGTCTTCCGCCGCCCGGGACGGCCCGACGTGATCGGTCTGCGGGACGAGCGGCCGCCGCAGGCGGGCGTGCCGCTCCTGGAGACGGTGATGCGCGGCGGCCGGCGCACCGCGGAGCGCCCCGCCCTGACGACGGGCGCGGAGCGGCTTCTCGCCGATCTGGCCTGGCTGCCGCCCGAGGCCCGCCGGATCCGAGCACCCGTCGCGCCGCGGGCGGTGACCTCCGAGCGCCTGGCCGCCCTGGCCGAGGAGGTCCGCCACCGTATCGACGAGACGGTCCTGGCCTCGCTCCGCGGCCATGCCGGGCCATGAGCGCGACACCCGTGCACCCCAGGACACCTGGCCCTGGCCCCCTGGCCCCCGGCCCCTGGACCTCAGCGATCAGTCTCGACGTGAGGAGCAGAACGATGCCGCATACCGAGGAGTGGAAGGTCCGGCTCTACCTCTTCGAGGAAGACGACAGGACCAAGGCACGCGTGGTGCTGGACACCGGCACCACGGAACTCACCGGCCACGGAGCCGCGCACCGCAATCCCGCCGACCCGGACGTACCGGAGATCGGTGACGAGCTGGCGGCGGGCCGCGCCCTCTACGACCTCGGCCGGCAGCTCGTGGAGGTGGCCGACCGCGACCTCGAGGGAATGAACCCGCCGGAGGACGGGCGCAGCGCCGGTCCCTCGGCCGGCCGGATCGCGCCGGCGCCGGAGCACGTCCGGCGGGGATGACACGGAGCACCGGCGCCGCGGCGCCTCGACGGGGGGGCCGGGCGTGTGCCCCGGGGCCTTCCCGCCCGAGGTCCGCAGGACCCGTCGGCCCGCCGTGAGCTGCGGCCCGCCGTCGGTCCCGGACCGCTCGGAGCCGTACGGCCCCCCAGGGCAGGACCTTGGGGACCGACCGGCCCATGCGTTTCGCGGGCACCGGACGGAGAGTGGAAGCAGGCACGTACCCGACAGGATGAGGAGGCGGGAGTCATGTGGCACCGGATGGTGAGCGACCTCATGACCACGTCGGTCGCACGGGTGAACCGGGACACCGGGTTCAAGGAGATCGCCAAGCTGCTCGCCGAACGCGACATCACCGCCGTACCCGTCGTGGACGACGACGATCGCCCGTTGGGCGTGGTCTCCGAGGCTGACCTGCTGCGCAAGGAGGCGGCGCAACTGGATCCTGCGGGCCTGCTGCCGGTCCTGCACGCCGGGCCGACGGACCGGGCGAAGGCGGAGGCCACGACCGCCGAGGGACTGATGAACAGCCCCGCCGTCACCGCACGGCCGCAGTGGACGGCGGTGGAGGCCGCCCAGGCCATGGAGCGACACCATGTCAAACGGCTTCCGGTCGTCGACGAGGCCGACCGGCTGGTCGGGGTGATCAGCAGAGCCGACCTGCTCCGCGTCTTCCTGCGCAGCGACAGCGCGATCCGTGAGGAGATCTCCGGGGAGGTCCTCCTGCGCACCCTCGGGATCGCCCCCGACGCGGTCGCTGTCCGGGTGGTCGGTGGACGCGTGTCGCTGAAGGGCACCGTCCAGCGCAAGTCGGCCGTACCGGTCGTCGTGCGCCTGTGCCAGGGAGTGGACGGCGTGGTCGACGTGTCCGCCGAACTGCTGTACCGGGACGACGACACCGCCACGACGCCGGAGGCCACCTCACGCCGCGCCGGACTGGCCACCTGACCGGCCGTCGGACCCGGTCAGCTGTCGGGTGTCAGCGGGGTCGGCGGGCCGGCGGTGACGCCGCCGTCCAGGACGAACTCCGTGCCGGTGGAGTAGGTGGCGTCGGCGGCGATGAAGAGCACCATGCGGGCGACCTCCTCCGGTTCTCCGAACCGGGGGAGGGGTTGTGCCGCCGTGAAGGAGTCGTCGAAGCCGGCCGTCATCGGGGTGTGCACCGCGCCCGGATGGACCGAGCAGACCCGGACCCCGTCGGGGGCCAGCTCCAGTGCCGCCGTCTTGGTCAGGCCGCGCAGAGCCCACTTGCTGGCCACATAGGCCCCGATGCCCGCGTAGCCGGTGAGGCCGGCGAGCGAGGAGATGTTCACGATCACGCCTCCACCCGCCCGACGCAGGCAGGGCGCGGCCGCCCGCATGCCCAGCCAGGCGCCCTGGAGGTTGACGTCGATGACGCGGCGGAAGGACTCGAGGGACTGTTCCTCGATGGTGCCCCAGTCGAGGATGCCGGCGTTGTTGACCAGCACCGAGACCGGGCCCAGTTCCCGCTCCGCCTCCGCCAGCACCGGCTGCCAGCCGTCCTCGGCGCTGACGTCCAGGTGCGCGTACCGGGCGCGGCCGCCCAGCCCGGCCGCCAGCTCAGCTCCCTCGGCGTCGAGGACATCGGCGGTCATCACCGCCGCGCCTTCGCCGGCGAACAGCCGTGCCACGGCGGCGCCGATCCCTCTGGCTCCACCGGTGACCACCGCGACTCGCTCATCCAGACGTCCCATCACGACCTCCTGAAGCAGTGTTCGACGAAGCTCGGCGGCTGCGCGCCTCCTGCGCGCTCTACCCTGCGCAGGCGTACGCCGGGGTGGCGCCCGCCCAGGTGCCGCAGGGCGGTGTACTCGCCCGGGCCCCGCGGGCGGGCGTTTCGGATTGCAGCCGAGGCCGCAGGTGCGCGCGGGGCGCGTCTCAGATCCGGTGCGGCACGACGGCGACCGGGCACGCCGAGCGGTGCAACAGGGTGTGGGCGACGGTGCCGAGCTGCAGACCGAAGTGACCGTGCCGGCGCAGGGCGCCGACGACGATCAGGTCGGCGTCGGCCGATGCCTCCAGCAGGACACGGTGGGCGGGGCCCTCGACCGCGCGGAGGCCGACGTCGACCTCGGGATGCTCCCGCGCGACCTCGCGCAACGCGTCCTGGAGGTGGGCCGAGGCCTGCTCCTCGGGCGCCACCGCCGCCTCCGCCGCGGCCCGGTCGTCCCCCGTGACGGACGGCTCGTGAGCCGGACTGCGCCAGGCCCGCACGGCGGTCAGCGCGCAGCCCCGCGCCGCCGCCTCGCGGGCGGCGAACCGTACGGCG
Source organism: Streptomyces sp. 3330 (assembly GCF_031456635.1). NCBI lineage: Bacteria > Bacillati > Actinomycetota > Actinomycetes > Kitasatosporales > Streptomycetaceae > Streptomyces > Streptomyces sp. 3330. The sequence goes on from NZ_JAVDVA010000006.1 coordinate 253,492, forward strand.
CCCGCGCCGCCCGTCGCGTCCCCGACCCCCACCACGACCCGGCCCAGGGACCCTTGGACGTTGCGTTCCTCGCCGCGGACGACCACGACCGGGCAGGCGGCGCGGGCGGCCACCGTGAGGCTGACCGACCCCAGTAGCAGCCCGGTGACCTCGCCTCGCCCCCGGGCGCCGGTGACCAGGGCGGACGCCTCGGATCCGGCCCGCAGCAGGGTGGACACCGCGTCGGCGGCCAGGATGTCGCCCGACACCTTCACCTCGGGGTGGCGAAGCCGGGCGCGTTCCGCGCAGGTGGCGACGATGTTCTGCGCCAGGACCTCCCCGGCCGGGCGGTCGGTGCTGAACGATGGCCGGACGCGTTCGTAGCGCTCCCACAGGGAGGCATGGACCAGCCGCAGGGGCAGTCCATGACGTGCCGCCTCGTCCGCCGCCCAGTCGACCGCCAGCAGACTGGAGTCCGACCCGTCGACGCCCACGACCAGCGGAAGTGCCATCGGGGCCACCGCCTTCCGTCCCGTTGCTGACAGACCCCCTGTGAATACCGTCGCACCGCCCGCGCGCCGCCGCGACATGCGGGCCGACGCGCGGATCGGGGCTGTCCGCCCGGCCCCGGGGGCCGTCCGTCACCGGCGGAAGCGCGCGGACCACCGCGGTTCCACCTGCTCCCACTCGGCGTCCCACTGCGCGTACCTTCTGCGGTCCAGGACCAGGCGCACACCCGTCCAGACCGCGGAGGACGCGGCCGCCACGCCGAAAGCCGCCATCCCGCCCATGAGCCAGCCACTGGCCGTCGCGTTGAGCGTGCTCGTCGGGGCGGTCGTGACGGTTCCGTCCTTCGTCACCCAGACCCGCACGGCCGCGCCCTTCGGGGTGCCCGGCTTCACGAGGGCCGCTCCGGTGTGCACGGTGCCGTCGGTGTCGGTCCAGCGGATCTGCGCGGGCCGCTTCGTCCAGTCGTCGCCCTGCCTGACGGACGAGGTCAGGCGGGCGGTGACCTGGTGCCGTTCCGCCGCCTGGGTCCGCACGGTGCGCATCGACGCCTCGTATGCCGTCACCCCCGCGCCGATCGCCGCTGCGGGCAGTCCGAGGACGAGCAGGACCAGCAGAACGCGACGGAACCAGCATTCGATCCTGTCGGATCCACGTCTCAGGGAGTTCGCGGCACCGGGCTTGTGATCGCCGCGCCCGGACGGCGGACCTGATGCGTACGGCGAACCTTGTGCGCTCATGAGCCGGCCTCCAGCAACTCGCCGCCGTCCCCCGCCATCGCTTCCCACCGTCGGACGGCGGCGGGTCCGGGGCACAGGGCCGAAGGTCCCTGCCGGTCCGGTTTCCGGCCCAGGGCCGTCTCCGCGGAGCACGGTCGTGCGGTCCGCCCGGAGGAAGCGGCACCGCGCCGGTCTCCTCACGTGGCGGGCGCGGCCCGTCCGGCCTCCTGCGGCACGGCTCCACATGCGCCGGAGCGGGGATTGGGGTACTCCTCGAAGGAGACACGCACCGCGCCCGGCATGTCGGCGACGTCCGGAGCCTGCACGTCACCGGACTCGTTCATCGTCATACCGCTTCGTAGGAGACGGAGGCCGCCGCCATGCAACCAGTCGTCACCGTGGGTCTCGACGGTTCACCCGAGAGTCTTGCCGCCGCCCGCTGGGCCGCCGACGAGGCCGAGAAGCGCAGACTCACGCTGCGCCTGCTGCACGCGTGGCCCCTGCTGGCGCCGGAACCCGCGCACGCCGCTTCCGAGGTCGATCAGAACTACTGGGCGAAGCGCCTCGTGCACACCGCACGGGCGGAGCTGCAGGCGCGGCACCCCGGCCTGACGGTGGTCGGCAGCCTGGTCGCCGACGACGCCCAGAACGCCCTGCTCCAGGCGGCGACGGAGTCCGAGATGGTCGTGCTCGGTTCTCGGGGCCTGGAGTCCGTGGAGAGCTATTTCATGGGCGACATCAGCATGCCGGTCGTGGCCCGGGCGGAGCGGCCGGTGGTCATGGTCCGGGCCGGATTCCCCGGGGAGGGAGCGCGCCCGGCGCCCGTGAGCCCCGTGGTCGTGGCCCTGAAACTGCACGCGCCCTCCGACGACCTGCTCGACTTCGCGTTCCACACCGCGGCGGCGCGCGAGGTGCCGCTGGTGGCCGTGCACGGCCGCAGCGTGCCGCTCCACGCGCGCGTGCCCTGGGGCGTGGACCACGCCGTCACCGAGGAGATGACCCGGGACGCGCACCACGAGCTGGGCAAGGCGCTGCGTCCCTGGCGCGAGAAGTACCCGCAGGTGGACGTCGCCGACAGCATCCGTCTCACGAGCCCCGCGAAGGCCGTCGTGGAGGCCGCCGAAGGCGCCGCGCTGCTGGTCGTCGGCCGCCGGGCACACCGGCACGGCGTGGCGCCCCACCTGGGTCCGGTGGCGCACGCCGCCCTCCACCACGGACGCTGCCCCGTCGCCGTCGTCCCCCATGGCTGAGCCCGGCCACCAGGAGCCGGAGCCGCCGCGCGCGCAGGTGTGCGAGACCCATACGGCGATCGTGTTCTTCGCCGGGGAGCGCGCCTACAAGGTCAAGAAGCCGGTGGACCTCGGGTTCCTCGACTACACGACGCGTGCGGCGCGTCGGCACGCCTGCGAACGCGAGCTCTCCCTCAACCGCCGCTTCGCGCCCGACGTCTATCTGGGCCTGGGCGAGTTCAGCGGCCCGGACGACGAGGCCCCCGAGCCCCTCGTGGTGATGCGCCGCATGCCCGCGGACCGGCGTCTGTCCCGGCTGGTCCGGGAAGGGGCCGTCCTGGACGACGTCCTGCGGTCCGTCGCCCGGCAGCTCGCCGCCTGGCACGCGGAAGCCCCCCGCGGCCCGGAGACGGACGCCGAGGGCACGCGCGACGCCCTGTCGTCGCGGTGGGAGGCGAGCTTCGCCCAGGTCCACGCCCTGGCCGAGGACGGCCCCGTGCCCGAGGGGACGACGGAGACGGAAGACCTGGTGCGCCGCTATCTCGCGGGCCGTGAGGGGCTGTTCGCGTCGCGCATCGCGCAGGGACGGGTGGTCGACGGCCACGGGGACCTCCTCGCCGAGGACGTCTTCTGCCTCGACGACGGCCCCCGCGTCCTGGACTGCCTGGAGTTCGACGACCGGCTGCGCTACGTCGACGGCCTGGACGACGCGGCCTTCCTCGCCATGGATCTGGAGCAGCTCGGCGCCCCGGAGGCGGCCGCCTGCTTCCTCGCCCGGTACGGCGAGTACTCGGGTGACCCCGCCCCCGCGTCGCTGTGGCACCACTACGTCGCCTACCGCGCGTTCGTCCGTGCCAAGGTCTCGCTGATCCAGGCCCGCCAGGGCGCGCCGGGCGCCGAGGCGGCGTCACGCAGGCTCGTCTCGACGACGTTGCGGCACCTGCGCACCTCCGCCGTCCGCCTGACCGTCGTCGGCGGACTGCCGGGCAGCGGGAAGTCGACCCTGTCCGGCGCGCTGGCCGACCGGCTGGGCGTCACGCTGCTCAGCAGCGACCGCGTCCGCAAGGAACTGGCGGGCCTCCCCGCCGAGCAGTCCGCGGCGGCGGGCTACCGCGAGGGCCTGTACACACCCGAGTGGACGGCCAGGACCTACGCCGCCCTCCTCGACCGTGCGGCCGCGCTGCTGTCCGCCGGCGAGTCGGTCGTCCTCGACGCCACCTGGTCGGACGCGGACCAGCGTGAGGCGGCACAGCGTGTGGCCGAAGCCACCAGCGCCGACCTGGTGGCCCTCCACTGCAGTGTTCCGGACGAGGTCTCGGCGGCCCGGCTGGGCACGCGCGCCGCGGGCCCGTCCGACGCCGACGCCGGCGTCGCCGCCGCGATGGCGGCCGCGGAACCCTCGTGGCCCGAGGCGGTCGCCGTCGACACCAGCGGCCCGCTGGAGTCCGCGGTCGCCCGGGCGCTCGCGGCCGTACGCCCCTGGGGCACCGGCCAGGCCCCGGTCTTCCGCCGCCCCTACATGGAACCGGACTGACGCGACCCGCACGACGGCGCGGCGGTCCGTGTTGCCGGGGTGTTCCGCCGGGGTGACCGTGGAGGTGGGGGAGCGAGGAGTGACCACCAGTGCGAGCGCTCGTCTACCACGGCCCGGGCCACATCTCCTGGGACACCGTCCTGGCCCCCACGATCGAGGAGGCGACCGACGCCGTCGTGCGCGTCGACGCCACCTCCGTCTGCGGCACCGACCTGCACATCCTGCGAGGAGAGCTGCCCGAGGTGAAACCGGGGACGATCCTCGGCCACGAGGCCGTCGGCGAGGTCATGGACGTCGGCCCCGGCGTCCGGGGTCTGCGCCCCGGCCACCAGGTGATCGTGTCCTCCGTCTCGGCCTGCGGTCGCTGCCAGGCGTGCCGGGACACCAGGCGTGGGCAGTGCGGCGGAGGCGGCGGGTCGCTCCTGGGGAGCCGGATCAACGGAACCCAGGCCGAGTTCGTGCGCGTTCCGTTCGCGGACCACTCCACCCTCCGACGGCCTCCCGCGGTCCCGCTCGACGAGGCTCTCCTGCTGGCCGAGGTGCTCCCCACCGCCTACGAGGTCGGCGTACGGAACGGCCACGTCGGTCCCGGGGACACCGTCGTCGTGGTGGGCGCCGGTCCCGTCGGTCTCGCCACGGTGGCCGTCGCACGGCTGTACTCCCCCCGCCGGATCGTCGTGGTGGACCTGTCCGGGCCCCGGCTGGAGGTCGCCGCCCGCATGGGGGCCGATGCCGCCGAGCTGCCGGGGAAGATGATCGCCGAGCTGTCGGAAGGAGCGGGCGCCGACGTCGCCATCGAGGCATCGGGCGACCCGGACGGCTTCGCCCTGTGCGTCCAGGCCGTCCGGGCGGGAGGGCACATCGCCAACATCGGGACGCACGGCAGACCGGTCACGCTCCACCTCGAGTCCCTGTGGCGGAAGAACATGACGATCAGCACGGGCCAGGTGGACACGTCCTCCACGCCGTGGCTGCTGGAGCTGCTGAGGTTCGGACGCCTGTCCGTCTCCCCGCTGATCACCCACACCTTCGGCCTCGACCGCATGGCGCACGCCTACGAGGTGTTCTCCCAGGGCGCCACCACGGGTGCGCTCAAGGTCGTACTGCACCGGGAGTGAGGAGGGCGGGGAAGCAGGAGGCGGAACGGGCCGGCCGGGCCACCGGCCGGCAGCGGGCGGGGCCGCAAGTGCCGGGAGGAGCACCGATGCACCGGGAAACCATTCGCAAGGACACCGCACCGGTCGTCCCGCCCCGTCTCGCCGACTACGACCGGGCCCGCTCGGACTTCGCGTGGGAACAGGCGCGCACCGAGCTGGCCGGGCTGCCCGGCGGGGGCCTCAACATCGCTCACGAGGCGGTGGACCGGCACCTGCTGACCGGCCGCGCGGACAAGGCCGCCCTGCGCTGCGTCGCCCGGGACGACTCCGTCTCCACCGTCACGTATGCCGAACTGGCCCGCCGCACGGCCCGCTTCGCGAACGTCCTGCGGCACCTCGGCGTCGGCCCCGGCGAGCGGGTGTTCACCCTGCTCGGCCGCTGCCCCGAGCTGTACACCACGGTGCTGGGCACGCTGAAGAACACCGGCGTGCTCTGCCCGCTCTTCTCCGCCTTCGGCCCCGACCCGGTCGAGCAGCGACTGCGCCTGGGAGACGCACGGGTCCTGGTCACCACCGCGGCACTCTACCGGCGCAAGGTCGCCGAACGCCGGGCGTCGCTTCCCGCACTGGAGCACGTCCTGATCGTCGGGCCCGGCGGTGATGATCTGCCCGGGACCGTCTCCTTCGACGCGCTGACGGCTGCCGCCCAGGACACCTTCACCGTCCCGCCCACCTCGCCCGAGGACATGGCCCTGCTGCACTTCACCAGCGGGACCACCGGCGCCCCCAAGGGCGCGGTCCACGTGCACGAGGCCGTGGTGGCCCACTACGCCACCGCCGCGTACGCCCTCGACCTGCACCCCGACGACGTGTACTGGTGCACCGCCGATCCCGGCTGGGTCACCGGCATGTCGTACGGGATCATCGCGCCACTCGTCCACGGCGTGACCGTGGTCGTCGACGAGGGGGACTACGACGCCCGGCGCTGGTACCGGATCCTCGGCGAACAGCGGGTCAGCGTCTGGTACACCGCCCCCACGGCCCTGCGCATGCTCATGCGGGCCACACCGCGCCAGGGCCCGTACGACCTGCCGCGCTCCTACGACCTGTCGGCCCTGCGCTTCATCGCCTCCGTCGGCGAGCCCCTCAACCCGGAGGCTGTCCTGTGGGGCAGGGACGTGCTGGGCCTGCCGGTGCACGACAACTGGTGGCAGACGGAGACCGGCTGCATCATGATCGCCAACTTCGCCGCCTGCGACATCCGGCCCGGCTCCATGGGGCGGCCGCTCCCCGGCGTCGAGGCGACCGTGCTGGAGCAGGGCGAGGACGGCCGGGCCCTCGTCACCGGCGGCCGGGTCACAGAGGTGCGCCGGGCCGGGGCCGAGGGCGAACTGGCGCTCCGGCCGGGCTGGCCGTCGATGTTCCGCGGCTACCTCCACGACGAGGACCGCTACGACGCCGCGTTCGCGGGCGGCTGGTACCTGACCGGTGACCTGGTCCGCCGGGACGTGGACGGCTGGTACTGGTTCGTCGGGCGCGCCGACGACGTCATCAAGTCGGCGGGCCATCTCATCGGTCCGTTCGAGGTGGAGAGCGCGCTGATGGAGCACCCGTCGGTGGCCGAGGCCGGTGTGATCGGACGGCCGGACCCGGTCGCCGGGAACGTCGTCAAGGCATTCGTGTCGCTGCGCCCCGGGGTTCCGCCGACTCCGGATCTGGAGCGGGAACTACTGGCCTTCGGCCGCCGCAAGCTGGGCCCCGCCGTCGCACCCAGGGAGATCGCGTTCGACCAGAACCTCCCCAAGACCCGGAGCGGGAAGGTGATGCGCCGGCTGCTGCGCGCACGCGAACTCGGCCTGCCCACGGGTGACGTGTCCACCCTGGAGGGATCCGCATGAGCCTGGCCCGACCCACCCGCACGCGGAAGGACCCGGCGTCCCGGAAGGCCGGAGAGAAGCCCACGCCGGCGCAGAAGGCGTCGAAGGGGCAGAAGGCGCAGAGGACGCCGAAGAAGACGAAGAAGACGACCATGAAAGCGATCGACGAGAAGGCGGGCGCCGGGCACCGCAAGGAGCTGCTGGAGGCCATGCTGCGCATCCGCCGCTTCGAGGAACGGTGCGTCGAGCTGTACAGCGCGGCGAAGATCCGCGGCTTCGTCCATCTGTACATCGGCGAGGAGGCCGTGGCCGTCGGCGTCAACGAGGCATTGACACCCGAGGACGCGGTGGTCGCCACGTACCGCGAACACGGCCACGCCCTGGCCCGCGGGATCACGGCCGACGCCGTCATGGCCGAGATGTACGGCAGGACGACCGGCTGCAGCGGCGGCCGGGGCGGATCCATGCACCTGTTCGACGCGAGCCGGCGCTTCTACGGCGGCAACGCGATCGTTGCCGGGGGCCTCCCACTGGCCGCCGGCCTCGCCCTCGCCGACCGCATGCGCGGAGAGAACCGCGTCACCTGCTGCTTCTTCGGTGACGGGGCCTTCGCCGAGGGGGAGTTCCACGAAACGGCCAATCTCGCGGCCCTGTGGCGCCTTCCTCTGCTGCTCGTCTGCGAGAACAACCTCTACGCCATGGGCACGGCACTGGAGCGGCACGAGGCGCAGACGGACCTGGCGATGCGAGCCGCCTCCTACGGAATGGTCGCCTGGGCCGTCGACGGGATGGACGTCGAATCCGTGGAGGAGACCGCCCGCCGGGCCGCCGAGGCCGTCAGGGCCGGTGCGGGGCCGCACTTCCTCGAACTGCGCACCTACCGCTTCCGCGCCCACTCCATGTACGACCCGGACCGGTACCGCGACAAGGCGGAGGTGGAGCGGTGGAAGGGCCGTGACCCGATCGTCCGTCTCGTCGATCGCATGCGCGCGGACGGCGACCCGGTCGACGAGGCCCTCGCCGTGATCGAGCGCCGGGTGGCCGCCGAAGTCGACCACGCCGTGGAGGCAGCCGAGCAGGCACCCGCGGAGCCGGTGGAGCACCTCTTGCGCCACGTCACCAGCGCTTCGGCGGAGGTGGGTTGACGATGGGCGACGGTGAGCGGCCGCAGCCGGCGAAGACGACCTACCGTGAGGCGCTGCGCGAGGCACTGCGCGACGCACTGCGGTCCGACGACCGCGTCTTCCTGATGGGCGAGGACGTGGGCCGCTACGGCGGATGCTTCGGCGTCAGCCTCGGCCTGCTGGAGGAGTTCGGCCCCGAACGCGTCCGCGACACCCCGCTGTCGGAGTCCGCGTTCGTGGGTGCCGGCATCGGCGCCGCCCTGGCCGGTCTGCGGCCCGTCGTCGAGATCATGACCGTCAACTTCAGCCTGCTCGCTCTCGACCAGATCCTCAACAACGCCGCCACGCTGCTGCACATGTCGGGCGGCCAACTGCCCGTGCCGATCGTGATCCGCATGACCACGGGTGCCGGACGCCAGCTCGCCGCCCAGCACTCGCACAGCCTGGAGGGCTGGTACGCGCACATCCCCGGCATCCGCGTGCTCGCCCCCGCCACCCTCGAGGACGCGCGTCGCATGCTCGCTCCGGCGCTCGCCGACCCCGACCCCGTCCTGATCTTCGAGCACGGAAGTCTCTACAACGTCTCCGGCGAACTCCTCCCGGCCACCGCGCCCGTCGACCTGGACCGCGCCGCGATCCGCCGGTCCGGCACCGAGATCACCCTGATCACGTACGGAGGTTCGCTGCCCAAGACCCTCGCGGCGGCGGACGAGCTGGCCGCCGAGGACATCAGCGCCGAGGTGATCGACCTGCGCACGCTCCGGCCCCTCGACTCCGCCACCGTCGCCGCCTCCGTGGCCCGCACCCATCGTGCGGTGGTCGTCGACGAGGCGTGGCGCACGGGGAGCCTTGCCGCCGAGGTGTCCGCCCGCATCGCCGAGGAGTCCTTCTACGATCTGGACGCGCCCGTGGAGCGGGTGTGCGGCGCGGAGGTGCCGATGCCCTACGCCCGGCAGCTGGAGGAGGCCGCTCTGCCGCAGACGGCCGACATCGTCGCGGCCGCCCACCGGGCGGTGGACTGACCATGGCCGAGTTCACCATGCCCTCCCTGGGCGCCGACATGGACGAGGGCACGCTCGTGGAGTGGCTGGTGGCGCCCGGAGCACTCGTCCACAAGGGCGATCCGGTCGCTGTCGTCGAAACCGCGAAGTCGACCATCGAGGTGGAGTGCTTCGAAACGGGAACCATGGCCGAGCTGCTCGTCGAGCCCGGCACGACCGTCCCGGTGGGCACGCCGCTCGCGCGGATCGGGGCGACGGAGAAGAAGCCTCCCAAGGCCGGCGAGGCGAGCAAGGCGGGTAGGGCGACCAGGGCCGGCAGGCTGGAGGAAGCGGAGAAACCAGAGAGATCGAAGAAACCAGAGAAACCAGAGAGATCGGGGAAGGCGGAGAAGGCGGGGAAGAGACGACGGGCTCGTGGCGCGGCGACGAAGGCCGAGCCCGTCAAGCCCCCGTCCCCGTCCGTCAATTCCCCGTCCCCTTCCCCGCTTCCCGAACCCGCGAGCATCGCGGGCCCGGTGGCGTCCGGCGCGCGGCGGCACACGGAGGTCGGCCCCCTGATCCGGCATCTGGCGGAACACAGCGGTGTCGACCTGGAGACGCTGCACGGTTCCGGGCCCGGGGGACGCGTCACCCGAACCGACGTCGAGGAAGCGGCGGCCGACCGGCGTCCGCGCCTGCGGGTGACCCCGTTGGCCCGGAGGCTGGCGGCGGAGACGGGCGTCGACCTGGCCATGGTGCAAGGGACGGGCAAGGACTCGGCCGTCCGTGCCGCGGACGTGCGCCGGGCGGTCCGCGGCCCTGCGGCCGAGCCCCGGTCCGCGACGGTCGGCACCGCCACCGCAGGGCCGTCCCGGCAGCGTCCCGCGGACCGGGGTGCGGCCATGCGGCAGGCGATCGCGGGTCTGATGAGCCGCGCCAACAGGGACATCCCCCACTACTACCTGTCCACGACCGTGGACATGGCCGCCGCGATGGAGCGGCTGCACGAGCACAACCGGCGCAGCCCCGTCGGTGAACGCCTGCTCCCCGCCGCCCTCCTGCTCAAGGCGGCAGCCTTGGCGGCCCGTGAGGTCCCCGAGCTGAACGGCCACTGGACCGACGACCGCTTCACGGCCGGCGAGGGCGTCCACCTCGGCGTGGCCGTGTCGCTGCGCGGGGGAGGGCTCGTCGCCCCCGTGCTGCACCACGCCGACGAGCTGGCGCTCCCGGAGTTGATGACGATCCTGAAGGACCTGGTCACCCGGGCGCGTACGGGCAGACTGCGGGGCTCCGAGGTGTCGGGGGCCACGATCACGGTCACCAACCTCGGAGATCAGGGAGTGGAGGCCGTGTTCGGAGTGATCCACCCGCCGCAGGTGGCCCTGGTCGGTTTCGGGCGAGTGGCCGACCGGCCGTGCGCCGTCGAGGGCATGCTGGGTGTGCGGCCCGTGGTCACGGCGACCCTCTCGGCCGACCACCGAGCGACCGACGGCGCCGTCGGGGCGCGCTTCCTCACGGCGGTCACCCGCCTTCTGCAGAACCCGGAGCAGCTGTGAACATCGACCGGACCGACGCGCTGGACATGGTGAGGGAATCGCTCGCCCGGGTCGTCCCGGACGCGGACGTCGCCGCCCTGGGGCCCGACGAGGCGTTCCGTGACGTGCTGGAGATGGACTCCCTGGACTTCCTGAGTTTCGTGGAGGTCCTCAGCGAACGCGCCGGGGTCCGCATCGAGGACGAGGACACTCCCCGGCTGACCACACTGTCGGGCAGTGCCGACTTCCTCGTCGCCCGAGCGGGATGACGGTTCCGCCGGCGAGCGGTCACTGGAACGCGGCGTGGATCTCCTGCTCGGTCGCGGTGTGCGAGACGAGCAGGATCTCGTCGCCGGGGCGGAGCCGGAGCGCCGGATCCGGCACGGTCGGCTGTCCGTCGCGGACGATGGTCGCGACGACCGTCCCCTCGGGCAGTTCCACATCCCGCAGGGCGCGTCCCACCGTCCGGGACCGCGGCGTGATGGCCGTTTCGATGACGTCGACGCCGGCCTTGCTGAGCCGCAGCAGGGCGACCGTGTCGGTGGCCCCGGTGGCCTCCTCGATGAGGGAGATCAGCGGGGTGGCCGCGGGCACGGCGACGTCGACGCCCCAACGCCCGTCGAACAGCCAGGTGTTGTCGGCGTCGTTGATGCGGGCGGCCACCCGGGGCACCGAGAACTGCCGTTTGGCGAGCAGGCTGATGACGAGGTTGTCCTCGTCGTCCCCGGTGGTGGCGATGACGAGATCGGCGCTCAGCGCCCCCGCGTGTTCCAGGAGGGAGGGCTCACAGGCGTCCCCGGCGACGAGCCGCACGGGGACGCGCCCCTCCAGGGCGGCGACACGGTCGTCGTCGGCGTCGATCAGCGTCACGTCGTTGTGGGCGGCGGCGAGGACCTGGGCGATCTGGGTGCCGAGCCGCCCCGCTCCGGCGACGATCACGTTCATGTCCCCAACTCCTTGTCGAGGAAGCCGCGCAGCCTGCCGAGCGCGGTCGCGGCGACGGCGAACGTGACCAGGTCGCCCGCCCGCGCCTGCGTGCCGTGCGCGGGGATCAGGGAACGGCCCGCGCGGGTGACCTCGACGACCCGGATCTCGCCGTCGACCTCGAACCCGGTCAGCGGCCGCCCGGTCAGATAGGCCGGAAGCTCGGAGCGGTAGAGGAGCGTCTCGCCGTTGCCGAAACTGATCTCGGGGGAGAGGTGGCGGTGCAGCAGCATCTGGTGGATCTGATGGACCGTCCAGCGGACGCTGGCGATGGTGGGGATGCCGAGTTCGCGGTAGATGTCGGCGCGTCGGGGATCGTAGATGCGGGCGAGGACCCTCGGTACCCGGTAGGTCTCCTTCGCCGTGCGCGCGCTGACGATGTTGCTGTTGTCCCCGGAGGTGACGGCCACGAAGGCGTCCGCATGCTCGATGCCGGCGGCTTCGAGCACGGCGCGGCTGTAGCCGTTGCCCACGTGGAAGCTGATGCGGGGGCTGTCGGGCAGCCGCCGGGCCGCCTTCGGGCTCCGGTCGACGACCCGCACGTCGTGTCCTTCGGCGGCGAGCAGCCCGGCGAGGGTGGTGCCCACCCGTCCGCAGCCGACGACGATCACTTTCACTGTCGCGCTCCCTTCCGGTGACCGGCACGGCGGCGCAGCCATCCCTTGCGGACCTCGTCGGCGATCAGGGGCAGGGTCCCGAGCCCGGTCAGCAGCGCCCAGTCGGCGGCGTCGAGCGCGGCGGTGCCGAAGACGGCCTGGAGCAGCGGCACATAGCTGATCGCCGCCATGAGGGCGATGCCGAAGCCGCCCGCCACCAGCAGGGCCGGATTGGACAGCAGCCCCACCTTCAGGATGCTCTGGCGTTCGGTGCGCACCGCCAGCGCGTTGAAGAACTGGCTGAGCACGATCCCGGCCTGGACCATGGTGATCGCCTCCCGGTAGACGGGCGTGTCCTTGGTGAAGTCGTCGAAGGGGATCCCCGAGGACCCGACGTGCCAGAAGAAGACGGCGGTGACGCACAGCGCCTGGATGCCGCCGAGGAACAGGATCCGTCCCACCACCCCGGCCGAGAACAGCCGCTCCCGGCGGGCGCGCGGCGGACGCTCCATCACGTCGGGCTCGGGCGGCTCGGCGCCCAGCGCCAGAGCGGGCAGGACGTCGGAGCCCAGGTCGATCGCCAGGATCTGCACCGCGCTGATGGGCACCAGCGGGAACCCGGCGAAGGTCGCGGCCAGGATCGGGACCAGCTCCCCGATGTTGTGGCTGAAGAGGTAGACGAGGAACTTGCGGATGTTCTGGTAGACCGCCCGGCCGAGCCGCACGGCCACGGCGATCGAGGCGAACGAGTCGTCCAGGAGCACCATCGAGGCCGCCTCCCGGGCCACGTCGGTGCCCGACGCGCCCATCGCCACCCCGATGTCGGCGTGCTTGAGGGCGGGAGCGTCGTTCGCGCCGTCCCCGGTGACGGCCACCACCTCGCCGCGCCGCTGGAAGGCGGTGACGACCCGCATCTTGTGCTCGGGGCTGACCCGGCACAGCAGCAGCTCGGACGGTTCGGCGAGCAGCGCGTCGAGCGACGTCCCGTCCATCGCGTCGAGCCGGGCGCCCGTCACCACGACGGGATCCGGCCCCCGCACGATCCCCACCCGCCGCGCGACGGCCTCCCCGGTGAGCGGGTGGTCCCCGGTGACCATGACGATGCGGATGCCGGCCCCGCGGCAGGCGGCGACCGCGTCGGCGACCTCGGGACGCGGCGGGTCCAGCATCCCGACCAGCCCGAGGAACGTGAGGCCGGACTCCGCCTCGTCCTGCGCGGGGCGGGGCCGGTCGAGGTCACGCCGTGCGACGGCCAGCACCCGCAGCGCCTGCGAGGCCAGCGCGTCGCCCGCCGCGAGCGCCGTCGCCCGCTCCCGCTCGGTCAGCGGGCCCCGGCGCCCCTCCCACTCCACGTCGGTGCAGAGCGCCAGCACTTCCGCCGGCGCTCCCTTCACACACGCCCGGTAGCCCGTGCCGTCCCGGTGCACCGTGGTCATCAGCTTGCGGTCCGAGTCGAAGGGGAACTCGGTCACGCGGGGAGCCGCCTGCTCCTCGGCGACCGGGTCGAGACCGGCCTTGGCCGCGACGACGAGCAGCGCGCCCTCGGTGGTGTCGCCGAGCACCCGCCGGCGCCGGGCGTCCTGGGACGGCACGAGCCGGGCGTCGCAGCACAGGGCCGCCACCCGCAGCAGCTCGCGCACCGGCGCGGCGTCGGCGACCTCGCCGCCCGGGGTGTAGCCCACACCGGTCACCGCGTGCGGCGCGCCCCCGGCCCACACCCGGGTGACGGTCATCTCGGCCTGGGTGAGCGTCCCGGTCTTGTCGGTGCACACCACCGTGGTCGATCCGAGTGCCTCCACCGCCAGCAGCTGCTTGATCAGCGCCCGGCGGCGCGCCATCCGGCGGACGCCGATGGCCAGGGACACCGAGAGGGTGGCGGGCAGCCCTTCCGGCACCATCGCCACCATCACCCCCAGCGCGAACACGAACGCGGGCAGCAGGGACTCCCCGGTGGGCAGGCGCACGGCGAACATCAGGGCGCCGATCCCCAGGGCCGCGGCCGCCACCCGCCGGGCCATGGAAGCCACCTGGTGCTGGAGGGGGGTCTTCTGCTGCGGGGCGGCCGCGGCCAGCCGGAAGATCCGCCCGAACTCGGTCCCCGCACCGGTGGCGAAGACCACGGCCCGACCGGACCCGGCGACGACGTCCGTTCCCATGAACACGCAGTTGCGCGCCTCCAGCGCGGGCCCGGCCGGCACCGGATCGGCCGTACCGCTCACGGGGTCGCTCTCCCCGGTCAACGGCGCGTTGTTGACCCGAAGTTCGTGCGCCTCGACCACCCGGCAGTCCGCAGGCACGGCGTCCCCGGCCTCCAGCACCACCACGTCCCCCGGCACCAGATCCCGGGCGGGCACCTCCAGCCGCCGGCCGTCGCGCAGCACCCGGCAGGCGTGGGGGACCATCGCCTCCAGCGCCTGGGCCGTCCGCTCGGCCGAGTACTCCTGCGCGAACCCGATGGCGGCGTTCAGCACCACGACGCCGAGGATCGCCACCGCGAGCTGAAGCGTGCCCGCATCACGTGGGTCCTGCAGTGCGTAGGCCAGGAAGGTGATCGACGAAGCGACGAGCAGCACGACCGCGAAGAGGTCCGTGAACTGCGCCCCCAGCCGCCGCCACACCGGGCGGCGCGCCGTACGGGGCATCTCGTTGGGCCCGTACCGCTCCCGCTCCGCCCGTGCCCGGTCCGCGGCCAGGCCGCGCCGTGAGGTGTTCAGGGCGGTGTAGACCTCGCCGGGGGCGAGTTCCCGCAGCGGGGGAAGCGGACCGGACCCGGGCACGGCGTCGACCGTCGCGTCCGTCCCTCCGCCCGGTGCGGGCGGGTGCGGGCCGGTGCGCATCATCCGGACCCGTACGACGCCGGGGTCCCCGGTCCCGGCGGAACCGGTCGGACCGCGCGGAGGGCCTTGCGAGAGGCTTCCATCTCGGACTCCAGTGAGTTCGGCGGGCGTCCCGCCGGGGTGCCGGCCCCCGGTGGACGGCGCCGTTCCTCATCGTGTGACGGGGCCGTCGGCTCCACCAGGGCCGGACGGGGCAGGGAACCGGGCCGTTCGGCGCCTCACACCGGGACCGTGATGACGGGGCAGCGGGCGTGGTGCAGCACTCCCTGGCTGACCGACCCCAGGAGCATGCCGGTGAAACCGCCGCGCCCGCGGGTTCCCACGACCAGGCCCAGCGCGTGTTCCGAGGCGTCCGTCAGGACCCGCACCGGGTGGCCGAGGACGACCTCGTGGTGCAGTTCCACTTCCGGGTACCGCGCGATCCGGCCCGCGACCGTCTCGGACAGCACCTGGCGGCACTCCTGCACGGCGGCGTCCTCGTTCAGCACGCCGAGGAGCGGCTGATGCCACACGTACAGGGCCCGCAGGACCGCCCCGCGCAGGGCCGCCTCCTCGAACGCCACGTCCACCGCCGCGGCGGAGTGCGGGCTGCCGTCGACGCCCACGACGACGTACCCGGGCTCCTGCGTGATGTGCTCCGGCTCCGGGACGACGACGACCGGGCAGGGGGAGTGGGCGGAGAGCGGGAGCGACACGGAGGCGGAGCCGAACAGCTGGCGCCGGGTGCTCAGATGCCAGGAACCCACCACGACCAGGGAGGCGTTCCGTGCCTCCTCGCTCAGCACCCACGCCGGCTCTCCCTCGGCCAGCAGTGTGGACACCTCCACCGCCGGCTGCCGGGACGCGACGAAGGCGGCCGCCTCCTCGAGCACCTCGTTACCGGCCACGTGCAGAGTGCGGTTCCACTCCTCCCAGGACGGTCGTACCTCGCCCGTGCGGTACCCGGCGGTCGGCACACCCTGGGCGTGGACGAGCCGCACCGGCAGCCCACGGCGCTCCGCCTCGTCGGCGGCCCAGGCGAGTGCCAGCCGCTTCGAAGGATCGGGATCGACGCCCACGACGATCGGCTCACGCCCGTCCGCACTGTTCATGGCGCCTCCAGGAGATTCCGTTGCCACCCGTCGGTTTTCGCTGTCCTCCCAGCCTGACCCCGGCCGTCCGGAGCCGCCACGGAACGCTGTCGCGTGGTGGCCCCGGCCGTCGTGGGACCGGACGGATCACCGTCGTCGGGCCCGGGCGGGCTCTCGGGCGGCGGTCCGGGCGGGGAGGCGTCCCCGTCGTCCTCCGTCGCGGATCACGTCATGTAGGCCGGTCGGCCGACCCGTTCGTACCGCGGAACGGTCGCGCCGCCACCGGCCCGCACGGCCTCCACCACCGCCTGGTGCAGTTGCCTGCTGTCCCGCTCGGACGGGCAGGGCACCGGGCTTCCGGCGAGGGCGTGCCAGTGGGAGGTGCCGGTGTACCGCACCACCACTTCGGCCTGCGCTCCGTCCCAGATCGTGCGCAGGGTCAGGTTGCCGGTCATCACCCCGCCCTCGCCCGTGCGGGCGCCGCCCCGCCCGGCGAACACGTCCGGTGTGGTCCATATCGCTCTGGCCATGACGTCGTCCCTTCGCCTCGGATCGCGAGCGGAACTGTCGACAGCGTCGGACCGGCCGGTACTTCTGTCGCACGAGGCCGGCCGCGGGCCGTCCGCCGCGGATCTTCTTGCGGTGTCCCGCAGGCCCTTTCTTCGAGCATGCGCCTCGGTCCGACTCGCGCACTGGGCCGATCGGGCACTCATGGGGTCCATGTGGGCCGAGTGGCCCCCGGGCCGGCCCCCGCCCGCGCCGAGTGGCCACCGCGGTCGGAATGGAGGGAGGCTGGAGGGGAGCTCATCCGTGCTCCCCGACAGCGGTTTCGACCGCCGGGAAGGCTGCCACCAGGTCGGGTGCCCAGCTGATGGGAGAAAGCCATGAGGGTCGGATTGCTGACCGGCGGCGGTGACTGTCCCGGCCTCAACGCCGTGATCCGCAGCGTCGTCCGCAAAGGCGTCCAGGAGTACGCCTTCGACTTCGTCGGTCTGCGGGACGGCTGGCTCGGGGCGCTCCAGGACAAGGTGGTACCGCTGGACATTCCCAGCGTGCGCGGCATCCTCCCCCGCGGCGGAACCATCCTCGGCTCCTCCCGCACCAACCCGTTCAAGCACGAGGACGGCCTGCGGCGGGTGCGGGACACCCTCGCCGCACACGACGTGGACGCGCTCGTCGTGATCGGCGGCGAGGACACGCTCGGGGTGGCCGCCGAGCTGAGCCGTCAGGGGGTCCGGCTGGTCGGGGTCCCGAAGACCATCGACAACGACGTCTCCGGCACCGACTACACCTTCGGGTTCGACACCGCCGTCGGCATCGTGACCGAGGCGATCGACCGCCTCCACACCACTGCCGAGTCGCACATGCGCACCCTGGTGGTCGAGGTGATGGGCCGGCATTCCGGGTGGATCGCACTGCACGGAGGTGTCGCGGGCGGGGCCAACGTGATCCTCGTCCCGGAGCGGCCCTTCGACATCGACCAGGTCTGCGAGCAGGTGAAGAGCCGGTTCGAGACCAACTACGCGCCGATCGTCGTGGTGGCCGAGGGGGCCGTCCCCCGGGAGGGACAGCTGATGGTCAAGGACCGCATGCTGGACGAGTTCGGCCACGTCCGCCTGTCCGGCATCGGGGAATGGCTGGCCCGGGAGATCTCGGAACGCACGGGCACGGACGCCCGCACCACGGTCCTGGGGCACGTCCAGCGCGGCGGCACGCCGAGTGCCTTCGACCGCTGGCTGGCCACGCGCTTCGGGCTGCACGCCATCGACGCGGTCGCGGAAGGCGACTTCGGCGTGATGGTGGCGCTGCAGGGCACGCAGATCGTCCGCGTCCCCCTCGCCGAGACCACGGAGAAGACCAAGGGGGTCGACCCGTCGCTGTACGACGAGTTCGAGGTGTTCTTCGGCTGACTCCCGGACGCTCGCGGCACAGCCGTCCGACCCATCAGACCCGTCCGACCCATCAGACCCGTCCGACCCGTCCGACCCATCAGACCCGTCCGATCTGCCGGCCCGCCATCATCCGACGTGCGGCACGACCGCCACCGGACAGGCTGCGTGGTGCAGCACGCCCTGGGCGACGAACCCCAGCCTGCCCTCGGCCGCGCCCGGATCGGCACGGCGGCCCACGACGAGCAGCCGCGCACCGCGGGACGCGTTCAGCAGCGCCTCCGCCGGGTGCAGCAGCACCACATCGGGACGGACCGTCACCCGCGGATACCGCTCCCGCCACGCACGCAGGGCGTCGGAGAGCCGTACGACCTCCTGGTCCTCCCAGGCGGCACGGTCCTCCTCGGTCACCGCAGGCGTCCGGGAGGACACGGACTCGGCGGGCAGGGCCCAGGCCTGGACCACCCGCAGATCCGCGCCGCGTGCCTCGGCGGCCGAGAACGCGAAGTCCGCCGTTTCGCCGACCGGGTGATGCGCGTCGAACCCCACCACCACCTGGGCGGCGTCCCGTGCCGCGGGCATCCCCGCCCCGGCGCCGACGGGACGCCGGGGCACCAGGACGACGGGGCACGGGGCCGCCATCGCCGCCCGCAGCGCCACCGAGCCGACCGCGAGCGCGTCGAAGCCGCCCGTGCCCCGCGTGCCGACGACGAGGAGCCCGGCGGTGCGCGCGGCGGCGAGGAGGGCCGAGGCGGGCGGGTCGTCCGTCTGCTCGCCCCGTATCTCCAGCCGGGGGTGGCGGTCGCCGAGGTCGGCCGCCGTCCGCGCGAGCATCTGCTCACCGAGGTCGCGCAACCTGTCCGCCGCCGGCAGCGGCACGGCGGCGCCCGGCAGCGAGGGAGAGGCGTGGACCAGGTGCAGCGGAACGCCACGCGACGAGGCCTCTCGCGCCGCCCAGTCGGCCGCCACCGAACTGTGCGCGGACCCGTCGATACCCACCACCACCGGGTGACTCATCGTGTGTCCTCCTTCGCCCGGCGCGGACCTTCCCGGGAACCGCTCGGCCCGTGCCGTGCCACTCCTCCTCCACTGTTCCACGGCCCCACGACGGCGGCGTCCGCACCCGGCGCGCGCCGGACTCGGGGGCTGCTCGACGCACGAGCTGCTGACCTGCCCGAACAACTACGACCAGATCATGTGCGGCAGTGCCGAGCAGTGCTGCGGCCTCGGGGCCGCCCGGGTCGGCGCCACGGTCGTCCCATCACCGGCCGCAAGGCGTTCCCACGGCCCGCCGACGACGGCGTGGAGCTCCTCCGCGCCGTCCTGGACGTCCATCTCGACGACGGTGTCACCGTGGCCTGACGGGACGCCCGTGGGCCGCACCGGCGCAGTTCAGCCCGCGTCTCCCCGCCCTGCCGCCCCGGCGGATGCGCCGGTGAGGTGGGGCTCGACGTCCACGACGCCCTCCACGGCGCGCACCAGGCGCGCGGCGACCGGGATGAGCGAGGTGTCGCGGATGCGGCCGCGGAGGGTGACCACACCGTCGTGCACCTCCACGTGGACGGCGTGGCTGAAGGCCGGGAAGAGGTACGACACCACGGTGCGGCGGACCTCCTCCTCGATGTCCTCGTCCGACCGCAGGAAGACCTTCAGCAGATCGGCGCGGCTGACGATGCCCTGGAGGATGCCGACGTCGTCGACCACGGGCAGCCGCTTGACGTGCCGGACGGCCATGATCCTGGCCGCCTGGGCGAGGGTGGCGCCGGGACGGACCGTCACGGCGGGGGTGCTCATGAGGTCGCCCGCCGTCGCCGCCCCGGCCTTGGCGACGTCGGACAGGCGCCCGCGCTGGTCGAAGAGGCTCGGGTCGCTGTCACGGAACTCCTCCTTGGGCAGCAGGTCGGCCTCGGAGACGACACCGATCACACGGCCTTCGCCCTCCAGGACCGGAATGGCGCTGACGCTCCACTGCTCCATGGTCCGGACGATCTCCTTGAACTGCGCGTCGCGTCCGACAGCCACGACCGTCTGCGTCATCACATCGCTCACGATGTGCGGGGTCTGCGGCACTTCGAAGCACCTCGTCTCCACCTCGTCAGGAAACCTCGCCCGCCCCTGGGGCGCGCAGCGGCCCGGCGGTCGCACCCCGCCCGCCCTTCGGGGGCGTACCGGCCGGGCGGGTGGCCGACGGGTCGCACCCGGGCCGACCCGAGCCGGCGCGCGAGCACGCCGCGGGCGCACGGCCGCGCAAGCTCCCGGGGCGTGGCGCGAGCCGGCCCCGGGCCCCGACGACCACCGGCCGTCCGTCACACGACGGCGGGGGAGGCAGGCCGGGCGGTGTTCCGCTCTTCGGCCGCATGACTCCACCATCGCCGCAAACCCGCGGGACGCAACCCGGACGGCGGCCGCGGTCCCGGGCGGTGGTTCCGGGCGGTGGTTTCCGGCCGGGTCGTACGAGGGCGCGGTCGCCTCGGCCAAGGCGCTCAGCGGCTCGGACGTGCCGGGGACGAGCCCCTCGGGGGATCACCCCCCGGAGCCGCCGCCGGGTGCCGTCGCCGTGGCGGGCGGGATGAGGAACTCGAATCGGGGGCGGTCCCACACCACGGCCGGAGGGTTCGCCGGCGCGGTGCCCGTGCGCACCGCCCCCGCGGTGCGGTAGAAGCCCTCGGCGGGCGGATGCGACACCACCAGGACGCGGTCGAGCTCGGCGGCGCGGGCCTCGGACTTCATGTGCGCGACGAGCAGGCGGCCGATGCCGCGGCCCTGTGCCGCGTCGGCCACGAACAGCAGGTCGAGCTCCGGCGGGGCGAGGACGAGCGAGTAGAACCCGAGCACGGGGGAGTGCTGTTCGTCGGCGGCGACGGCCACGAAGACGCGGTGGGTCTCGATGTAGTCGGGGCCCACCCGGTAGCCCGCGACCATGGGCGCGTACGGGCCTTCGTAGGAGCGCGAGCCACGCACGAGCCGCGTGAGCCGCTTGGCGTCCCGCGCGACGGCCCGGCGGATTGTGATCGACCCGCCTCCGGGCGTCAGGCCTGAGTTCATCAGGCGAGTATCACGCATCGCGAAGCGGCTTCTTGCGACGGGCCGGGCTGAGGGCGGGGAAACGTATTGACCAGCGAGTTCGTGTGGCTGAGAGTGGCCCTGTTGATCAACTGGGGGCGGGACGGATGACACACGAAGAATATGCCGACCCCTGCGAGGAGCTCTTCGCGGTGGGTGCTTTCCCGAAGGTCCGGAAGCTCGCCGCATCCGGCTTGGCGGACCTCGGACCCGATCCGGTGCTCTACCGGTGGCTGGGCCTCGCGCACGCGGCGGAGGACGAGGACGATCACGACGCCGAGGCCGAGAAGGCCTACCAGGCCGGACTCGCCGAGTGGCCCGACGACCTCGGGCTGCTCGTCTCCTACCTGGAGCTGTGCCTGCGGGCCGACGCGTGGACGTACCCCGGGCGCAGCGCTCGGGCGGGCCTGCTCAAGGAGCGGATCGCCGTGCTGGCTCCGGCCGGGTCGCCCGAGGCGGCACGGGTGGAGGACGCGCTCGGCCGGGCCGGCCGGGGCTACTGGCAAGACGTGCGGGAGCGCACGGCCGCCGCGCGGGCCGAGCAGGCGGCGCTGACGTCGCACGGCGCCGACGTCGCCGAGGCGCTGCAGCGGGGCGGCCCGCCGGCCGCGCATCCGGAGGACCTGCGGGCCGCCGAGGTGGCCGCCGCGTTGGAACTGCTGGCCGGCCCGTGGCGGGCCCCGCTCCGGCTGCTGGTCCGCCACCGGGTGGCCGCGTACGTCGCCACCTTCGTGCTGGTCCTGGCCACCAACAAGGCGCTGGTGCTGAGCGGGACCGTTTCCTTCAGCGTGTGGGGTTGGATCTGGTACGCGCCCGTTCTGCTGGCCGACGCGAAACTCAGGCAGGCCCGTCGGCTGGCCCGGCAGCGGGTGATCGACGCGATGGAGGCACGGCACGCCGAGACCGCCGCCGCGGGCCGCGGGATCACATCCTGAGCAGGGCTGAAGCGGGGGACCCGGCCGCTGCGCGTGCGGTGACCGCCGCCCCTCCCACGAGGTCGGGCGGGCCAGGCGGAACAGGACCCGGGGGTACACCCCAACGACATCGTCGAGCTGGCCGGCAACCCGCTCCTCACCGGACTCATGCGCCCCCTGGAGGCGCGCACCCACTGGCTGTTCCGGCTCACCGCGCAACGCGACCCCACCCAACAGTGCAGCGAGCACGAGGAGTTGTACCAGGCCATCGCCGCAGGCGACGGCGACCGCGCCGCGTCCCTCGCGCACGACCACATCACGGCGGGGCGGCAGGTGAGCGTGGCCCTGGCCGCGGAGTGGACCGACCCGGAGATCGACCCGGAAGCGGTGGCGGCCCGCCGCCGGCGCCGCCGCTGAGCCGCGCCCCGGGGGAGGGATCCCCGGCTGCCCGACGGCAGCGGACGGCGACGCCACCGGACGGCCGCCGCACCCGGCGGGACGGGCCGTCGCCGTCGCGACGGGCGCACACGCACGTGCCGGGGGGATCGGGATCCTGACGTCCGCGACCGAATCGTGAGGCGATATCCCGGCGAGCCGGGGTAACCGCCAGACACACGGCGGTTGGACGCCAGGCCTTCAAGGAGAACCATGCTCGCACTCACGTCCCGCCGGCTGCGCGGCATCGCCCGCCGGGTCTTCGGCTGGCAGCAGTTGCGCCCGGCCCAACTGACCGCGATGAAGGCCGTGATGAAGGGGCGTGACGTACTCGCCGTCATGCCGACCGGCGCGGGCAAGTCCGCCGTGTACCAGGTGCCCGCGGTCCTGCTCGGCGGTCCGGTCGTCGTCGTCTCGCCGCTGATCGCGCTGCAGCGGGACCAGATGCAGAGCCTGCTCGGATCCGGCGCGCTGCGCGCCGCCGTCATCAACTCCGCGCAGCGCCGCAGCGACAACGAGACGGAGTGGGCCCGCATCAGTGCCTCCTCCGTCGACGTGGTCTTCCTCGCGCCCGAGCAACTCGCCAAGCCCGACGTCACCGACCGGCTCGGCGCTGTCCGGCCGCGGCTGCTGGTGGTGGACGAGGCGCACTGCGTGTCGTCCTGGGGGCACGATTTCCGGCCGGACTACCTGCGGCTGCGCCACGCGCGCGAGCGGCTCGGCAACCCGCCGGTGCTCGCCCTGACCGCGAACGCGGCGGCCCCGGTACGCCGGGACATCGCCGAACGTCTCGGCATGGACGACCCGGTGGAGATAGTGGCCGGCTTCGACCGCCCCAACATCCACCTGGACGTGACGACCTTCCAGGACGCGGCCGCCAAGGAGCGGTTCGTCGTGGAGCGGGCGGCCGTCGAGGAGAAGCCGGGCATCGTGTACGCGGGAACCCGGCGGGCGGCGGACAGCTACGCCGAGCAGCTGAGCGACCTGGGACTGTCCGCCGCGAGCTACCACGCGGGCCGGTCCGCCACCGAGCGCAGCCGCACCCAGGACCGCTTCAGCTCCGGTGAACTCGACGTGGTCGTGGCGACCTCGGCGTTCGGGATGGGCATCGACAAGGCGAACGTACGGTTCGTGCTGCACGCCTCCGTCCCCGGCTCGCTCGACGCCTACTACCAGGAGATCGGCCGGGCCGGCCGCGACGGGGCACCGGCCAGGGCGATCCTCGCCTACCGGCCGCAGGACCTGGGCCTGCAACGCTTCTTCGCCGCCGGCGCTCCCGACGCCGACGCGCTGCGCCGCGTCGTCGAGCGGCTGCGCGCCGAGAAGGGCGCCGTGGGCGCGACCCGGCTGCGGGCCGACTGCGCACTCGGCCCGACGGCGCTGTCCGCCGTGCTGAACCTGCTGGAGGAGGCCGGGGCCGTCCGTACCGGACGGGACGGCAGCCGCTTCACCGGCGCGACCGGCGCCGACGGCGCCTCCGCGGACGACGAGGTCGACGCCGCCGTGCAGAGCGCCCTCGCCGTCCACGCCACGCACCGCAAGCTCGAACAGTCCCGGGTCGACATGATGCGCGGGTACGCCGAGACGACCGACTGCCGGCGGCGGTTCCTCCTCGGCTACTTCGGCGAGTCCGTCCCCGTCCCGTGCGGGGCGTGCGGCATCTGCGCGGGCCCGGCGGCCGAGCCCGCGACCGGCCCGAGGCGCGAGCGGTCCGAGGAGGCCGGACGGCCGCACAAGGCGGCCACGCGCCGGCGCCGCTGGACCCGGGCCCGCGGGGAGGGCCCCGCGGCCGCCGTCCGGGCGGCGGAGACCGTCGCACGTCCCGCGGCGGACGACCACCCCTACCTGCCGGGCGTCAGCGTGCGCCACGACCGGTGGGGCCAGGGAGAGGTCATGAGCGAGGGCGACGGCAAGCTCACCATCCTCTTCGAGTCGGTCGGCTACCGCACCCTGTCGCTGGCCGTGGTGACGGACAAGCGCCTGCTCGCCCCGGTGCCCGACTCACTCCACTGACACCGTCCCCATGGGTCCGGCACGCCGGGAGCCGGCCGGGTGCCGGGTGGTCGTCCGTGGGTGGCAGGCTGGGGCGATGAGCCCCCGGAACACCTCCGCCGAGGACGCCCTGCGGCATCTGCTCGACGAGTGGGATCCGATGGGCGTCGCCGACGACGTCCAGGACGAGTACGACTGCATGCTCGCTCCTCTGTTGCAGCGGCTTCGCTCCGGCGCCGACCGGACTGGGATCGGTACGTTTCTGCGGCGCGAGCTGGAAGATCACTTCGGCCTCGATCCGCTGGGTCTGCGGCCGGAAGCCATGGCTGTCCGGGTGATCGACTGGTGGGCGTCGTCCGGCCCCGCCGAAGGTGTCACCCGCGCGTGAGCGCTGTCCGCCGATCCTCCGGCCGTAGGTCCGGGTGTGCCGCGACCGGCGGAGCGGACACGCGTCCGGCGCCGGGCGCCCGCTTCTGCCCCGGACCGGCCGGGGGCCCCGGATGTCGCGTCGCGGTGCGGTCCCCGCGCGCCCTGCCACGGGGAATGGGATCAAATAGGTCTCGTACGTCCCCTGTGTCGCGTACGGAGCATGGAGGTGATCTCTGTGGCGCACGGCGATACCGGTCGGCAGGTGGACGAACAGGCGGCTTCCATGCTGGAGGCGCTGTTCACACGGTCGCCGATCGGGCTGCACCTGCTCGACACGGACCTCAGGGTGGTGCGGGTCAACACCGCCACCCCAGTCATGCAGGGCGTGTCCCTGTCCGAGCTGAGAGGACGGCCGCTCCGCGAGGTGTACGACATGGCCGACGACGACCTGGAGCCGCTCCTGCGCGAGGTGCTGGACACCGGTGTGCCCCTCCTTCAGCACATCGTGCCGGCGCTGATCGACGGCGAGCCGCCCCGGCGGCGGCAATTCGAAGTGAGCGCGATGCGCCTGGCGGGCCACGGCGAGTCCGCCCTCGGCGTGGCCGTCACGTCGGTCGACGTCACCGAACGCGAGCGGACCCGCTCCCGCGCCACCATGCGTGAGGCCGTCCGTGACCAGGTCGGACGCACGCTCGACCCCGTCGTGACCGGCGAGGAACTCGTCTCGGCCGTGGTTCCCGTCTTCGCCGACATCGCCATCGTCGAGGTGGTCGACGCGGTGCTGCGCGGCGACGACCCCCCGCCCGCCCCCCTGCCCACCGGCACTCCCATGATGCGAACCGCGTTCCGCAGCGGGTCGGCCGACCCGCCGCAGGCCCACCGGGTGGGAGACATCCGACGGCTGCCCGTGCCGACGCCCTTCACCCAAACGCTGACCGATCTGCGTCCGCGGCTCGTGGAGCTGCGCGCGACGGATTCCTGGCTCGCGCACGATCCGCCGGTCGCGGAGGCGATCCGCTCGTCCGGCGCCCACTCCCTGCTCGCCGTGCCGCTCGTCGTGCGTGACGCCCCGCTCGGCGTGGTGAGCCTGTACCGCACGGGCGACACACCGCCCTTCGACGAGGCCGATCGCGACCTGGCGGCGGAACTGGCCGCGCATGCCGCGCTGTGCGTGGACAACGCGCGGCACCACATGCGCGAGCACACCATCGCGGCCATGGTCCAGCGCCAACTCCTGCCCCGCCGACCCGAGACCCACGCCTCCCTGGAGAGCGCCTACCTCTCGGTCACCGGCACCGATCCGGGTGCCTGGTACGACACGATCGCGCTGTCCGGCGGCCGCACCGCCCTCGTCGTGGGCAGCGTCTCGGGACGCGGTCTGCACGCCGCCGCGACGATGGGGCAGCTGCGCACCGTCATCCGTTCCCTGGCGGCCTTCGACCTCGCTCCGGACGAGCTGCTGGCCCGCCTGTACGACACGGCCGGCCAGCTCGCCGCCGAGCGGTCACGGCTGCCGCTCGGCGACCCGTCGCGCCGGGAGCCGCTCGCCGCTGAGTGTGTGTACGCGGTCCACGACCCGCTGACCGGCACGTGCACGCTGGCCTCGGCGGGCCGGCTGGCGCCGCTGCTGGTCAGCCCCGACGGCAGCGTGGCCCTCGTGGACGCGCCCTCGGGTCCCCGGCTCGGCACGACGGAGGGGGCGCCCTTCGCGACCACGGACATCAAGGTCCCGGACGGCAGCGTCCTGGTGTTCACCAGCGATCCGCTGCTGACCGGGTACCTCGCCGAGTCCCCGGGACCGCTGCCCTCGGCGCCGGACTTCTGCGACCGTCCGATCCAGGATCTCTGCGACGCCCTCGTGTACGCGCTCCCGGAGGGGCTGGGGGCGGGCGACGCGGCGGTGATCGTCGCCCGCACCCGGGCCTTTCCCGCCGACCGCTTCGTGGTGTGGCCGCTCGACCCGGTCCCGGAGGCCGTGCGCGAGGCCCGGCGGCGCACCCGGCGGCAGCTGGCCGAGTGGCGGGTCGACGAGGACACGGCGTTCAACACCCTGCTGATCGTCAGCGAGCTGGTCACCAACGCCGTGCGGTACGGCAGCCCGCCCCTGGAACTGCGCTTGATCCGCGACCGCACCCTGACCTGCGAGGTGCGGGACGCCGGATCGGCCGCCCCTCACCTGCGGCACGCCGACACGGTGGACGAGGGTGGCCGGGGCCTGTTCATCACCGCGCAGCTGGCCCAGGCGTGGGGGACGCGCTACACGACGCAGGGCAAGACGGTCTGGACCGAGCAGACGCAGTCCTGACCCACGGCCCGCGGGGCGCCGATGCCGTCGCTCCGGGCCGGCGTGCTCGCACGTTCAGGTCCCGAGTGCGGGAGGCACGGCCCGGTCGAGGGGTTCCAGGTCCCCGTACAGGGCAGCGTGCAGCGCGGCCGCGAGGTCGCGGGCTCGTTCTTCGCTCGACACGTTGTGCATCATGAAATAGATCGGTCCCGCGTAGGCGTCCGCGCCGACTTCACGACGGTCGACCAGACGGGCTATCGCCGCCCGGACGGCGTCGTTCACGGCCTCCTCGACGAGGTGTCCGTGGCCGGCGGTGAGCGTGTCCGCTTTCACGGTCCACCGCGGGCCGTCGGACTCGACGGCGACGAACACGGCCCGGTGTTCCATGGCCTGTCTGTACGCCCTGTGGAAGGCCTCGGTGCCGGAGGCGTCCGGGACGAGAGAGGCGGGGCAGGGAACCGGCAGTGGCTGCATGAGGGGATTGTGCGCGAAGTCGGGAACGTACAGGTCCGTTGACACTCGATGAGCGATGGTCGGGCGGTGGCATCGGGTCCGGCAACCGCGACGATCGCCTGGCCAGAACGCCACAAGCCCCCGGCCGACCTGCGGTGACGGGGCCGGGAAGCCCGGCCGGCCTGAGCCGGTCCTGCGACGGGAGGCGCTACGGGTAGCCCGGTGCCTTGCGGGTACCCGCGGCCGGAGGCCCGCCGGAGCGGGCGTACGCCGGAAGCGTCCTTCAGGGAAGTGGGAGAAGACATTGGGGTTCCGTGAGTCGGGTTTCGCACTGGCTTCCCGGTGCTCCGCCCGGATACTGGCAGGCCGATACCGTGTGGACGCGCTCATAGGCTCAGGTGGGGCCGCGGACGTCCATCGGGGGTTCGACCTGCGGCTGCGTCGGCCGGTGGCGGTCAAGCTGTTCCGGCCGGACACCGGTTTCGACACGGAAGAAGCCTTTCTGAGCGAGGCCATGATCCTGGCCCGGCTGCAGCATCCCGGGCTGGTGACCGCCTACGACGCAGGGCGGCACGACGGTGACGCCTATCTGGTCATGCAACTGATCGAAGGCCACACCCTCAAGGCGCGCATCGCCGATGGGCCCCTGTCCCCGCGCGCCACCGCCACTCTCGGCGCCGGCCTCGCCGATGCCCTGGCCCACGCGCACGAGGCGGCGGTCGTCCACCGTGACGTCAAGCCGTCCAACGTCATCCTGGACGCATCGGACCACCCCCACCTCACCGACTTCGGCATCTCCCGGCTGCTCGACGCCGCCACCTGCACCTCCACCGGCACCCTCATCGGCACGGCGGCCTATCTCGCGCCCGAACAGGTCCTGGGCCGGCCCGTCGGCCGCCCGGCCGACGTCTACGCCCTGGGCCTGCTGCTTCTCGAATGCCTGACCGGCAGGCTCGAATACGACGGCGGTCCGTTGGAGGCGGCGATAGCGCGGCTGCACCGCCCGCCCGCCCTCCCGGACTCCCTTCCCGCGGAACTCGCCGCCCTGCTGCGGGACATGACCGCGCTGGACGAGCAGGCACGCCCGACCGCACACGACTGCTCCCGGACACTGGCCGCTCTGTCCACCGGGACGGCCCTCCCGTCCCACCTGCCCGCAACCCGTGTCACGAGCCTCGCCGCAGGTCGGCAGCTCACGGAGGGCGGCACGAGCACCCGCAGGAAGCCGCTGGCCGCCCCGGCGCGGCCCGTTTCCGCAGCGACGCCCCGAACCGCTTCCGCACCTGTCCGTACCCGGAGCCGCGTCCTGATGGCCGGGGCGACCGCCGCACTCGCCGCCGCGATGGCCGCCACCCTCGCCGTCGCCGACGGTTCCTCGCAGCAGGGCGCCGACAGCAGTGCGGCCCGTCCCGCCGACGGTCCGGCCGTGACCTCCCCGGCTCCCGGCGCCTCGGAGGACGGCGCCGACAACCCCGGCGCTTCGGCGCCGCAGCCGTCCGCCAGTGTCATCGGTTCTGCCCCCGCGCAGAGCGTCCGCCCGGTATCGGGAAGCCTGGCCCCGACGGCGGGCGCCGCCGCCCCCCGCCCGGACGCGACCGGCGCCACAGTGCGCGCGAAGGCGAAGAAGGCGGGCGGACCGTCCGACCGGGCGGAGAAGAAGGCGTCCAGCGGCAAGGCCAACGAACAGAGCGCGGAAAAGGCGACGAAGGGCGAGAAGAAGTAGCCGCGCGCAGACCATCGCCGGCGGGGACGTGCCCCAGGACTCCACCAACCCGGACGGCGAGAAGACCGCCTTCACCTACGACACGGCAGGCAACACCAAGTCCGTGGCGCAGACCGGCACCGGCGGAGGCAGCGTCACCTACGACTACAACCCGGCCACCGTCACCTGCGGCGGCTTCGAGGGCCAGCGCTGTGCGCAGAAGACGAAGATGACGGCCGCCAGGACGGTCACCACCGGCTTCCACTACGACTCCAAGGGCAACCTCGAGTGGGCCGAGGGGCCGGCGCCGCTGGGGAGGACGACGTACACCTACGACGGGCTGGGCCGCACCAGGACCGTCACCGACGCGCGCGGCCTCACCGTCACCTACACCTACGACAACCTCGACCGCGTCCGTACCGTCACCTCGCCGAACACGGTGAAGGTCGAGTACTGGTACGACGGGGACGGATCCCCGACGGCGAGCCTCAGCGGCGGGTTGGGAACGTACGCCTCGACCCCCACCTGCAGCGGTGGGCTGCAGATCCAGTTCTGACATCGACCTCGGGTGCACGGCACCTGTACTCGTCCCGTACCGGGCGAGTGCAGGTGCCGTCCGGAAAAGCAGGAGGCTTCAATGAGGATATTCGTCTCGGTCGCCGCGACTCTCGCCGGCCTGGGGCTCATTCTTTACAGCAAGAGGTTCGCGCGCCAAGCCGTGGGCCAGGACAACGTGTTCGGGAGAGCGAACGCGGCGGCGGGGAAGTCCACCGTCCGCTGGGGACCCCTCATCATCGGCGTCTTCCTCATCGTCATCGGCGTGCTCGCGGCCACCGGCCTTGTCGGGGTCTAGCCGGTCGGTGACGCCGCCCGGCAGGCCGCGGAGGCCGCCACCGGCGCGGTCGCCCCGGCGCCGAGCCCGTCGGACGTCCGCGGTCGAAAGGCTCTCGGATCCGTAGGGCGGGCTGACCCGCGCGGACGCCCCGCGGGCCGTGATCGGGCCCGCGGGGCGTCCGCGGCCGGGGAGGGCGGGCGGCGGGTTCAGCCGGGGAAACGTCCCGTGGAGCGCAGCTCCCAGCGACGCTCGGCGTACGCCAGGTCGTCCCGCCACAGCCGGCCCGCCGCGGCGCGCATGAGGGGCCGCAGCACCGGGGCGAGCCCGCGCGCCGCGGCGAACCCGCGGCGGTCGGAGGCCGCCACGACCGCCTCGACGACGGCGGTCCGGGGCCGGCCCCGGTCGTCGGAACCCAGGGGGGTCGCGTGTGTCTCGACGACGGAGCCCGCCCCTTCGCCCCGCGTGATGTGCATGACGACCGTGCGGGGCTCGGGAGCGGTGAACACCGCCCGCACCGGCACGACGAGCCGCCCCGCCACCTTGAAGGAGACGTCGACGGCGAACCCCTCGTCGGGCTCCCCGTCGGCGGGCGCGTCGACGACGGTGAGGTCGACGAAGGAGTACGGGTGGAACCAGGCTCCGTGCCACGGGTCGAGCCGGTTGGCGACGACATCCTCCGGCTCGCAGGTCCCCGCGCCCTCGTACACGGCCGACACCGCGTCGGCGAGGTCCGGCCTGACCGGCACCACCGGCGCGTCCAGCGGGGGCTCGCCGCCGACGCCGTCCAGCCGCACCCACACCAGCAACCCGTCGTCGTGCACGGGCAGCGGTTCCCAGCCGGCGAACGGGGAGCCTTCGAGGGCGAGTCCGTGCCAGTGGCACACCAGCGTGCCGCAGCGCACGGGGCTGTCCCGCAGGGGCGCGCCGAGGTGCGGGCAGACCCCGGGCCCGGCGACCAACCGGCCCTCGGCGTCGCGCCAGACGACGACCTCCTGCCCGGCGACGGTCCGGCCGAGCGGCCGGTCCACGGGGACGTCCCGGGTGGCGCCGATGACGTACCAGTTCCCGGAAGGGCGTGCCTGAGCCCGCTTGAGCGCCTGCGTGATCACGGAGGGCCTGGCCTCGCGCCAGGTCGGCCGCTGGCGATCCCAGGGCACCGGCCGCCTGCGCAGCGACAACGGGACGCGTCGGCGGGGAGCGGAACGGTCGGAACTCACGAGGCCTCCTCATGAACCAGCTCGGGCGCGGGCACGGGCACGGGCACGGGGTGGGTGCCGGGCAGGTGCCGCCCCGGTGCCGTGGGAGAGGACCTGCGCGCACGGACGCGCGACCGTGCCCGGGTGGCCAGCACGGTCAGCAAGCCGTTCAGGGCCACCGCGGCGCGGCGCCGGCGGGGGACGACGGCCCGCCGGTGGACCGCCGCGTACCCGTCCTCGGCGACCGCGTCCAGGATGCCTCCGTAGAGCACGAAGGCCGTCCGGATGCACGGGCGGGAGACCGGGTCGAGCATCGCGATCCCCGGGGCCGCCGTGCGGTAGACACCGCGGGTGAGGTCGGCGGCCGCGCGCAGCGCCTCGGTGATGCGCGGGTCACGGTGACCGGTGCGCCTGCTCCAGTGCAGCAGGTCCCGGTCGACCCCGTGCGCCGCCAGCAGGTCGCCGGGCAGATAGACCCGTCCGCGGTCGAGGTCCTCTCCCACGTCCCGGAGGAAGTTCGTGAGCTGGAAGGCGACGCCCAGGGCTGCCGCGTGCGGCGCCGCCACCTCACGCGGGACCACCGTCCCCAGGACCGGCAGCATCTGGAGCCCGATGACCGCGGCGGAGCCGTGCATGTACTCCCGGAGAGCGTCGTACGTCGGGTAGTCCGTGACGTCCAGGTCGCTGCGCATGGAGACCATGAAGTCGCTGAAGTGCCGGTGGTCGATGCCGTACCTGCGGGCCGTGTCGGCGAGCGCGAGGACCACCGGCTCGCTGCTGCGGCCGTCCCGCAGTCCCTGCTCCAGGCTCTCCTGGAGGCGGGTGAGTTCCGCGCGGCGCCGGTCCACGGTGACGCGGGTGTCGAGGGAGTCGACGATGTCGTCCGCCCAGCGGGCGAAGCCGTAGAGCGCGTGGACGGCAGGCCGGCGGTCGACCGGCAGCAACCGGGTGGCGAGGAAGTACGTCTTGCCGTGCCGGGCGTTGAGCTGCCGGCAGCGGGTGTACGCCTCGCGCAGCGCCGGGTCGGTGATGCCCGCCGCGTCGAGTTCGCGGTCGGTCATGAGCGGGTTCCTTCCGAAGTGGTGTGCGCCGTGCGCGAAGGCCCCGGCGTGCGGTTCATGCGTCCGGTGATCCGGGCCGCGGCGAGCTTGCCGGACACCAGCACGGTCGGCACGCCCACGCCCGGCGTGGTGCCGCAGCCGGCGAGCACGGCGTTCTCGGTGCCCCGGACGAGGTTGCGGGGGCGGAAGGGGCCGGTCTGCGCGAAGGTGTGCGCCGCCGAGAAGGGGGTGCCCGCCGCGTGGCCCTGCGCCTGCCAGTCGGCGGGCGTGACGAGACATTCCTCTTCGACGGCCGCGCCGATGCCGTCGAGGCCGCGCTGATCGAGTTCCTTGAGCAGGCTGTCCCGGTAGCGCGGCGCCAGGTCCCCCCAGGCGGCGGCGTCCGGCCCGATGTCGGTGTTCGGGCAGGGGGCGAGGATGTAGTGCAGGTGGTGCCCGGGCGGCGCGAGGCTCGGGTCGGTGGCTGTCGGACGGGTGATGAGCAGGGACGGGTCGCTCATCAGTTCGCCGGTGCGGGTGAGCTGGTGGAACGTGCTGCGCCAGGCCGCGCCGAAGGAGATCGTGTGGTGGGCGAGCCACGGCCAGGTCCTGTCGGTGCCCAGGTGCAGGACGACGGCCGACGGCGAGTTCCTGATCCGTGCGGGCCGACGGGGCGTCCGGCCGAGGAGACCGTACGTGACGGGCAGGTCCGGGGTGAGGACCACGGCGTCACACGGGATCCGGTCGGTGTCGGTCACGACGGCGGTGACACGGGCGCCGGAACGTTCCAGCCGGACGACGTCCTGCCCGAAGCGCAGATCGGCCCCCGCCTCGGCGGCGGCGTCGGCCATCGCCTGGGGCAGGGCGTGCATACCGCCGCGCGGGAAGTACACGCCGGCGACGGTGTCCATGTAGGCGATGACGGCGTAGGCGGCCAGTGCCCGCTCCGGCGGGACACCCGCGTACAGCGCCTGGAAGGAGAAGACGCGGCGCAGACGCTCGTCCTTGAGGAAGGTCCCGATGCGCGAGTCCAGCCGGCCGAAGCCGCCCAGGGCCGCGAGCCGGGCCAGGTCAGGGGTCAGCAACTGGAAGGGGGAGTCGAAGTTGGCGTCGATGAAGTGCCGCATCTGGGCCCGGTACAGCCGCTCGAGCCACCCGCGCAGCCGCCTGTATCCGGCCGCCTCGGCGGGACCGGCGAAGCGCTCGATCTCCGCCTCCATGGCGGCGGCGCCGGTATGCACGTCGAGACCGCTGCCGTCGGCGAAGCGGGCCCGGTAGGCCGGATGCAGAGGGACGAGGTCGACCCGCTCGCGCAGGCTGCTGCCGACGGCCGCGAAGGCCTCGTCGGCGAGTTCGGGCATCGTCAGCACGGTCGGGCCGGTGTCGAGGAGGTAGCCGCCGCGCACCAGGCGTCCGGCGCGGCCGCCCGGCAACGGGTCGCGCTCGACGACGGTGACCCGGCGTCCCGCGCCGAGCAGGTGCAGCGCGGCCGACAGCCCGGCCAGCCCGGCGCCGACGACGACGACATGATCCGTGCGTCCCGGGATGCTCCTGGTCATCGAGCGGCTCCTTCCCTGGCGGCGGTGATGAGCAGGGACAACGGCAGGCCGTCCGTGGCGCCGTGCGCGTCGCCGCCGCGCGCCGGGGCGGGCGGCGGTGCTCCGGCGGCGGAGTGCAGCAGTTCACGCAGCCGCCGGCGGCCGACCGGTTCGAGGACGGCGGACCCCAGATGGCGCATGCCCTGCGCCACCAGTCGGTCGATCCTCGTCTCGACCGTCTCGCGTGCCCCGGTGGAGACGAGGACGTCCCGTACCCGGGCCAGCTCCGCCTCCGACAGGTCGGCGCGGCCGACGGAGCCTCCCAGCACGGCGAGGGCCCGGCGGTCGCCTGCCGCCTCGGCCCGGGCCCGGGCCACGGCGACGAGGTAGGTGGGCTTGCCCGAGCGGATGTCGCCGCCCGTGGGCTTGCCGGCCTGGCCGGGACCGCCGAAGACGTCGTGCAGGTCGTCGCGGAGCTGGAAGGCGATGCCGATGCACCGGCCGGCCGAGCACAGGGCCTCGGTGGCCGTGGCGTCGGCGCCCGCGAGGGCGGCGCCGAGAGCCAGCGGCCGCTCGACGGAGTACAGGGCGCTCTTCAGACAGGCCGTGCGGATCGCCTGCACCAGCGACCGCGACGACGTGGTCTGGCCCTGGATGTCCAGGTACTGCCCGGCCACCATCTCCATGCGCATGGAGCTCCACAGGCCGCGCACCTGGCGCGCGGTGTCCGGGGCGAGCTCCGTGTCCGCGAGCACGTCGTCCGCCCACGCCAGGGCGAGGTCTCCGGCGAGGATCGCCGCCGCCTCCCCGAAGTGTGTGCTGCCGGGGGAGCGGGCGGCGGTGGCGTACTGGGTCTCCACCTCCGTGTGCAGGGTGGGCCGCCCGCGACGCACGCGCGAGCCGTCCATCACGTCGTCGTGGACCAGAGCGCAGGTCTGGATGAGTTCGAGGGCGGCGCCGACGCGCAGGGCGGCCTGCGCGTCGGCGGGCGTTCCGGCACAGGCCCGAAACGCCCACCACACGAACTGGGAGCGGGTCCGCTTGCCGCCGTCGAGGGTGAAGCGGGCGACCCGTTCGGCGAGGTCGTGGGCGAACACCGCGTCGAGGGCGGAGGCCTGCCGGGTGCATTCGGCCAGCAGGTTCTCCAGGAGGCGTCCTACCGCCGCCGGGACGTCGTCGTCGACCGCGCGGAGGTCGTCGAGGCCGGCGGCGGGAGGACGGACGGGACGACCCTCCTCGGCTCGCCGGCCGACCGGGGGCGGGGGCTCGGCGCGGCGCGGGTCCTCCAGGGGGGAGGAGGCCCGCCGGGGCGTGCAGGAGGGGCTGGGGGATGGCCGTGTCGCATGGGGCTCCCTCTGCTCGCTGGGACGCATCCCGGTTCCTCTCGTCTTGATCGGAGCTGCTCCTTCTAGACGCATTCCGCGCGGGTGGCTGCCTCGGATGCGCCATCCGAGGGGTAGGTGGCCTCACTTTCCCGTCGGACGGCGGTTGCGTGCCGGATTGCCCGGATATCCGACGCGGATGCGAGGCGGAATTCCGGACCGAGGCATGGCTTCGCCGGGGCGAGGCGCGAGAGGGGTGAGGGCGGGAGGGGCGCGGCAGCTGTCCGGATCGCCCGCGCCGCGCGACCGCGGGCACCGCGTCCGGGGCCGCCCGAGTCATCGTCCGGCCGACCGGACAGCGTGGCCTGCATCCGGAAGGGCCCCTCGGTTGGAATGCTTCCGACGGCGGTCACGCGAAGGCGTCGCCCGGCGACCGGCGCCGGCGGAACCTGGTCGCCTGCGCGGAAGGAAGGAAGGCCGTGAGCGAGGCGGACGTCGCCATCGTCGGAGCGGGAGCCGCGGGACTGACCCTGGCTCACCGGCTGTCGTCCCCGGCGCCCGGGGCCCGGCGGCTCTCGGTGCTCCTGGTGGACGCCCCGGCGGGCCCGCTGCGTCCACCCAGCCGCACGTGGTGCTTCTGGGAACGCGGCCGGGGCCGGTACGACGCGGTGGTCACCGCGGAGTGGCAGCAGCTGAGGGTGCGTACCCCGGCCGGGCAGGTGATCCAGGACGACATCGCGCCCCTGCGGTACAAAATGATCCGCTCGGACGACTTCGAAGCCCTGATCGGCCACGACCTCGCGCACAGCGAGCGGGTCCAGCGGCTCGAGGCGACCGTCGACACGGTGGAGCCCGTGCCGGACGGCGCCCGGATCCACGCCCACGGCGTCGACGGACGTCCGTTGACCGTGCGGGCGCGCTGGGTCTTCGACTCCCGCCCGCTCGGCAGCCTTCCCGCGGCCAGGACCACGCTGCTGCAGCACTTCCACGGCTGGTTCGTCCGTTCGGACCGACCGGTGTTCGACCCCGGCACGGTCGAACTCATGGACTTCCGGACACCGCAGCCGTCACGAGGCCTGTCCTTCGGCTACGTCCTGCCCACCGGCCCACGCGAGGCGCTCGTCGAATACACCGAGTTCTCCCCCCGTGTCCTGACCCGGCAGGGCTACGAGACCGCGCTGCGCCACTACACCGAAGAGGTCCTCGGCCTGCGCGGCCTCCGGATCGTCGCGGCCGAGACCGGCGTGA
This sequence comes from Streptomyces sp. 3330, assembly GCF_031456635.1. Taxonomy (NCBI): domain Bacteria; kingdom Bacillati; phylum Actinomycetota; class Actinomycetes; order Kitasatosporales; family Streptomycetaceae; genus Streptomyces; species Streptomyces sp. 3330. The sequence goes on from NZ_JAVDVA010000006.1 coordinate 289,840, forward strand.
TCCCCATGACCGACGCGCCGTTTCCCCGCCAGGCCGCGCCCTCGGTCTTCCGGATCGGCGCCGCCGGAGGCGCGACCCGGCCGTCGACCGGCTACACCTTCGCCGCCGTGCAGCGGCAGACGCGGGCCATCGCCGCAGCCCTGGCGGCCGGACGCCGTCCGTTGCCGCCACCGGCCCATTCGAGCCGGTCCCGCGCCATGGACGCCGTGATGCTGCGAGCCCTGGACAGCGGCCGGGTCGACGGCGCGGCCTTCTTCTCGCGGCTGTTCTCGCGCGTGCCGATGGAACGACTGCTGCGGTTCCTGGACGGCCGCACGCATCTGGTGGAAGACCTCGCCGTCGGGGTCCGCGCCCCCGTGCTGCCCATGCTGCGGTCGGCCGCCGAACTCACGTACCTGCCCCGCCGCCCCTTTCCCGGTCCATGACCGTGCCCTGCGCCCAGCGCACGTCCCCCGAACAAGGAGACCGCATGAACCTGCTGCGTGACGCGGACCTGGCCGCCGCGTTCGACCACGCCGCTCGCAGCTACGACACCCTGGTGGCAGCCAATCCCGGCTACCACGCCCATCTGCGCCGCTCGGCGCGCCGCCTCGGTCTGGCGAACGACGGGCGCGGCATGCGGGTGCTGGACCTCGGCTGCGGCACCGGCGCCTCCACCGCCGCCCTGGCGAGCGTGCTCCCCGCCGCCGAGATCACGGCGGTGGACGCGTCCGCCGGCATGCTGGAGCGGGCGGCGGCGAAGCGCTGGCCGGCCAACGTCACCTTCGCGCACGCCCCGGCGGAACGGCTGGCCGAGGCGGGGGTCGGGGGACCGTACGACGCGGTGTTCGCCGCCTACCTGTTCCGCAACGTGGCCGATCCCGACGGCGTGCTCGCGACCGTGCGGGACCTGCTGGCGCCCCACGGCCGGCTGGCGGTGCACGAGTACACCCTGAGCGGCCGCGCGGTCCACCGCGCCGTCTGGACGGCGGTGTGCGGCGGCCTCGTGCTCCCCGTGGCCACCGCTCTCGGCGACGGCGGCCTGTACCGCCATCTGTGGCGCAGCGTCGTCGAGTTCGACACGGCGGGCGAGTTCGCGGCCCGTGTCCGGTCGGCCGGGTTCGACTCCGTACGGGTGCTGCCGTTGCCGGGGTGGCAGACCGGCATCACCCACACCGTGGTCGCCCGGCGCACGGTCCTCTCGGCGGTGGGCGCCCGATGAGCGCCCCGGAGCGGCGCAAGGCCGCCCGGCGCGGCCGGGACCGGCGTGCCCGGACGCTCCACCCCCGGCCCGGTACCCCGCGCTTCGACGGGGAGCGTCCACCGACGACCGCCGTCGTGGGCGGCGGCATCGCCGGACTGGCCGCGGCGACCGCCCTGGCCGAACGAGGGGTGCGTGTCACGCTCTACGAGCGGGAACCGGCGCTCGGCGGACGTCTGGCGGGGTGGCCGGTTGACCTGCGCGACGGCACCACGGCGACGATGAGCCGCGGCTTCCACGCCTTCTTCCGTCAGTACTACAACCTGCGCGGACTGCTGCGGCGGACCGACCCGGGGCTGGAGCGCCTGACCGGCCTCGCCGACTACCCCCTGCGCCACAGCGGGGGACTGGAGGACAGCTTCCGCCGGGTCCCGCGGACCCCGCCCTGGAGCGCCCTCGGGTTCGTCGCGCTGAGCCCGACCTTCGGCGCCCGGGACCTGCTCCGCATGAACCCGGTCGCCGCTCTTCCGCTGCTCGACGTCCGGGTCCCCGAGGTGTACGAGCGGCTCGACACCGTCAGCGCCCACGACTTCCTGGAGTCCGTGCGCTTCCCCGAGGCCGCGCACCATCTCGCGTTCGAGGTCTTCTCCCGCAGCTTCTTCGCCGACCCCCGGGAACTGTCGGCCGCGGAGATGGTGCTGATGTTCCACATCTACTTCCTCGGTTCCGCGGAGGGACTGCTCTTCGACGTGCCCGACGAGCCGTTCCCCGAGGCCCTCTGGGAACCCCTCGCCGACTATCTGCGCGGTCATGGCGTCGAGATCCGCACCTCCACACCCGTCGAGCACATCGCGTCCACCGCGGACGGCGGCTTCCGTGTGCTCACCGCGGACGGCGAGCGGGAATACGACACCACCGTCCTGGCACTGGACGTGGCCGGCCTGCGGTCGGTGGTCGGACGTTCCGCGGACCTCGCCGACGCGTCGTGGCGCGAGCGGGTGGGCCGGCTGCGCAACGCGCCGCCGTTCCTCGTCTCGCGGCTCTGGCTGGACCGGCCCGTCGCCGGCGACCGGCCCGGTTTCCTCGGCACCAGCGGCTACGGGACCCTCGACAACGTCAGCGTGCTGGAGCGATGGGAGGGCCAGGCCGCCCGCTGGTCGGCGCGCAGCGGGGGATCCGTGGTCGAACTGCACGCCTACGCGCTGCCGGGCGAGGCGGACCGGGGGGTGGAGCAGAAGCGTCTGATCGAGCAGCTGCACGCCGTGTATCCGGAGACGCGCGCGGCGACGGTCGTGGACGAGCGGCACGAGTGGCGGGCCGACTGCCCCCACTTCCCGGTCGGCGGCTACGGCGACCGTCCGACGGTCCGCACCAGCGATCCCGGCCTGGTGGTGGCCGGTGACCTGGTGCGGACGGGGCTCCCCGTGGCACTGATGGAGCGGGCGGCGACGAGCGGATTCATGGCCGCCAACGCTCTCCTGGAACGCTGGGGAGTGCGCGGCCAGACCCTCTGGACCGTCCCCGATCAGGGCCGCAGCGCCGTCCTGCGGGGCTTGGCACGGTGGGGACGGGACTGACGCGGGGCCGTCTCGCGGACGGGCCGGGTGCGGGCGGCGTCGGCCTGTCACCCGGCCGGCGGGCGAGGCCGCGGGGCGCTGCTGCGCGACGTCGAGGAGGACGAGGTCGGCGGGCGACCGGCGCGCCGACCTCGGCGAGCGCGGCGGCCGCGCCCGGCGCAGCGTGCGTCGAGGCGCTGTGGCCGAAGGCCCGCCCGGCGGAGGTGCTGGCGGACGCGGCCGGCGGACCTGCCGCCTGAGCCGGCCGGCGGTGCGCAGGAGCGCCGGCCTTTCCCGGCCGGCACCCTCTCCCGGCCGGAGGGATCCTGCCCGGCCGCTGTGCCCAACGGCCGCTGTGCCCAACGGTGCTCAGGTCTCCGAGGAGATCAAGGCCATGAACGCCTCGAGGTGGCCGGCCATGTCGATGGACTCGTCGTAGAGCCAGGCCGCCTGGATCCCCTCGATGAGGGAGGTGATCTGGCGGGCGACGACCCGTACGTCGAGGCCCGGCTTGAGGCGGCCTTCGTCGCGTTCGTGTGCGAGTTCCGCGCGGACCGAGTCGACGAACTCCGCGTCCCGGCGGCGTATGAACCCGTGCGCCGGGTGATCCGGACTGTCGGCCTCCGCGCGCAGTGTCATGTCGAGCCGGATGACGCCGCGGATCGCCTCGTGGTGGCGCATGACCTCCGGCACGGCACGCAGGAGACCCTGCTTCTCGATGAGTGAGTGGCGCCATGGCCGCTCGATCTCCTCGCGGCGCATGAGCACGGCCTCGAGCAGCGCTTCCTTGCTCCCGAAGTGGTGCAGCAGGAGGCTGTGGCTGGTGCCGACACTCTCCGCGATCTGCCGGATCGAGAGTCCCTGGTAGCCCTTCTCCGCGAAGGCCCGGAAGGCGGCGTCCACCAGTTCGGCGCGCTTGCGCTCACCGTTCGTGTAGGGCCCGCGCTTGCCCCTGCGGGCCGGGGCCTGCGTCCCCTCCGTCATGCGGCGCTCCCCTCACGGCCATGGCCTGCCCAGACGATAGCGCACTCGATTCTTTGCCACAACGGTAAATAAAACGAGTTCAACATGTTCCATTGTGGTGAACTTTCATCTACGTTCCTGCTCCGAGGCAGGTGCCTCAGCGGTCACCTCGAGCCAACGGCGGCTCCGGTCCAAAGGAGGATCCACATGAGTGACCCCACCCTCGCGACGAAGGCGGACGACCCCGCGCACCACGGGTCGGCGCTCCGCACCGCAGAGGACCCCGCGGGCGCTCCGGCGCCGGCGGTCGCGGGTTCGCCGCGCAAGATCATGGCCCTGGTCATGGTCGCGGCGGTCGGGATGTACATCATGTCCCTCACCCTGAGCACCGCGTTGTCGCTGCGCCTGGCGAGCATCGACCCGGCGTCGAAGGACGCCACTTACAGCACGGCCGTCTCGATCAGCGCGTTCGGGCTGCTCATCGCCGCGCCCCTGGCGGGCGCACTGTCGGACCGGACCACCGGCCGCTTCGGCCGCCGGCGCCCCTGGATCGCCGGCTGTCTCCTCGTGGCGTTGCTGGGGTGCGCCGTGATCGGCACGGTGACCTCCGCGGCGGTGGTCGTCGTGGCGTACCTCGTCGCCATCCTCGGCGCGCAGGTCGGCTTCAACACCTACGCCGTGATCCCCGTCGAGGGACTGCCGGAACACAAGCGCGGCCGGGTCATGGGCGTCATGGGCATGTTCGGCGCGCTCGCCTTCTCGGCCGGCTCCTACCTGGCCTCCGGGCTGGTCGGCGTCCCGCTGCTGATGATGACGGTCCCGGTCCTGCTCGCCATCGCGTTCAGCCTGCCGCTGCTGTTCCTCTACAAGGACCCGGTGAAGTTCCGCGGCGAGCTGCCCCCGCTGGACGTCAAGGCCATCGCGCGCACCTTCGTGGTCAACCCGCGCCGGCACCCGGACTTCGCCTGGGTCTGGCTCTCGCGGCTCCTCGCGGGCATCGCCATGACGGCCATGTTCTCGTACTTCGTCTACTTCATGATGGACGGCCTGCACATGCCGATCGCGGAGGCGGGCGCGAACGCGGGCACCCTCTCGCTCATCTCGGCCCCGGTCAGCATGCTGTTCTTCACCGGCTCGGGATGGCTGGCCGACAAGACCGGCCGCCGCAAGCCGCTGGTCGCGATCGCCGCCGTGCTGATGGCACTCGCCCTCGTCATCGGCGCCACCTCGACCACGTTCGCGCAGTTCACCGTCGCGTGGGTGGTCTTCGCGGTCGGCCAGGCCACCTACCTGACCACCGACCTCGCCCTCTGCGCCGCGGTCCTGCCCGACGCGCGCGACACCGGCAAGGACATGGCCGTGTTCGGTCTCGCCCTCAACATCCCCAACATCCTCGTGCCCGCCGCAGCGCCGACCGTCCTCGCGCTCGGCGCCGGCCACAACTACCGGCTCCTGTGGTTCGGGGCGGCCGCCCTGTGCCTGCTGGGCAGCATCACCGTCACCTTCGTCAAGGGCGCCCGCTGAGCGGGTTCCGAGAGGACACCATGAACGCCACCCCCCACGCCCCCTTCCCCGACGGCTTCCACTGGGGCGTCGCCACCGCCGGCCACCAGGTCGAGGGCAACAACGTCAACAGCGACACCTGGCTCCTGGAGAACGTTCCCGGCACGATCTTCGCCGAGCCCTCCGGAGACGCCATCGACCACTACCACCGCTACCGCGAGGACATCGCGCTGCTGGCCTCCCTCGGCCTCACCAGCTTCCGCTTCTCCCTGGAGTGGGCGCGGATCGAGCCCGAGGAGGGGCAGTTCTCGGCGGCGGCCCTCGCCCACTACCGCCGGGTCCTGGAGGCCTGCCGGGAACACGGCCTGAGGACCGTCGTCACCTACCACCACTTCACCTCGCCCGCCTGGCTGCTCGCGGCCGGTGGCTGGGAGGACCCCGGGACGCCCGCGCGCTTCGCCCGCTACTGCGAGGCGGTGACCGAGCACCTCGGCGACCTCGTCGACGTGGCCTGCACCCTCAACGAGCCGAACCTCCCGGCGCTGCTCGCGGCGATCGGCATCGGCGGCGAGGCCCCCGAGCACCGGGCGTCGGTGCCGATGTGGGCGGCGGCCGCCGAACGCCTCGGCATCGAGGCACGACGGGTGGCGCCGTTCCAGTTCACGGCGTCCGAAGCCGGCTTCGAGGTGAAGCTGGCCGCGCACCGCGCGGCCGTGACGGCGATCAAGTCCTCCCGTCCGGACCTGATGGTCGGCTGGACGCTGGCGAACTCCGACATCCACGCGGCCCCCGGCGGCGAGGAGCGCGCCGCGACGGTGCGGCGCGAGGTCAACGAGCGCTATCTGCTTGCTTCCCGGGGCGACGACTTCGTCGGCATCCAGACCTACGGCCGCCATGTCTTCGACGCCGACGGTCTCGCCCCCGCCCCGGCGGGCGCGCCCGTGAACCAGCTCGGCGAGGAGATCTACCCGCAGGGACTGGAGGCGACCGTCCGGGAGGCGGCGGCCGTCGCCGGGGTGCCGGTCCTGGTCACCGAGAACGGCCTCGCCACCGAGGACGACACCCAGCGCCTGGACTATCTGCGCGCCGCGGTGGCGGGCGTCTCGGCGTGCCTCGCCGACGGGATCGACGTCCGCGGCTACATCGCCTGGACGGCCTTCGACAACTTCGAGTGGATCTTCGGCTACCGTCCGAAGTTCGGTCTCGTCGCCGTCGACCGCGACACCCAGACCCGCACGCCCAAGCCGAGCGCGCACTGGCTCGGCGACACCGCGCGGTCGAACGGCGCGGGGATCGGTCCGGCCGCCCTGCCCGCTTGATCCGCCCAGTGCCGGGGACCGGCACTCCGGACCCTCCTGACCGGGTCCCGGAGTGCCGGTCCCCTCAGCGGTACCCCCTGCCGCCGCTCTTCCCTCACCCCCGGCACCCCTGGAGTTCCCCCACGCCCCTGGCGCGCCCGTCCGATCACCCCCGACGACGAGTTCGGCGGAGCCCCCCCCTGCTGCGCGGAGAGGTCCGGCTGGCCGAGGGACACGGGGAGGTCGTCTCGGCGACGCTGTACCTGTCCGCCCTCGGCGTCGTCGAGGCGTGGGTGAACGGACGGCGCGCCTCCGAGGACCTGCTCACCCCGGGCTGGTCCAGCTACGCCGACGGGATCTGCACGGTCGCGGTCACCGTGCCCGAGGGCGCCGAGGCGGTCCTGCGGCTGCCGGACACGGCGGAGGAGACCGTCGGCGCGGGCCGACACGTACGCCAGGTGGCGTCCGGGCGTCCGGGACCGGCGTGAAGGGACGGGGGACCACCGCCGAGCGGGCGACGATCCGATGATCCGAAAGGGTGGCCCCGACGATCTGAAGAGTCGTCTAGTCGGGCCCGGCCCAGTCGAAGGTGATGTGTTTGCTGGACCGGCCCTCGCGGCTCCAGAGGAAGCCGTGGGCATCGGCGCTGTCCACCGTCGAGCGGCCCCAGGTCGCGACCTGGCCCGGTCCGGTCTCCGCTCCGGGCAGATTGGTCGACTGGACGCGCGCTCCCTCCGGGGTCGTGGGTCCCGTGAGCGCGACCGCACTCGCCTCCACCCGGTCCGGTACCACGGCCCGCCAGCTCGCGAGGTCGTCGGCGACCTCGATCTCGATGGGGGCGAACTCCATGCCGCGCATCTCGGCGCCCATCATGCTCACCATCTCGGCGGGCCAGCTGCCGGCCTGCCCACCGAAGATCATCTGAAGCGCCTCGCGCTGGGGGCCGTCGGCGCGCTCGTCGACGAAGACCGCGGCGTACACGTCCGTGTGCTCGGCCCAGATGTTGCCGACGAACGAGGCCAGCATCAGTACGTTCAGGCCGTCCAGCCGTACGTCGCCGTAGCGGCCCTCGCGGATGTGCCAGGCCAGGATGCCGTCGCAGTCGCCGTGGGTGGGCTGCTGCGCGAACGAGCAGGGGCAGGGCACGTCGCACTTGCAGGTGTCGAACCAGTCGCCCGCCGCGTGCCACCGGGGAACGGCCGCCATCGTCTCGGACATGTCCCTGCCTCCTCGTGACCCTGCCGGGACGTCGGTCTCGGGAGGACGGCAGAGCCCCCGGGAACCGTCTCCGGCCCACGCCCGGCGCGTACGCGTGTCCACCTCCATTGTCCCACCGCGGGGATCGACCGGGCAGGTGCGTTCCGCGCCCCGCGTCCCCGCGCGCACGCGCAGGTCCGCCGTGATGTGCTGGAGGTGTGCGCCTCGACCGGAAGGCCCTGTCACCCCCACTGCGTCCGGCGAATCTGCAGTCGGCCCGGCAGCTCGCGCTCGCCTGGTCCGTGATGGCGTCGATCGCCGTCCTCGCGTGGGTGCTGGTGGTCGACCAGGCCCGGGACATGGGGGTCGAGCCGGGAACCATGGGTATGGGCGTCCCGCTGTTCCTGCTGCTGTGGCTGGTCATGATGATCGCCATGATGTTCCCGTCGGTGGCCCCGGTGGCCCTCACCTGGGTGCGGGCCATCGGGCGCCGGTCGCCCACGGGCCTGGTGCGGGTGGCGCGTACCGCCCAGTTCGCCGGCGGGTACCTGCTGGCCTGGACGGCCTTCGGCCTGATCGCCTACGGGCTCCTCGCCGCGACCGGGGCCCTGGTGGACGAGCACCCGGGCGCGGGGCGCTGGATCGGCGCCGGGGCCTTCCTGATCGCCGGGCTGTACCAGTTCGGTCCGTGGAAGGACCTCTGCCTGCGGCACTGCCGGAGCCCGATGGGCCAGCTCGTACGCTACGCGGGCTTCCGGCCCCGGGCGCGCGACCTGCGGGTCGGGGCGCATCACGGGGCGTACTGCGTCGGCTGCTGCTGGGGGCTGATGGTCGTGCTCGTCCCGCTGGGCGTGATGAACGTCCTGGCGATGGCCGCGGTGGCCGTGGTGATCTTCGTGGAGAAGCTCTGGCGGCTGGGCCCCGTCCTCTCGCAGGTCGTCGGTGCCGCCTTCGTCGTGCTCGCGGTGCTGAGCCTGTTCCAGCCCTGGCTGCTGCCGGGGCTGATCCCGCCGCCTTCGCCCATGACGGACATGCTCCGCCCCTGAGCCGTCTTCCCGCCCCCAGGGCAGTCCTTCAGCAGCGCATGCCGGGCGCTTCCTCCTTCCCTGGCACGCCTCCAGGGCACGGTCACACGTGCCAGGTCGTCGAGTCCGGTCAGGCGGGAAGCGCGGCCTCGATCATCCGGCGGGCCGTCGAGGTCAGTTCGGTCACGTCGGGCACGGCGCGGGTCGCGGCCGGCGCCCCGGCGAGCCGGTCGTACAGCAGGCCGTCGGTCCAGGCGACGAGCAGCTCCGCCGCCCGCTGCGGACGGGGAGCCCCGAGCGCGGACAGCAGGGCGGTGGCCCTCGACCGTGCGGCGAGGCCCGCGGTCTGCAGTTCGGCGCGCAGCTCCGGCCGGCGGGTCGCCTCCAGGCTGAGTTCGAACCGGGCGAGCTGCCTGTCGCGCGCCGTCGTCAGCCAGTGGTGCAGCAGCGTGGCCAGTGCGGTTGCGGCCGAGTCCAGGTCCGGCGGCCCGTGGTCGACGGCCCATCGGTCCACGTCCGCGACCGAGAGCGCGGCCAGGCGGAGGTAGCAGGCGCCGATCAGGGCGCTGCGGGTGCGGAAGTAGTACGACGTGCTGCCGGCCGGCAGACCAGCGGCGGCATCGACCGCGCGGTGGGTCAGGCCGCGCAGCCCGGCGGTGGCCACGGTGCTGATGGCCGCATCGGCGATCAGGTCCCGACGGTCAGGGATGGACATGCCCGCACTCTACAGATGTAGAGTGCGGGCATGTCGCCTCTACAGATGTAGAGGTGTGGGGTGCGGAGGGAGACGGTCGCCATGAAGGTGCGTCATGCCGTTGTGGCCGGGGGCGGAATCGGGGGCTTGACCGCGGCGGTGGGCCTGAGCCGCCTCGGATGGCGCGTCACCGTGTGCGAACGGGCCTCCGCGCTCACGGGCGCCGGCGCGGGCATCGTGCTCGCCCCGAACGCACTGCGCGCCCTGGACGCGATCGGCGTCGGTCCCGGCCTCCGGGCGGGTGACGCCCTGCCGGGTCAGGTCGGGCTGCGGACGCCCGACGGCGCTTGGCTGAGCCGGTCCGACGGCGGCGCCGTGTCCGCGCGCTACGGGCTCTCCGCCATCGCCGTGCATCGAGGCTTCCTGATCGACACCCTCGCGGCCGCGCTGCCGGACGGCGTCGTGCGTCTGGGCGTGTCGGTGACCGGCCTGGACGACACAGGGGACGGCGTGACCGTGCGTACGTCGGCAGGAGAGCTGCGTGCCGACGTCGTACTGGCGGCAGACGGCATGCGCAGTGTGCTCCGCGGGCAGCTCTTCCCCGATCACCGCGGGGTACGTCATGCCGGTGAAGCCGGGTGGCGGGCGGTGCTGTCCGGGGCCGGCCTGCCTGCCCAGCAGGCCGCCGAAACCTGGGGGCGAGGCGAGCGGTTCGGCGTCGTTCCCCTCGCCGACGGCCGTGTCTACGTCTACGCCACCGCCGTGTCCGGCCCCGGCGCGAAGCCGGTGACCGACCATCGCGCGGAGCTGACCCGGCGCTTCGGCGCGTGGCACGATCCGATACCCACCCTGCTGGACCGGCTGAACCGACGGGACCCGGACCCGGTCGGCATACTCCACCACGAGTTCCACGATCTGGCCGTGCCTCTGCCCCGGATGCACGTCGGCCGGGTGGCCCTGCTCGGCGACGCCGCCCACGCGATGACCCCCAATATGGGCCAAGGCGGTTGCCAGGCGATCGAGGACGCCGTGGTCGCGGCGCATCTCCTCGCGCCTGCCGCGGACGTGCCGACCGCGCTCGCCGCCTATACGAAGGCCAGGCACCGCCGGACCACCCGGATCAGTCGCCGCTCCCGGCGCATCGGCGAACTCGCCCGGCTCTCCCACCCGTTGGCCGTGTCCGTCCGGAACCTGGCCCTGCGGGCGACGCCGCAGGCGCTGTCGCTGAGGGCCCTGGACGCGGTCCTGGGCTGGCAACCGCCCTCCGCTCCCGCCGCCGAGTCCGTTTCCATCGCGCAGCGGCGGTGAGCACATTCCGGTCCCCGCCGCCGAGTGGACTCCACCGTCCCTCCGGGCTCCACCCCGACGGCCCGACGGCCCTCATCCGGGCCGTCGGGGTCACGGGGGTGTGAGGGTGTCGAGCCGGGCGGCGAGGTCGGGGTGGGCGGCGGCCAGGTAGGGGCGGGTGGCGGTCAGGGGGGCGATGAGGTCGGCGGGGTCGTCGTGGGCGAGGGCCGCGTGGAGCTTGTCGAGCCGACGGCCGGCGGCGGCGGGCAGATCGGTGAGGGCGGTGATCTGGCCCGCGACGCGGCGCAGGTCGGCGGCGTTGGCGCGGGCCCAGGCGGCAGTGGTGCGTTCGGCGGCACGGGCCTGCCGGGTGGCCGTCACGCGCTGCTCGCCGGTGGTCCCGGCGGGGCCGGGGCGGCCGCGCAGATAGCGGCGTTCGGCTGCCTGGCGGCTGGCGACGCCGAGGGGATGGGCGAGGTCGGCCCAGCTGGCGCCCGCGTCGCGGGCGGTCTCGATCAGGCCGGTCTCCCATCCGGCGAGCCGCTCGCGCACCTGGCGCAGCAGCATCAGGGAGGCCAGCGCCTGCTCCGGCCCGGGACGGGGACCGTCGGGCGGGCCCGGAGCGTCCCGCTGGGCGTCGCGCAGGGCGTCGTCTATGGCGTTCAGGGCCGCCACGGCGGCGAGGAACGACGCCGGGCCGTGGGCGCTCGTGGTGGTCGTGGACGGCTGGTCGGCTGCGGTCACGGACGCCTCCCTCGGGTCGTCATCATGGAGACGACATCGTGTTTGTCATCCATTGGATGACATGTTACAACGGTGTCAGTGAGCGCATTGGCAGCAACTGCCTGGAACTTGCTGGAGGTGCTTTCCGATGTTGATGCGCACTGACCCCTTCCGTGAGCTGGACCGGCTGACGCAGCAGCTGACGGTCCCGGCCACCTGGTCGCGGCCGTCGGCGATGCCGATGGACGCCTACCGCGAGGGCGACGAGTACGTCGTGGCCTTCGACCTCCCCGGTGTCACCGCGGACGCGATCGACATCGACGTCGAGCGCAACATGCTCACCGTCAAGGCCGAGCGCCGGCCGGTGACGAAGGCCGACGACGTGCAGATGGAACTGTCCGAGCGCCCGCTGGGCGTCTTCTCCCGCCAGATCGTGCTGGCCGACTCCCTCGACACCGAGCGGATCCAGGCCGACTACGACGCGGGCGTGCTCACTCTGCGCATCCCGATCGCCGAGCGGGCCAAGCCCCGGAAGATCTCCGTCGGCGCGGGGTCCGGCCGCAAGGAGATCTCCGGCTGACATCGGCCGGACCGGTGCGGAGAACGGGCACGTGGTCTCCCCCTCACCCGCTCTCCGCGCCCCCGTGGGCAGTCCGAAGAGGAAAGGGGCGGCGGCGAAATGGCTCTGCGACGCGAAGTGTTCCTCGACCATGTGAAGGAACGCGGTGAATACGGCACCGCGGAGGAAGCCGAGCGCGCGGCGCGCGTGGTGCTCGCCCTGCTCGGCGCGCACCTGGTCGGCGGAGTCCGCGCCCAGCTCGCGGCGCGCCTGCCGGAGGGCTTCGCCCTGATCCTGCTCAACCCGCTCCAGAGCGCCGAACCGCTCTCCCCGGAGCGGTTCGTCCGGGCGACCGCCGCATGGATCGAGGGCGCCACCGAGCAGACCGCGGCCTGGGACGTCAGCGCCGTGCTGTCCACCGTCGCCGACGCCGTCGACGAAGACCTGCTGGGCCAGATCCTGCTCCAGCTCCCCGCCGGCTACGACCTCCTCTTCGGCCGCCCCCGGACCATCTGATCATGACCGCCGGTGCCGAACTCCCGGCACCGCCCCACCCATTCCGGTTCCACGAAAGGCATGCACTGCAGTGATCTCCGACGTGCGCGTACCGCTTGAGCACCAGCAGCCGTACGGAGCGGCGTACGAGCAGATGCTGGAGAAGGTCCGCTACGAGGGCGCCTACCCCACGCGCGAGCGAGCCGACGAAGTCGTCCGCCTGGTCCTCGCGGGACTCGGACGCCAGGTGACCGGCGACGAACGCGTCGACCTGGCCGCCTGCCTGCCTCTGGAAGCCGCACGCGTGCTGACCGCGCAGATCCCCGACACCCGGCCCCTGACCGGCTGGGCGTTCGTGAAAGACCTCGCCGCCCGCAACGGCGCCTCGCTGGCCACCACCCGCTGGGACACCGGATCCGTCCTGTCCGCCGTCGCCGCCCATGCCGGCCCCGACCTTGTCACCCGCATCCTGAGCCGGCTCCCCACCGGCTACGCCCTGCTGTTCGGCCGCGCCGAACTCACCCCCGCCGCCTAGCCGGCGGCCGGTGACGTGCGGGCTCAGGGGGGCGGCGGCGTGAACGCCGCGACCGGCTATGTCCGGATGCCGCGCAGTGTCCCGGCGAGGTGGTCCACCGAGAGACGCACGACGGCCGACACGTCGGCGCACCCGGAGAAGATGTGTCCCGCCCCCGCGACGGGGACGAGCCGGACCGTGGCTCCGCACGCCGTCAGGGCGGCGGCGAGCGCCTCGCTCTGCGCGTAGGGCACGAGCCAGTCCGCGGTCCCGTGCACCAGCAGGAACGACGGTGCCTCGGGCGTGACGTGCGTGATCGGGCTGGCGTCGGCCAGGTCCCGCCCGTCGAGGCCGCGCACGAGCTGGTCCTCGGGCGGGGTGCGCAGTTCCTCCGGCAGTGCGGCGAGCACCTCGGCAGGCGCCGTCTGCCGGGGCATGGTGGACAGGTCGGACGGTCCGTACCAGTCGAGGACGGTGTCGACGGCGCTGGAGGGGCCGACGACACCGTGCGAGCCTTCCAGGTCGGGGCGGTGCGAGGTCAGGCCGACGAGGGCCGCGAGATGACCGCCCGCGGACTCGCCCGCGACCGCGACGCGCGAGGTGTCGATGCCGAGTTCCTCGGCGTGCGCGCGCAGGTAGCGGACGGCCGCCTTCGCGTCGTGCAACTGGGCCGGGAACGGCGCCTCCAGCGCGTGCCGGTAGTCGATCGTGGCGACGGCCAGGCCCGCGGCGAGCAGTTCGTCGAACATCTGGCCGGGGCGCAGTGTCTCGGGGAGGACGCGCCGGTCGCCGAACATCCAGCCTCCGCCGTGGATCCACACGACGAGCGACGGCCGTTCGGCGCCGACCGGCACCCAGAGGTCCAGCTGCAGCGGCCGGTACCCGAAGGCGACCGCGTAGGTCACACCGGCGTAGTGGCGGCTGCCGTCAGGGCGCACCAGGGGCTCGACCGGCGGCAGGAAACGGGGCGGCCCGGCCCACCCGTCCGTCCGTGCGTCGTCGCTGTCGGCGTGCTGGGTCGTGGTCATCGGTACGGCTCCGTCCGGACTCGTCGCGGAGGGCGCGCTGCACCGGCCCCGGAGCAGGGCGCCGCGTCCGCCGGGCGGACGCGCCTCGGCTCGTGCGGATGCCCCGGTCGCGAGCACCGCAGACACGCCTTGTGTCGTGCTGGTTCCGACACCCAGGTGATGATGAAGCCGAAAGACTAGTGGTTACTAGGTTTTCGTGGCATGGCCTGCGTCACACCGAGATCGCCCCGCCCTCCAACTCCGTGGCAGACCGCGAGCCCACCGCGCCGCACGAGCTAGCCGTGTCGGGCCTCGGGCCTGTCGCGGCGGGGTCGGCTCTGCCTCCTGCGCCGCCACCTCGCACCGGCCTCTCGGGCCCGGTCGTTCCAGTGATCCCGGACCCACCCCCACAGCAGCGCGACCGGCGCCGTCACCAGGGCGACCAGGAGCGAGTGGTCCCATGACATGCCCCCGCGCCCGTAACGGAACATCAGCACGAGCAACGTGTAGACGGCGACGCCGAGTAAGAGCACCTTCAACGGTTTCGGCAGATACATGCCGTGCGCCTACCCGGTGTCCGCCGATGAATCCGGCGCACCCTTCGTGCGAGCACCCTTCGTGCCGCGGCGATCTGCTCCCTCGGCCTCTGCGCGATCTTCGTTTCGGGTGCGGGGTGTCTGACGGTTTCGGGCCCGGGGTAGGTGTACGGGAGCACTGACCCCGGCATGGAGACCCGGTGATGACGACCTCTTCCCGCGACCGCGACCAGCGGCGACTTCCTGACGGCGCACGGAAGGCCACAGTGGCCATGGAGCAGGAGAACGCGCAGCTGAGGCAGGCGGTCGTTTCCCATGCGGTGGTCGATCAGGCCATCGGTGTGCTCATCGCGGTCCACCGGATCCCGCCGGACGCCGGGTTCGAGGTGCTGCGTGAGGTCTCCCAGCACGCCAACATCAAGCTGCACACGGTCGCTGAGATGGTGATCGGCTGGGCGCTGGGGGAGCCGCTGACTCAGCCGGTGGGCCCTGAACTGGATGCGGCCGTGCAACGGCGCTCGTGAGGTGGCGAGGCGGTCCTCCGCACCGCCTCCTCCTTCGCTCTCCCGCCCTGGCCTTGACAAGAGGGCACTCAAGTTTTATCCAGGCTAATAGGCAAGTCGGTCACGAAGAGCAGCTCGCAGCGTCGAGGAGGTGGCCTCGATGGAGACGCCGGACCTGTACGCGGTGCCGGGGGTGGAACCCTCCGCCACGGCCGGGAGGATCATCTCCGCCTACCGGCGTCGGGTGCGGGAACAGCCCCGACACCCGAGTGGACGCCCTCACCGCGGAACGGTTCGGACAGCTGCGCTCGGCGTACGAGACGCTGCACGATCCCCTTCGGCGCGCGGCCTACGACCGGCGGTGCCGGGGGACGTACCGCAGCCCGGTCGGGTCTGCGCGGGCTCCGGCGCCGCCCCGGCCGCCCCGCGCGGGTGCGTCGCCGTGCTCGGCGCCACAGCCCCCGCACCGCCATGGCGCGCGGGTGCGGTCCGATGGGAGCCCCACAGGTGAACGCCCCGCAGGTGAACAAGGCCCTGGCAGGCAGGGCAGGAACGAGGAGGGAGATTCCAGATGGCGCGTCCGGTCGGCATCGACCTCGGTACGACGAACTCGGCGGTCTCGGTCCTGGAAGGCGGCGAGCCCACCGTCATCACCAACACGGAGGGGGCACGGACCACGCCGTCGGTCGTGGCCTTCGCCAAGAACGGCGACGTTCTCGTGGGCGAGGTCGCCAAGCGGCAGGCGGTCACCAACGTGGAACGCACCGCCCGCTCGGTCAAGCGGCACATGGGGGACCGTGCGTGGGCGTTCCCGGACCACGGTGACATCGACGGCAAGCGGTACACCGCGCAGGAGATCTCCGCGCGGGTGCTGCAGAAACTGAAGCGGGACGCGGAGGCGTACCTCGGTGAGGACGTCACCGACGCCGTCGTCACCGTACCGGCCTACTTCGACGACTCGCAGCGGCAGGCGACGAAGGAGGCCGGTGAGATCGCGGGTCTGAACGTCCTGCGGATCATCAACGAGCCCACGGCGGCGGCACTGGCCTACGGGCTGGACAGGGAGAACGACCAGACGGTCCTCGTCTTCGACCTGGGTGGCGGCACCTTCGACGTGTCGTTGCTGGAGATGGGAGAGGGCGTCATCGAGGTGAAGTCCACCAACGGTGACACCCACCTGGGCGGTGACGACTGGGACCAGCGGATCGTGGACCACCTGGTCCAGCAGTTCAAGAACGGTTACGGCATCGACCTGTCCCAGGACAAGATGGCCGTCCAGCGGCTGCGCGAGGCGGCGGAGAGGGCGAAGATCGAACTGTCCAGCTCCTCGGAGACCGACGTCAACCTGCCGTACATCACCGCCTCCGCGGAAGGCCCGCTGCACCTGGACGAGAAGCTCACCCGCACCCGCTTCGAGCAGCTGACGTCCGACCTGCTGGAGCGCTGCAAGGGGCCGTTCCACAACGCGATCAAGGACGCCGGGATCAAGGTGTCCGACATCGACCACGTGATCCTGGTGGGCGGTTCGACGCGGATGCCGGCGGTGACCGAGCTGGTCAGGGAGCTGACCGGCAAGGACCCGCACAAGGGCGTCAACCCGGACGAGGTCGTCGCCGTGGGCGCCAGCCTGCAGGCCGGTGTGCTCAAGGGCGAGGTCAAGGACGTCCTGCTGCTCGACGTCACCCCGCTGTCCCTCGGCATCGAGACCAAAGGCGGCATCATGACCAAGCTGATCGAGCGCAACACGACGATCCCGACGAAGCGTTCGGAGACCTTCACCACGGCCGAGGACAACCAGCCGTCGGTGCAGATCCAGGTCTTCCAGGGCGAGCGCGAGATCGCGTCGTACAACAAGAAGCTCGGCATGTTCGAACTCGCCGGTCTGCCGCCCGCGCCGCGCGGTGTCCCGCAGATCGAGGTGGCCTTCGACATCGACGCGAACGGCATCATGCACGTCTCGGCGAAGGACCTCGGCACCGGCAAGGAGCAGAGGATGACCGTCACCGGCGGCTCGGCGCTTCCCAAGGACGACATCGACCGCATGATGCGGGAGGCGGAACAGCACGCGGAGGAGGACCGCAGGCGCCGGGAGGCGGCGGAGACCCGCAACCAGGCCGAGCAACTCGTCTACTCGACGGAGAAGCTCATCAAGGACAACCCCGAGAAGATCCCGGCCGACGCCAGATCCGAGACCGAGACGGCGCTCGCCGACCTGAAGGAGACGCTCAAGGGCGAGGACGCAGCGGCGGTCCGCCAGGCCATGGACCGGGCGGCGCAGGCGGCGCAGAAGATCGGCACGGCGATGTACGAGCAGGCGCGCACCCAGCAGCCCTCCGGCGCGCAGACCCCGGGCGCCCCGGGAGCGGAGGACGAGGTGGTGGACGCCGAGATCGTGGACGACGAGAAGAGGAAGACCGGCTGACCGTCGAGGCATCCATCCGAGCCCCTCGCCGAGCGCGGCTCCCGGTCGGCGTGGTCAGGCATGGGAGAGGGCGAAGGACACGAGGAAGCCGCTGACGGTGATCAGTCCGATGGCCAGATGGGCGTCGTCGAACGCCTCGGGGATCATCGTGTCGGCGACCATGGCGAGGATGGCCCCGGCCGCCAGCGCGGTCACCGCGGCGATCACGGCGGGGGAGAAGGAGCCGACCACGGTGTAGCCGAGGACGGCCGAGACCGTGCTGGCGGCCGCGATCGCCGCCCAGACACCGAAGACGTATCCCTTGGTGCGGCCGGCCTTCTTCATCCCCGCGGAACTGGACAGCCCCTCGGGGACGTTGCTGATGAACACCGCGGCCACGGTCACCAGACTGACCGCGCCGCCGTCGAGCAGGCTCACGCCGATCACCGCGGATTCCGGTACTCCGTCGAGCAGGGCGCCCAGCGCGAGCGCCGTCCCGGACCCGCCCTGTTCGGCCTCCGAGGGCTGCGCCTGCGTATGCGCGTGTCCGGAGCGCTTGCGGTGGCGGGCGCCCCGACGGGCCAGCCACACGTTGCCGCCGGTGTAGGCGACGGCGCCGATGAGGGTGCCGACGACCGCGGGAGCGAGCCCCGCCTCCTCGTAGGCCTCCCCGACCAGTTCGAAGGACACCGCTGAGATCAGCACCCCGGCCCCGAAGGCCATCACGGTGGCGATCACCTTCTGCGGCACCCGCAGCCCGTACCCCAAGGCGGCACCGAGCAGCAGCGCCGAGCCCGCCACCAGCCCCCACAGTCCCGCTTCCACCACGTCAGCCATGCCGGTTCCTCTACCCGCTGTGGAATGTGGATCAACGGACGGGCGGCCGGCGGATCGGGAAACTGGCCGAGGAGACGGCCGCACTGCGCCAACAGGGACTGATCCGCCACCTCGGCCTGAGCGGCGTGTCCGACACGCAGCTCACCGAGGCGCAGGCCATCGCTCCCGTCGTCACCGTGCAGAACCTCTACGACCTGGCCCACCGCGCCGACGACGCACTGGTGGACCGCTGCGCCGCCGAGAACATCGCCTACGCCGCGTTCTTCCCGCTCGGCGGGTTCAGCCCCCTGCAGTCACAGGAACTCACCACCGTCGCCGAGCGATCGGGCGCTTCCCGGCAGCAGGTCGCCCTGGCATGGCTGCTGCAGCGCTCCGCCTCCATGGTTCTCCTCCCGGGCACCTCCTCACCGGCGCACCTGCGGGACAACAGCGCCGCCGCAGACCTGGCCCTGCCCGCCGACGCGGTCACCGCACTCGACGCCATCGGAACGTGACCGTCCCTGCGTCCCGCACCCCGGGTGGACACGCCTGCCGTGCGATCAGCGCTCCGGGCGCCCCGGCGCTCATGGCCGGCCGGGGCGAGGCGCGCGGGGCACTGGTCAGGCGGTGAGGAGGGAGTCGTCCTCGGCACGGGCTCCGTGCAGCTGGCGGTGTGCAGCGGTGAGGGCGGCGTCGACGGTGCGGGTGCCGGTGGACACGCACAGGGTGTAGGCGACGTCGTTCATCCGCATGCGTGCTTCCTCGCTGCCGTTCTCGGCGTGCCGGCAGCTCAGGGTCTCGTACTGCTCGACGAGGTTCTTCAGTACGGCCGGGTGTGCCATGAGCATCGGGAGTCTCCCTGGTCGCCACTTCACGCATGGGTCATACACGCACCCGTCTGCCCCAAGCCTCGTCGGCCATTCCCCCCGTCTTGGGCGGGCAACCGGGGGCGGACCCTGGGTGGCTGTCGGTGGTACGGAGCGGGGGGCCGGAACGTCGGCAGCGGCCCGCGTGCGATCCGGAGCGGTCCCGGCGTCCTCTTGGGTTCCCGTTCACCCGTCGCCCGGTGTGCCGCGATGGTCGACGGGGGCTTCGATCGGGTCGGGACCGCAGGCGAGGGGTGGGATGATCCTGTCCTCTCCGCTACGCCTGGCGGCGCCAGGCCCACCGGAACACACCGACGAGGAAGACGAAGGATCGATGACGCTGAACGTGGGCCAACGGGTGCGGCTGGCGGCCGACCTCCGGTTGGCCGGGTCGGTGACCCCGGCCGAGGAGCCCCAGGAGGAGACGGGCGCCTTCGCCGCCTCCGTGGCCCTGGCAGCAGGCATCGAGGGCACCGTCGAGCGGGTGGACGAGCACTACCGGCAGGAGAGCCACGAGGTCCGTGAGTACCTGCGCCTCAAGTCGCTCCTCGACGACTTCGGCCATCAGATGCCGCCCGAAAGCAGAAGGCAACTGGAGGAGCAGGTGGGGGCCTTGGAGGAGCACTGGGCCGCCCACCAGCGACGGAAGAACCGCGTCACGGTGCGCGTCCGGCTCGACAACGGTTTCGTCCTCGACGAGGCCCCCGAAGAGGCCTTCCTCCCCGCCTGACCGCGGATCGACCCTGACCGCGGATCGCCTCCCGACCTCGGATCGACCCCTGACCGCGGATCGACTCCCGACCTCGGGGCGGCTTCCGGGCCCCTGGCCGCCCGTCCGGCGCCCGCCGCAGGCTTCGCCCCGTCACGTCGATGCGGATGCTGAAGCGACCGCATCGACCTGCCCGGCAGGCGGCTCCGGCAGTCGCGGGTCCGTACGGTGATCCCCGGTCAGCGGCGGCCGGTTGCCAGCACGACGAGGAACTGGCCGCCGCCCGCCTCGACGCCGGCGGTCACCGGCAGTCCCGGTACCAGTCGGGAGAACCGGTCCACCAGCCAGTCCGCCGCTTCCTGGGCGTCCTGCCTGGTCGGACAACGGCAGACCATCTCGCGGCCCCCCTTGCGCTCCAGTCTCGCGGCGACCGTGATCAGCGGCGCGGGTTCGACCACGTACAGACGGTCGGGCCAGGCGATGACCGCCTTGACCGCGCCCTTGCGGGTGTTGCACCCGCGGTGCGCGAGCCGCTCGGCGACCTTGGCCTTCCGGTCGGCCGTCCGGCTGTCGACGCTGGGCCCCTGCGGGTCGTTCACCGACTTGTCGGGGTCGACCGGTTCGTCGCACACCCAGCAGCGCCAGCCGTCGCGCTCGGCTACATCATCAAGGAGACTCACCCGAGCAAACTAGCCTGCCAGGCCGCCACCCCGCGCACCAGGGCCCCGGCGGTCAGGTGCGCCATGGCCCCTGTTGGGCCTGGACAACGCGAGGCCGGTCAGGTGCGCCGCCGGCAGGATCCCCGGCGGGCGGACCGGGCGGCCGGAGAACGTCGAGGGTCCCACCACCTGCGGTGGGGCCCGGCGGCATGCGGGAAGAACCGGGCACCGGGCGCCGTACCGCAACCGCGGTGGCCGGAAATGTGTCTCCCCTCGCGTGGCTCGGTGTCCCGGAGAGGCGGGAGACCGGCCGCACCACGGCCTTGGGGGGTTGGAATGAGCACATGGGCAGTGCCCGGATACACCGAGTCGCTGGAACTCGGGGCGGGAGCCAGCGGGCGCGTCGTGCTGGCCGTGCACGAGGAGACCGGCGTACCGGTCGCGGTCAAGTACCTCAGCGAGTCGCTGCGCACGAGGCCGGGTTTCGTGCACGAGTTCAGGGCGGAGGCGCGGCTCCTCGGCGGACTGGAGAGCCCGTACGTCGCCGGGCTGTACGAGTACGTGGAGAGCCCGGACGGCGCCGCCATCGTGATGGAGCTCGTGGACGGTGTCTCGTTGCGGACGCTGCTGACCAGGGCGGCCCCGTTCGACGCCGAGGCCGCGCTCGTGGTCCTCAAGGGGTCGCTGCTGGGTCTGGCCGAGGCGCATCGCCTCGGCGTCGTCCACCGCGACTACAAGCCGGAGAACGTCCTGGTCGAGCCGGACGGCTCGTCCAAGCTCGTCGACTTCGGGATCGCGGTGGACGCCGGCGCCAGTGCCGGCGCGGCGGGGACCCCCTCCTACATGGCCCCGGAGCAGTGGACCGGCGCACCCGCTTCTCCCGCCGCCGACGTCTACGCGGCCACGGCCACGTTCTTCGAGTGCCTGACGAGCCACCGCCCCTACTCGGGTGACAACCTCGCCGAACTCGCCCTGCAGCATGTCGACGCGCCCATCCCCGTCGACGAGGTCCCCGAGGCGGTGCGGGAACTGGTGCGGCGTGGCCTCGCCAAGGACCCGGCGGAACGCCCCGGACACGCCGAGGAGTTCGTCACGGAACTGGAGGCCGCCGCCGGCGCCGCCTACGGGCCCGACTGGGAAGAACGCGGCCGCGGCCGGCTCGCCGCGGTGGTGGCACTGCTGCCGCTGCTGCTGCCCTCGGCCCGCAGCGCCCCCCGGACCACCACGGACACCGCCCGCACGGTCCTGAGCCGGCAGCCGGGCCCCGGCCCGGTGCGGTCGTGGCTGCCCGGCCGCGCGGGGATGCTCGTGTCCGGTGCGGCCGTGGTCCTGGGCCTCCTCCTGGCCTACGGCCTCCAGCACAGCCCGGGAGCGGCTCCACAGCAGGCGGCGCAGGCCCTGGCCACCACCGGCGCCCAGGCCGCCGCGGACTCCGGGGAGCCCACCGCTCCCGCCGCGTCGTCCTCGGCACCCCCCTCTCCGTCCCCGACGTCCACCCCTTCCCCCACTCTGTCGGTCTCGGGCACGGCGACGCCCGGTACCGGCGAGCCCTCGGCGTCGGCGACCTCGGCTCCGGCGGGGGAGACGGCCACACCCGTCGAGCCGACCACCGAGGCGACGCCGACGGCGGCCTCACCCACCGTGTCCACGCCGTCTGCCCCCGCCGTCAAGGACGTCGCGGTGACGGGCTTTCGGCAGACGGGTTCGACGACCGGGACGGCGACCATCAGCGTCACCACGGACGGCACCGGCCCGCTGTCCGTGACCGTCTCGTGGTTCACGAGCGCCACCGGGAGGGGGCTCGGCACCGCGGACGGCGCGTCCCAGACCTTCGAACGCAGCGGCGCCACCCAGTACACCCTCACCGCCGACCACGGCTTCCAGAACCAGGGCTGCTACTGGGCGGTGCGGGTCACGACCACTCCCGCCTCCGCCGACGGCGGGGCCTCGCAGCAGATTCTGACCAGGCAGTGTGAGATCCGATGACCGATCCGAATCCGAACGACCGCGCCCCGGCGTCCGCCGACGACGGCGAGCCCACCCGTGTGCTCGCCACGACTCCGGCGGACGGGCACGCCGTCACGGTGCACCTGGCTCCGTCCGACGAGCCCGCCCCGACGGCGGACGGACACGGCTCCGACGACGCCGAGTACAGCGCCACGGTGCTGGCCAGTCACTGGATCCAGAGGCCCGAGCCGGAAGCCACCCTCGTCGCGCCGCCCGCCACGGAGGTCCTGCCGACGCCGACGCCGGATCGTGTCGAGGGCACCGTGCTGCGTTTCGGCCCCGGCGTGACCGCCGCCATCGCGCAACGCACGCACAGGACCCTGCCCGCCGTGCCGACGCCCGCCGCACCCTCGCGTCGGCGGCTGCGCAGACACGCCCTGCCGGCGATGGTGCTGGTCCTGGTCGTCGCGTTCCTCGCCTGGCAGCGCCTCGGGCCGTCCGTGGCGGTGCGCTCGGTGGAGGTCACGTCCCGGCCGACGGTTCTGGGGTGCGGCGGCACCGCGGACATCGTCGGCCTCGTCACCACGAACGGCCGTCCCGGCACCCTCACCTACCGCTGGACCCGAAGCGACGGCACCGCCTCGGGCGTCCTGCGGGAGGTGGTGGTCCGGGGCCAGCGTGAGGCACGGCTGCATCTGCGGTGGACCTTCCAGGGCCCGGGCCACTACGCGGCCCGGGCCGAACTCCACATTCTCTCGCCCCTCGACCGCACCACCACCAGCCACCTCTCCTACGACTGCTCCTGACGGATGTGGTCGCGGCGGACCGAGCCCATGGCCGATCGCGGCCCCGAACTCGGTGCGATGTGCCCGGCCGACGGCCCTGACCGGTCAGGCGAGGGTGCCGGCGAGGCGGTCGGTCGGTCGCCGGCCTTTCAGGGCCGAGGTCGTGCACCACGGGCAGAGGAGGGCCGGGAAAGCGCCGCAGGGTAAGTCGATGATGTCGAGCTGGGTGTCCGGGCGGCAGTGGGCGCAGGGTCGCAGGCCGTCGGCGAGCAGTCGGCGGGCTTCGTCGCGGCCGACAGGGCGTCGCCGCTCGCCCGTCATGTGGCAGTCTCCGGAGTGGACCTGGACCGGCGGGCGTCCGGCGCCGATGCCCAGCTCGACCGTCCATTCCGGCCGCTCGGGACGACGGCGCAGGCCGCGCTCGACTTCTGCCTGCCGTTGCTGAACCGCCGCGATCTTCGCGTCGATGCGGGCCAGCCACAGCGTGTGCCACACCCGCAGCGTCTCCAGACGGGGCAGGTCCTCCGGCAGGTCATCGAACACATATTTGATTCTAGGCGCAAAGGCCCGTCGTCTCGACGCGGGGACGCCCGTCCCGCGTCATCGAAGAATGCAGGGAACCTGGAGCGTTGTCGCCGAAGGCCGATCGGTGTCGCGTGGCGTCCCATCGATCAAGCAGGTCGGCCCCCACCGTTCCGTCGGCGGCGTCCGGGCGTCGCAGCAGCGCGATCGGCGCCGCTCCGACTGACCACAGCCTCGAAGAGATCATCGCTGTCCTCGCGGCGGATCGGTTCCATCACGAGCCTCTGCGTACGCAGGACGGGTCCGCTTGACCGGGCCACCCGGCAACTCCCCTCACCCGAGAACCGGAGGAGCGTACCGACACGCCCCGCCCCGGCCGCATGGCATGTTCCAAAGGAAAATGCCGGAGCCATCGCTTCCGGTCGCTGTGTTCCGTAGCCTCAGGAGTATCCGAACCACCGCGCGCCGCACCGCACTTGATCAGCGTCAGTCGACAACGCGCCGAAGGGGCAACGGTCATGGCCGTCGAGACCGAGGTTCTGAACGAACTGCACCGGCTGCGTTCCCGGATACCCGAGCTGACAGGGGCGCTCGCGGCCGGCGCCGACGGGCTCGTCCTCGCCGAGGACATGCCGGACGTGCAGCCGGAAGGGATGGCCGCGCTCACCGCGGCGGCGCTCGGCGTGGGACGCCGGATGGTCGACCTCGCGGACCGCGGCGAGTTCCGCGAGCTGCTGGTGCGCGGGGCCGGGGGCTACCTCGCGACGTACGCGGCCGGGCCGTCCGCCGTGCTGACCTTGCTCGCCGACGACCGGGCCAACGTCGGCCGTCTGCACCTGGAGGGACGGCGCGGCGGCGCGCGCATCGCCGAGCTGCTGGCGGGGCGGTCCACGGACGGCGGGCCCGACGTCCGGCCCGTCGTGCGGGGCGGCGGGCCACCGGCTCCGCAGTTCCGGGGCCGGATCCTCGGCGCCCTGCCTCTACGCATCCCGCCGCAGTCCCGGTACGAGCCCTGACCCACTCACCCGGAACCGTCTACGACCCCGACCCGGTGGTCCGGCCCCGCCGGCCGCCGACCCCCCGCCGTCGGCCGCCGCCCCGTTCCGGGCCTGCGCTCGTGCCGGACGCGGGGGCGCTGAACCCGCCGGGGACGAGACGCGGCGGCCCCACGGTCGGTGTCGAAGGTCCGGAGGGCGCCGGGCCCGTGCCCGCCCCCCGGCCGCCCGGCTCGGCGCCGGCGCCCGCCGCCGGGTCCGGGACGCGGGGCTGCGGAGGCGCCGCGCGGTTCAGCACGCGGGCGTGGGGCAGCAACGGGGCGCAGGCGGCGCAGACTTCGCTGAGGGTCCACACCTGGCCGACGGCCGGGTCGTGCCGCAGCACGAGGACGACGGAACCCGCGCAGGCGACCCGGGTGCCCTCGTGCAGCGCGCACTGCTGGCGACGGCACCAGCAGGCGGCGTCGTGATGGACCGCCGCCGCTCTGGCGTGCGCGGCCGCGTGGGCCACCGCGAAGCGGCGCAGGGCCGCGAGGTCCCGGGAGCGCGGCGGCATCACGCACGGAGAGGAGCAGGTGACCGACGCGGTGCGGTCCCGGTGCCCGACCACGCGGATCGTCCAGCAGCGGCCCGGACGGCGGGCCGAAGGGGCGTCAGGGTACATAAGAGCCAAAGCACATGTCCTTCGTGGGGGAGGGCGACGAGCGAAGGGGGGAGCGGTCCGGGAGGGGTCCCGCACGGCCCGGCGGAAGGTGACCTCGCTCACAGCATGCCCGGGGCTCGCGCGGACCATTCGCGTCGTGCCCCCTCTGGCCGACGCACGGCCTGTCGGTCCGTACCCCTAAGCTCCCCCCATGAGCACAGGGGAACCCCACAGACGCGTCGTCGACGGTCGTTTCGAGCTGGTCGGGCGACTCGGCGGCGGAGGCATGGGCCTGGTGTGGCGGGCCCATGACCTGGCGCTGCGCCGGGACGTGGCCGTGAAGGAGGTACGGCCTCCGGACCCGGACCTCGCCGAGTACGACCCCGAGGGCGCGCGGACGCTGCGTGAGCGCGTCCTGCGGGAGGCCCGCGCGCTGGCGCGCGTCCACCACCCCAACGTCGTCACGATCCATCACATCGTCGACGGCGGCGAGAACACGTATCCGTGGATCGTGATGGAGCTGGTCGAGGGCGGCTCCCTCCAGGACCGGCTCGACCGGGGAGTGATGACGCCGGCCGAGGCCGCGCGCCTGGGGCGCGAGGTGCTGTCCGCGCTGCGCGCCGCGCACGCCGTCGGCATCGAGCACCGCGACGTGAAGCCCGCCAACGTCCTGCTCCGCCCCGACGGTCGGCCCGTGCTCACCGACTTCGGCATCGCCTCCGTCCGCGAGTCCGCCGGTCTCACCGCCACCGGCGCCGTCATCGGCTCGCCCGACTTCATGGCGCCGGAACGGGTCAGCGGCAAGGAGGGAGGTCCCGCCGCGGACCTGTGGTCCCTCGGGATGCTGCTGTACGTCGCCGTGGAGGGCCACCATCCGCTGCGCAGGGCGAGCACCCTCGCCACGCTGGCCGCCGTGCTCGGTGAGGACGTTCCCGAGCCGCGCCGGGCCGGACCGCTGACCGGCGTCCTCACCGCGCTGCTCGTCCGGGACCCGCAGGCCCGCCCCGACGCGGCGGAGGTCGACCGGCTGCTCGCGGCCGTGACCGGGGACGCGCCGGATCCGTCGGGGTCGGCGCCCGCCTCGGGCGGGCACATTCCGCCGACCTCCTACCCCCTCGCCCCGCCCGCGGCCGCCGACGCCGCCTTCGCCCGGCCGCACACCCCGGCCCCGCCGCACAGCACCGCGCCGACCCGAGGGCGACGCGCCCGCGGGACGGCCGTCACCGGAGCCGTCCTCGGCACGGCCCTGGCGGGGGTTCTGGTGTGGACACTGCTCCCGGGCACGGACGGCGGCGGGACCGGCGGCGCGGCAACGCCGAAGCCGGCCGTGTCGCAGAGTGCCCGGCAGACGACCTCCGGCGCCACGTCCGGCGACTCCTCCGGCGGGGTCGCCGCCGCGGAGAAGGTCGACCTGCTCAGCGAGAAGGGCCTGAAGGCGGCCGTGGCCGAGCTGACCGCCGCCATGGGCGGGTCGAAGGTCACCAGCCTGGTCGTGTACGGCGAGTACGCCATCGCCGACGCCCCCGTCGCCGGTCACCCGAAGCTCTACGACCGGTACATGTACCGGGGCGGCGACGTGGCGGTGAAGGACGGGCCGGGCGGCACCGTCATGAGCGGCGCGATCCCCGTCGACCTGGACGTCTACGACTGGGGCGCCGTGCCGGCGCTGCTCGCCAGGGCCACCGAGGTGCTGGGCGTCGCCGAGCCGACCAGCCGCTACCTGGTGATCAACCCGGGGTCGTCCGTCTTCGACAGCGGGCCGACGATGAGCGTCTATCTGTCCGACGACTACGGCAGCGCCTACCTGAGGGCCGACGTGCGGGCCCGGGTGATCGAGACGCACCCGCGCGACGACGGCTGACTCCCGGCCGTCTACTCGCGGGTGAAGGTGCCCAGACCGGTCTCGTCGAACGCCTCCACGGTGACCTGGGTCGCCTTGCCGTCCCGGTCGCCGCGGAAGGTGACGCCGGACAGGCCGACGGCGTTCTCGCCCACCGTCCGGAAGCTGAACGTGTCGCCGTCGTAGTGGGTCAGCCGGAACGTCGTCGGCTTCGGGCCGAGCCGCATGGTCAGTGCGCCGCCGGACGCGGAGACGGTCAGCGGACCGTAGAAGCTGTTGGCGTACGTCCCGGTGCAGGCGGCGTCGGGGCGCGCGGCGGCCGCGTTCGCGGGCGGGGTGGAGTAGTCGGTGGGCGAGACCTCGGCCTGTTCCTGCTGCGCGTAGACCTTCCCGATCAGGTCGAGCCAGTCGGCCGTGGGCTTCCCGTGCCGGGCCGTGTCGAAGAAGCTCTCCGCGATGGCGTCGGGAAGCCCGAGCGGCTTGCCGTTGGTGAGGACCACGATGCCCAGTCGCTCGGCGGGAAGCATGGTGACGTTGGTGTTCGCGCCGAGGGCGAAGGCGCCCGAGTGGCTCAGCCGCAGGCGGCCCAGGTCGTCGTAGCCGACGTTCCAGCCGAGGCCGTAGAAGCCCGTGCGGCCGGCCGGCGTCTGCGGGGGATTGGAGACGATCGCGGGCACATGGGTGCGTTCGAGCGGCTCGGCGGGGATGATCTGCTCGCCGTCGAGTTTGCCGCCGGCCAGCTGGAGGCGCAGCCAGCGGGACATGTCGCGGGCGGAGGAACTGGCGCCGCCGGCCGGGGACTGGGCGTCGGCGTCGCGCACGAACTGGGCCCGCCAGGTGCCGTCGGGGGCCTTCACATGCAGGTCGGCCCGGTTCTTCGCGGCCTGGTAGTCGGCGAAGAGGGAGCTGGTGGAGTCCATCCCGGCGGGCTTGTAGAGGGTGTCCTCGGAGAGCTTCTCCCAGGTGGTGCCCTCGGCGTTCGCGACCGCCTGTCCGGCCGCCGTCGGGCCGTAGTTGGTGTAGGCGTAGGAGGCCCGGAACGGGGTCAGCGGCTCGTACCGGAGGTGGCCGAGGATGTACGAGCGGTCGTAGCCGAGGTCCTCCAGCAGATCGCCCGCGTGGTCGGGCAGCCCGCTGCGGTGCGCGAACAGATCCGCCATCGTGACGTTCCGCGTCACCCACGGGTCCTTGAGGGCGAAGCCCGGCAGATGGGCGGCCACGGGGTCGTCCCAGCCGATCTTCTCGTCGCCCTCGCCCACCGCTCCGGCGACCACGGTCGAGGCCAGGGGCTTGGACAGCGACGCCAGCTCGAACACGGTGTCGGGGTCGATCTTGGCGGGCCGGCCTGCGTGGCGGACGCCGAAGCCCTTCAGATACACGACCCGGTCCTTGTACACGACGGCGACAGCGACCCCGGGCACGCCTGTCCGCTTCATTCCGGCCCGCACGATCGAGTCGAGCTTCCCCACGGCCGCGTCCACCTCCGCCGCCGTCAGCTGCGCGGGCGGCTGGGGCGGAGGGGCGGCGGCGAGCACGCCTGGGACGAGCAGCAGCGCGGCCGCGGCCAGGGCCGCCCGGTACGTCCCCCGATGGCGTTTCGTCGTCTGCCGAACACCCATGCAGACCATTGAACGCCTCGTCGGGAACAGTGTCCTGCCGAGCCGTGCGTGTCCGTCCCCCGCCGAGGGAGCTGGTCGCCGGCTTCGCGGTCCGGGCGGCGGCCGTGCTGCTGCTGACCGCGGCCCTCGTGTTCGTCGGGCGGCCGCGTCCTCGCGGCCCGCTGACGACCGGCTCACCGCGCCGTGTACCGCGCTGCGGGGCGGGCCCTCAGTGCGGGAAGGCGCGGGGCTGCCGCAGTCGGGGGAGCCCGTCGCGGAACTCCTCGATGCGGGTGCTGATCTGCCGCATCAGCACCGTGCCGGCGAGACGGTCCAGGTAGAGGTTGCGGCGGGCCAGACCGGGCGCGTCGACGCAGAAGTAGAGCGCCATGAGCGGATTGACGAACAGTTCGCTGTCCTTGGTCCGCTCGGTGAACCGCACATCGCCGAAGGCGCCGCGCACGGCGGCGGCGACGGAACCGTTGACGATGCTCGGGTGACTCGGGGTGCGGGCCTGGGCGTCGGCCACGGCGTCCAGGTAGAGGGCGCCCTCGGGGCTCTGGTGCGACAGGGAGAACGCGCCGAGGTACGCGCCCTCGCGGTCCAGCGCGGCCAGGTTCTCCAGGACGAGGGAGTGGTTCACGCCGTGGTGGGCGTCGACACCGAAGCCGAGACAGGCCACCAGCCGGTGGGGGACGTCGTCGAGGGCGTCGACGGCGGCCAGACTCGCCATGTCCTCCTCGGGCGTGCCCAGTCCGTGCTCGTCGCCGCGCATCAGGATGTCGGTCCCGCCGTCCACCAGGACGACCGCGTCCACCCCGCCCAGGTGGTCGAGGAGCGCCCGGTAGGCGGCGCGCAGGGGCTCCACTCCGGTGCGCGGGAAGGCGTACACCGTGGCGGGCAGGTCGTGCCGTTCGAGCCAGCGGGCCAGGGTGCGCTCGGGGAAGTAGTCGCCGCGGGCGGGGATGCCGGGGTGGACGGCCGCGACGTCCGGCTGGAGCCAGACCTCGAAGGGCAGCCCGTGCAGGTCGGCGAAGGAGAGGCTGGCCAGATGGACCTCCTTGCCCGCCGCGCGCAGGGCGAGCATCAGCGGGAGGCCCGCGTACACGTCGAACCCGCCGCCCGCTCCGGCGACGAGCACCCGGCGCGCGTCGCGCAGCCGGGTGAACAGGGGAGGCTCGTGGAGGGAGAACACCCCGGGACGCTAGCAGGCGTCGATCACGCGGCCAACGGGATGACGTCGACCGAACTGCCACGCGGGCGGGTCGGGGTTCGGCCGGCCGATCGCCGCCGGAGCAGCCGGAGCGGTCCGGCCGAACCCGGGCCTGGACTACGCGCCGCTCTCCCGCAGCATGTCCTCACGCTCGACGATCTTCACGCGCTCGCGGCCCTGCGGCTCGCCCAGCGCCTTCTCGGCGGCGTCCAGCTTGTACCAGCCCTCCCAGGTGGTGAAGCGGATCTCGCGCTCGGCGAGGAACGCCTCCACGGCCTCCGGCTCGGGCGAGGCGGGCGTGTGCAGACGGCCGTTCGCGTGGTCGTCCAGCAGGTTCGACACCGTCTCGTTGGCGTCGCCCTTGGTGTGGCCGATGAGGCCGACCGGGCCACGCCGGATCCAGCCGGTGACATACGTCGACTGCAGGTGCTCGCCGGACTCCTCCATGACACGGCCGCCCTCGTCCGGGACGGTGCCCGAGTCGAGGTCCCAGGGCAGCTTCGGCAGCTTGTCGGAGAGGTAGCCGACGGCGCGGTAGACCGCCGTGACGTCCCAGTCCTTGAACTCGCCGGTGCCCTTGACGTTGCCGGTGCCGTCGAGGGCGGTGCGCTCGGTGCGCAGGCCGACGACCTTGCCGTCCTCGCCGAGGATCTCGGCCGGCGACTCGAAGAAGTGCAGGAACAGCTTGTGCGGGCGGTTGCCGACGTCGCGGATCGCCCAGTTCTCCAGCGTCTTGGCGACCATGTCGGCCTGCTTGTTGCCGCGCCGCGTGGCGATCGAGCCGTCGTCGTAGTCGATGTCCTCGGGGTCGACGATGACCTCGATGGTGGGGGAGTGGTCCAGCTCGCGCAGCTCCATCGGGGAGAACTTCGCCTGCGCCGGGCCGCGGCGGCCGAAGACGTGGATCTCCAGGGCCTTGTTGGCCTTGAGGCCCTCGTAGACGTTGGCCGGGATCTCGGTGGGCAGCAGTTCGTCCGCCGTCTTGGCCAGCACGCGCGCCACGTCGAGGGCGACGTTGCCGACGCCCAGGACCGCGACCTTCTCGGCCTCGAGCGGCCAGGTGCGCGGCACGTCCGGGTGGCCGTCGTACCAGGAGACGAAGTCCGCGGCGCCGTAGGAGCCGTCCAGCTCGATGCCCGGGATCGACATCTCGCGGTCGGCGGTCGCGCCGGTCGAGAAGATCACCGCGTCGTAGAAGGCGCGCAGGTCGTCCAGGCTGATGTCGGTGGGGTAGTCGACGTTGCCGAAGAGACGGATCTGCGGCTTGTCGAGGACCTGGTGCAGGGCGTTGACGATGCCCTTGATGCGGGGGTGGTCCGGGGCGACGCCATAGCGGATCAGGCCGAACGGGGCAGGCATGCGCTCGAAGAGGTCGATGGAGACACCCGGGTCGGCGGCCACGTCGGACTTGAGCAGCGCGTCGGCGGCGTAGATCCCGGCGGGGCCGGCTCCGACAATGGCTACCCGCAGGGGGCGGGGCATGATCAGGTTCCCTTCGAGTGGCGACAGATCGACTCGGGGGAAGCCTAAACTAAGGCAAACCTTACTCGGTACGCGGGTCCGGTCTATGGACTCATAAGCATCATTTATGAGTGGAAGGGCCGCCGACTCGCCTCACGGCAGCGGCTGTTCGGCCCAGATGACCTTTCCCTTGGCGGTGTAGCGGGTGCCCCAGCGGTCGGTCAGCTGCGCCACCAGGAACAGTCCGCGGCCGCCCTCGTCGGTCATGGCCGCGTACCGCAGGTGCGGAGAGGTGCTGCTGCTGTCGGCGACCTCGCAGATCAGGGTGCGGTCGCGCAGCAGCCGGACACGCACCGGGCCGCTCCCGTAGCGGATCGCGTTGGTCACCAGTTCGCTCAGGATCAGTTCCGTCGTGAACGACAGCTCCTCCAGGTCCCAGCGCGCCAGTTGCCGCACCACGGCCGCCCGCACCTCGCCGACCGCCGCCGGGTCCACCGGCACGTCCCACTCGGCGACCCGGTCGGCGCCCAGCGCCCGGGTGCGCGCGACGATCAGCGCGATGTCGTCGTTGGGGCGGGCCGGCAGGAGGGCGTCCAGGACGGCCTGGCAGGCGCCCTCCGGCGGATCGCCCGCGCCCCGCTCCAGGGCGGTGCGCAGCAGCTCCAGACCGGTGTCGATGTCCCGCTCCCGGTCCTCCACCAGCCCGTCGGTGTACAGCACCAGTGAGCTGCCCTCGGCCAGCTCCAGCTCGACCGTCTCGAACGGCAGCCCGCCCAGCCCGAGCGGGAGGCCGGCGGGCACCTCCAGGTACTCGACCCGGCCGTCGGGGTGCACCAGCGCCGGCGGCGGATGGCCCGCCCGGGCGATCGTGCAGCGCCGGGAGACCGGGTCGTAGATGGCGTAGAGGCAGGTCGCCCCGGAGACGGCCCCGTCGGCGCCGTCGTCCGCCTCGTCCTGGTCGATACGGGCCACCAGCTCGTCCAGCAGGCCGAGGAGCTCCTCAGGGGCCAGGTCCAGGGCGGAGAAGTTGTGCACCGCGGTGCGCAGCCGGCCCATCGTGGCCGCCGCGTGCAGCCCGTGGCCCACCACGTCACCGACGACGAGGGCGACCCGGGCCCCGGACAGGGGCAGCACGTCGAACCAGTCGCCGCCCACGCCCGCCTGCGCCGGCAGGTAGCGGTAGGCGATGTCCAGGGCGTTCTGCTCCGGCAGCGTGCGCGGCAGCAGGCTGCGCTGCAGGGTGACCGCCATGCCGTGCTCGCGGGTGAAGCGGCGCGCGTTGTCGATGGAGATGGCCGCCCGCGCGACCAGTTCCTCCGCGAGCACCACCTCGTCCGGGTCGAACGGATCGGGCCGTTCCGAACGCCAGAAGCTGACCACGCCCAGGATCAGGGACCCGGCCCGCACGGGCACGGTGATGAGCGAGTGGATGCCGAACTCCACGACCTGCTCGGTCCGTTCGAGGTCCTGGGCGCGCCAGCCCGGCGCCTGGGCGAGACGGGCCTCCAGCACCGCCCGCGCCTGGCCGAGGCTGCGGGCCTGCGGGGAGGAGTCCACGAACCGGATCCGCTCGCCCACCGCGTACAGCGGCGCGCCCTTGCGGATCGCGCTCACCGCCGTGCGCCGCAGCGTGCCGCGGGCCCCCGGTTCCTCGCCCTCCAGCACGGCGTCGAACAGATCCACGGACGCGAAGTCCGCGAACCGCGGCACGGCCAGTTCCGTCAGCTCCTCGGCGGTCCTGGTGACGTCGAGGCTGGTCCCGATGGCCACTCCGGCCGCGTACAGCATGTCGAGGCGCTCGCGGGTCGCCTCCGCCCGGCCCGACAGGGCCCGCAGCTCCGTGGAGTCGCGCAGGGTGGCGACGCTGCCGGCGGGGCCGCCCGCCAGGTCGGTGGGCCGCTGGTTGATCGCCAGCAGCCGTTCCCCGACCAGGTGCACCTCGTCGGAGACCATCCGCCCGGAGGCCAGCAGTTCGGCGGTGTCCCGGTCGAGCCCCAGATCGAGGACCTGGCGCCGTTCGGCGTCCGGGGGCAGGTCGAGCAGGCGTTGCGCCTCGTCGTTGGCGAGCAGCAGGTCGCCCTCGCCGCCGACGATGATCACGCCTTCCCGCACGGAGTGCAGGACCGCGTCGTGGTGCTCGTACATCCGGGTCATCTCGCGCGGGCCCAGGCCGTGGGTCTGGCGCAGCAGACGCCGGCTGACCAGCGCGGTGCTCGCCGTGGCCAGGGCGAGGGCGATGGCGGCGCTGCCGAGCACGAGCGGCAGCTGCCGGTCGGCGTTGCCGCCGACGTGGGCGGTGGTGATGCCGGACGACACGAGCCCGACCACGGTCCCGTCGGCCGTCTTCACCGGGACCACCGCCTGCACCAGCCGGCCGATGGTCCCGTTGACCTCCTCGACGACGATCCCGCCGTCCAGCGCCGGCTGGATGTTCCCGACGAACTTCTTGCCGATGCGGTCCGGTTTGGGGTGCGTGTAGCGGATGCCGTCGGTGTTCATGACGACGAGGAAGTCCATGTCGGACGCCTTGCGGGCGGCCTCGGCCTTGGGCTGGAGCACGGCTGTCGGGTCGGGCGCGTTCAGCGCCTCGACGATGCCCGGCGAGTTGGCGAAGGTCTGCGCGACCGCGACGGAGCGGTTGCGGGCCTCCTGGGTGGTGTCGTGACGCACCTGCAGCAGCAGCGCCACCACGGCGGCCACGACCAGCAGCAGCACGATGACCACTTGGAGGACGAACACCTGCGCCGCGAGACTGCGCCCGCCCAGTGCGGACTCAGGCGTGCGTCGGACGCGTGGGCCCCGGGGACGACGGGCCGGCCGGGCGTCCGAGCGCCCCAGGAGTCGGACCATGTGCCATGTCTACACTGCCGGGCCGCGCGAGGCGAGAGCCGTCACGCACGGTCACGGACCGTGTCCCCCTCGCCTGCCGTACGTGACTTCGGCCGTCCGCCGGGTGGCCAGCAGGAGTGCGATGTCGTCCGCCCGGTCCGCGGCCTGCCGGGCCGTCGCGGTGAGCCGGTCGGCGACCTCCGCGAGGGAAGGGCCGCCGGTCCCGTCGGGCTCGGTCCCGTCGGGCTCGGTCCCGTCGGGCTCGGTCCCGGCCGGCGGGCGCCCGGCCCCGGCCAGGGCCCGGCGCAGATCCGTGATGCCGTCGTCGATGTCGTGGCCGGGCCGCTCGACCAGCCCGTCGGTGTAGAGAGCGAGGATCGCGCCCGGGTCCAGCCGAAGCTCCGTCACCGGGTAGTGGGCGCGCGGGTCCACTCCGAGCACCACGCCGCCGGCCAGCTCCACGACCTCGGTCCGGCCGTCGGGGTGGCGCAGCAGCGGCGGCAGATGCCCGGCGCGGACCGCCCGGGCCCGCCCGGTGGCCGGGTCGAGCCGGACGTAGCAGCAGCTGGCGAACTGGCCGGGGTCGAGGTCGATCAGGAGGTGGTTCGTGCCGCCCATGACCTCCTCGGGCGGCCGGTCCCCCAGCGCGAACGCCCGCACCGCGCTGCGCAGCTGCCCCATGGTGGCCGCCGCCTGCACGCCGTGCCCCTGCACGTCCCCGATGACCAGGGCCAATCCGTCCCCCGCCTCCACGACGTCGTACCAGTCGCCGCCCACGTCCATGCCCTCGGTGCCCGGCAGATAGCGCCCCGCGGTCTCCACACGCGGGTGCTGGGACAGCCGCCGGGGGAGGAGGGCCTGCTGGAGCCCGCGGGCGAGGGCGGCCTCGGTGTCGTAGCGCTGGGCCTTCTCCATGGCGTGGGCGATGAGCCCGGCCAGCGCGGTCAGCACCGTGCGCTCCTCGGAGCTGAAGCTGCGCGAACGGTCGAAGCCGAGGATGCACGAGCCGACGGGGCGGCCCGAGGCGATCAGCGGGAGGAAGGCGCGGGCGCCCTCCGAGGCGTCGAGGTCGATGCCCGGATAGGCGGCCGCCAGCTGCTGCATCGAGTCGAAGAAGAGCGGCCGGCCCGTGGTGAGGGTCTCCACGCCGGGCAGCCGGGTGTCCAGCCCGACGCCTTCGAAGGGGGCCAGGAAACCCTCGGGGAAACCGGACTCCCATGCCAGATACAGATGCCGCTCCTGGAGCAGGTAGATGGCGAGCCGGCGGCCGCCGAACGCGGGCAGCAGCTCCTGCATCACCACCGCCGACACCTGGCGGGCGGTCACCGCCTCCGTCAGCGCGATGGCCAGGACGATGGGCCGGTAGAGCGAGGCGCCGGTGCCGGGGGCGGGGGTGTCCGTCTCCACGGGCTCGTGGGCCGACTCGTCGGGCACGCGGTTCGCCGGGACGGCCTTGCAGGTGACCAGATCCGCGCCCGGATACAGCGAAACCCGCAGCCAGTCGCCCTCGTACGGCCGGGGGACGGCGGAGGGGTCGGTGGGGACGGGAAGCCGCACATGGAAGTGCGCGGGTTCCGGCGACAGCAGGGCGCCGCGCAGATGCTCCTCGCACGTGGGCTGGTTCAGCCACGGCACGGCCTCCCACAGGGACCGCCCGACCAGCCGGTCCCGGGGCACCCCGAGGAGGTGCCCGGCCCGCGCGTTGGCGTAGACGACCAGCCCCAGCCGGTCGAGGCAGAACACCCCTTCCGGGAGGAGGTCGGCCGCTCCGTCGGCCAGGGCGCCGGGGCCCGGATCGAGGAGGACGCCGGCGATGGGGCGGGGCACGGTGGACGGGGCGTCGCCCGGCAGGGCCGCCACGCCCGTCGCGTCCCACAGTTCGAGCAGCCGCAGCCCGCCCTCGGTGGTGCGCACCTGGAGCGGCAGCGGCGGCGGCCGGCCGCGGGCCGTGCGGTGCAGCAGGCCCGGCAGCCGGTGGGCGTCCGTCGGGTCGACGGACCGGGCCAGGGCGTCCAGGGTGCCCGGGAAGGCGTCCGGGGGCAGACCGAGCAGGGTGCGGGCCTGTTCGTCGAGCGTGACGACGTCGGTCGTGGGGTCCCAGGCGAACCGTCCGACGCGCCCCGGGGCCGACCCGGCGGCCGGCGGCCGTACGCACAGCGGCTCCTCGTCCCAGGTGACGTCCCCGCCGTCCGCCCCGAGCCGCAGCAGGTCGGCGGCCAGGGCGTCCGCCACCGCCGTCAGCCGCTCCCGCTCCGCCTGCACCTCCGCCGCGTCGGCCGCCGACGGGCGCAGGACGGCCAGCACGCCGAAGGACCGTCCGTCCGCCACCACGGGCACGTAGAGCGAACCGAACTGGAAGGGCAGGCCCGCCGCGAGCTGCGCGTAGCGGCGCATCATCTCGGTGGCGTTGGCCAGCACCACCGGCACACCGGTCCGGTACACGTCGGCCACCGGGAACGGCCGGTCCATGTGCACCCGCCACCAGGGGCGGAACAGCTGACCGGGCAGCCCCGCGAGGACCGCGAGGCGCAGCAGCCGGGACGTGGTGGAGCACAGGTACACGCCACCGGTGCGGCCGTCGGTCGCCCGCAGCGCGTCCGTCACGGCCCCCGTCAGCAGCGCGGGCGGTGGCCCGGACGGCTTCCGCTCGTTTCCGGCGCTCCCAGTCATTCGGCCCTACCTCGTCCGTGCGCCGCCGCATGGGCGACACAGTAAGAATGCGCCACACCTGGCCGGATGT
Source organism: Streptomyces sp. 3330 (assembly GCF_031456635.1). Classification (NCBI taxonomy): domain Bacteria; kingdom Bacillati; phylum Actinomycetota; class Actinomycetes; order Kitasatosporales; family Streptomycetaceae; genus Streptomyces; species Streptomyces sp. 3330. The sequence continues at coordinate 326,904 of NZ_JAVDVA010000006.1, forward strand.
GCATCCGCGCGGCCTCGGGGGAGAACGCGTCCCGCCGGGGTAACCGGCACGCCATGAGTGAGATTCTGGTCGGCGCCTGCTCCTGGACGGACCGGGCGCTCGTCTCCAGCGGCTGGTATCCGGCGGGGCGGCGCGACGCGGAGGGGCGGTTGCGCCACTACGCCGAACGCTTCCCGGTCGTGGAGGTCGACGCGACCTACTACGCGCTGCCCGGCGAGCGCAACGGCCGGCTGTGGACGGAGCGCACCCCCGACGGCTTCGTCTTCGACGTGAAGGCGTTCTCCTTGCTGACCGGGCATCCCACCCGGTCGGCCGTGCTGCCGCCGGGTCTGCCCGCCGACGTCCGCGGCCCGAAGGCCCTGGACGAGGTGTGGCGGAGGTTCACGGACGGGATCGGGCCGCTGCGCGACGCGGGGCGGCTGGGCGCCGTCCTCTTCCAGTTCCCGCCGTGGTTCCGTCCCGGCGAGCGGGCCCGCGCGTTCCTCGGCCAGTGCGCCGAGCGCACCGCCGGGTGGCCGGTCTGCGTCGAGTTCCGGCACCCGGACTGGTGGCGGGGCGAGCGGGAGCACACGACGGCCGACCTGCTGCGGTCGTACGGCTTCGCCACCGCCGCCGTCGACATGGAGCAGTCCCTGCCGACCGCCGTGCCGCCCGTCACGCCCGTCACCTGCGGACGGCTGGCGGTCGTGCGCCTGCACGGCCGCAGCCCGGCCTGGGGCAGCGGCAGCAAGGAGGACCGCTTCCGGCACGACTACACCGACGCGGAGCTCCGCGAGTGGGTGCCGAGGGTCCGCGCGCTCGCGCGGCGGGCCGAGCGGGTGCACGTGCTGTTCAACACCTGCTGCGGCGACTCCGCGGTCCGCGCCGCCGAGCGCATGCGCACCCTGCTCGCCCCCGGCCGCTGACGGCCCCTCGCCCCGGCCCGGGCGTCCGGCTCGCCCGGCCCCTGCCGGGCCGCGCCGTCCGCTCGTGCGCGGCCCGGCAGGGGCCGCAGGGGCGGTCGGCGGAGCTGTCGTCAGCCGGCGGACGTGGTGCGCAGGGTGCTCTTGGCCAGTTCGTACGCCGGGAGCATCGCCTCGTGTTCCGCGGTGTCCATGCCGCCCAGATGCAGGACGACGGGGCCCTCGGGCGTGGTGACGGCCAGCGCGTGCTCCTTCTTCGTCTCGTCGAGGAGTTCGCTCGTCGTGACGTACGCGACCTCGGCGCCGGTGAGGTCGCCCGCCTTCACCGTGCTGTAGCGCGCCCCGCTCGCCCCCTGCTCGGCGGCCACGAAGTCCTCCAGCACGGCCCGCGCGTCGGTGTCGCCCGGCTCGCCGGTCCACACGCGCAGGAACCCGATCTTCCCCGCGGGCTTGGCGTCGACCTCACAGGCCATGGTGACCGGCCCCTGGCGCAGGAAGGCGTCCGCGAGATCGGCGAGGTCCCCGGTGGCGGCGGTCGCCCCGCCTGCGTCGACCGCCTCCGCCTTCCAGAACTCGGCGACGTCGAAGGTGACGGGAAGCTCGCACGCGGAACCGGAGGCCCCGACGGACCCGCCGCGCGCCGCTGTCTTGGCGGTCGTCGTCGGCTTCGCGGACGCCCCCGACGCCGCGCCCCCATCGGCCTCCTCGGCCGCGCAGCCGGTCATCAGCCCCGTCAGCAGAGCCGCCAGCGTCAGCCCCTGCCCCACGTTCCCCACGGTCCCCGCCCCGAAGCGCACTGCTGTGTCTCCTCTCGACGCCGGCGCGATACCGGCGGAGCACTGTAACCGAGGGGGGAGAGGCCTCCGCCACCGAGATACGCCGCCGGGGCGGATGCCGCCGGGAATGTCCCGGCCCCACCCCCTGTTGTAGCGCGTGACTGACATGCACCGATCAGTAGGTGCGAGTCGGTGCGAGAGGAGTTCCCCATGGCCCGCAGCACGGCGCGCCCCGTCATCACCCTGAGGTCCACCGCCGGCACCGGTGTCACCTACGCGACGCGCAAGAACCGCCGCAACGACGCCGACCGGCTGGTCCTGCGCAAGTACGACCCCGTCGCCGGCCGGCACGTCTCCTTCCGCGAGGCGCGATGAGGCAGGCGCCCGCCCGGTAGGGGCGGGCGGCGCCGACCACAGGCGGCACAGCGGCCGGGGTCCCGGAAAGGGACCCCGGCCGCTTCCTCGCGCGGACGAGTGACGTGCCGTCATCTTCGCGCTCCGCCGGGAACCCATAGCGGCATGAGCAAGACCGCGCTGATCGTCATCGACATGATCAACACGTACGACCATCCGGACGCCGACCTGCTCCTGCCGTCGGCCCGCAAGGTGGTCCCGGTGGCCGCCGGTCTCCTCGGCCGGGCCCGCCGCGCCGGCGAACACGTCGTCTACGTCAACGACAACTTCGGCCAGTGGCGCTCCCACCACGGCGAACTCCTCGACGAGGCCCTCGCCGGACCGCACGCCGGACTCGTCGAACCGCTGGTGCCCGACGCCGACTCGCTCTTCGTCGTCAAGGCACGGCACTCGATCTTCTTCGAGACGCCGCTGTCCTACCTGCTCCACCAGGAGGGCATCGGCCACCTGGTCCTGTGCGGCCAGGTCACCGAGCAGTGCGTCCTGTACTCGGCGCTCGACGCCCACATCCGCCACTTCGACGTGACCGTCCCCCGGGACGCCGTCGCCCACATCCACGCCGATCTGGCGGACGCGGCGCTGGTGATGATGGAGCGCAACATGGGCGCGCGCGTGCTCGACAGCGGCGAGCTGTGGACCTGAACGACCCGGCGCCGCAAGCCGCCGCACGGGCACCGCGTTCGCGCCGCGACCGCGGCCCCGCCCCGCCGGAGGGCGGGCGGCCCCCTGTACCTCGTGCGGGGCCCGGGCCGCCGCCTTCTCACCGCCCCCGCTTCCGCGGCCTCCCCTCCTCCGTCGTCTCCCCGCGTCCGCGCGTCCTGCGCGCACCCGCTTCCTCCGCTCACCAAGGGGCACACCACACATGGCCGAGTTGACCCGTCGCAGACTCCTGGGTTCGGCCGCGGGCGCGCTGGGCGCCGCCGCGGCGCTCTCCCTCCTCCCGCCGAGCGTGCAGAAGGCCGTCGCCGCCGGACCGTCCCGCCGGGGCTCACTCGCCGACGTCGAACACGTCGTCCTGCTGATGCAGGAGAACCGCTCCTTCGACCACTACTTCGGCACCCTCTCCGGCGTGCGCGGCTTCGCCGACCCCGACGCGCTGACCCTCGACACCGGACGCTCCGTCTTCTACCAGCCCGACACCGAGAACCCCGCGGGCCACCTGCTGCCCTTCCACCTCGACACCCGTGTCTCCAGCGCCCAGGCCATCCCGTCCACGAGCCACGCCTGGTCGGTGCAGCACGAGGCGTGGAACGGCGGCCGGATGGACCGCTGGCTGTCGGCCCACCGCGCGGCCGACGGCGCGAACGCCCCCTACGTCATGGGCTACTACACGCGCGAGGACATCCCGTTCCAGTTCGCCCTCGCCGAGACCTTCACCGTCTGCGACCACTACTTCTGCTCGGTCCTCGGCCCGACCTGGCCGAACCGCCTGATGTGGATGACCGGCACCATCGACCCCGAGGGCACCCGGGGCGGGCCCGTCGTCCGCAACTCCGCCCCGACGCCGTTCAGCTGGACGACCTACGCCGAACGGCTCCAGGCGGCCGGGGTCGACTGGAAGGTGTACCAGCAGGAGGACGACTACGGCTGCAACCTGCTGGAGCAGTTCGACGCGTTCCGGAACGCGCGCCCGGGTTCCGAGCTGTACGAACGGGGCGTGCGGCCGCAGCCGGAGGGCGCCTTCGAGGAGGACGCGCGAGCCGACCGGCTGCCCACCGTCTCCTGGCTGGTGCCGCCGGGGCACCAGTCGGAACACCCCGACCACCTGCCCGCGGCCGGCGCCGACTTCGTGGCCTCCAAGCTCGAGGCCATCGCGGACAACCCCGACGTCTGGCGCAAGACCGCCTTCATCCTCAACTACGACGAGAACGACGGCCTGTTCGACCACGTGCCGCCGCCGACGCCGCCCGTGGGCACGGCCGGGGAGTTCGTCGGCGGGCTGCCGATCGGCGGGGGCTTCCGGGTTCCCGCCATCGTCGTCTCGCCCTGGACGGTGGGCGGCTGGGTGGCCACCGAGCCGTTCGACCACACGTCGACCCTGCGGTTCCTGGAGAGACTCACGGGGGTGCTGGAGCCCAACATCAGCGACTGGCGGCGCGGCGCCTTCGGAGATCTCACCTCCGCGTTCCGCTTCGCGTCCACCAGCCCGCTCGCGCCGCCGCTGCCCGACGACACGGCGGAGCGGCTGCTGAGGGCGAAGGAGGAGGTCGCCACTCTGCCCAAGCCGGCCCTGCCGGGCGCCGAGCAGTCGTTCCCGCTGCAGGAGACGGGCCCGCGGCCGCGGCTCTGACCGGGGCGAGCGCACCCCCCCTCAGCGGTGGACGACCCGGACGGGCGGGTCTGCGCGCGTAGACAGCGGGCTGTCCCGCGGAAGGAAGAAGAGGGCGCAGATCCGCAGCGGTTCCGGCTCCCGGTTCTCCGCCCTGTGCACGCCCTGCGGCCCCACCGGTTCGACGATGCATCCGCCGGCGGGTGTCACGCACTCGGACCCGTCCGCCAGGGTCCGGGTCAGGACTCCCGCCGTCACCACGGCGACGACCCGGCCCTCGTGGTAATGCCAGGGGAGGGAGTGGCCCGGCGGGATCTCGTAGTCGGCGACCACGACCCGGGTGTTCTCCGGTGCGGTCAGGGCGAGCCGTTCGGTGAGCAGCCCGTCGGCGAGCAGGGTCGGCAAAAGTTCGGAGGCGGGGCGGGCCTCGACGGGCGACGATCGGTTCACGCGGCGGTCGCCCGGAGCGGGCGGGAGCCGGGGGCGCCGGGGCCGGTCGGGCCCGCTGGGCGGCCTGACCCGGCCGGGTCCATGTTCCGCTGGTCAGTGCGTTCCACACCGGTGACATTAACCCACTTGAGTGACGCAGAGGTGACCGGGTGTCATCGAGCGCGCCGATGGCCTGATGCCGCGTGCGCCCCTCCCGGATCCTTTCGTGCGCCCCTCCCGGATCCTTTTCGGCCGCGTGCCCGACCGGCCCGGCCGGAATGTGAGGTGGACGGTCCGTGCGGGAGTGATCCTCGCAAGCCTTCCGCGCGTCTTTCAGGACGTGAATCGCCAGGAAGACCATGCGACCAGTGCCGGGGGGAGACCTTGAGCATCCTGCGTCCCGACGTGGAGCGGCCGCGCGAACGCCGCGCCGGTGACGAGCCGCGCGCCGGCCGTGCCGATGAGGGGCCGCATGCCGGCGGGGCCGCGGACCGGACGCGTCGCAGCCGTGCCGATGACGGGCCGCGCGCCGGCCGTGCCGCGGACGGGCCAGTCGCCGGCCCTGCCGCTGGTGTGCCCGCCCGCGCCGCACGCTTCGCCGGCCGGACGCTGCGGGGAGAGTGGTACGGCATCGTCGTCGACCCCCTGCGGGAGTTGCGCCGGCGCGGGCCCGCCGCGCTGCTGCTGGCGTTCGTGGCCTGCGCGGGCGTGATCTTCTTCCACGCCATCGCCCAGCACCCCACGGGCGGGGCGGCGGTGCGGATCCTGGGCGGGGTCCGGGGCGATCTGCCGTTGTGGCTCGCCCTGTTGCGGACCCCCGTCTCCCTGTACGTCCCGGCCCTCGACCTGCCCGTCTGGGCCGGGATCACCCAGCTGTTCCTCGCCTTCGCCCTGGCCGAACTCGCCCTGGGCCGCCGCAGGACCCTGCTGATCGCCTACGCGTCCACCCTGGCCGGCACCCTCACCGTGCGGGTCATGCTGGCGATGGGGCCGGGACGGTGGGGCCTCGGACTGCCGCCCGAGGTCGGACAGGTGCTCGACACCGGCCCGTCCGCCGCGGTCGTGGGACTGTTCACCTATCTCTCGGTCGTCCGCCGCGCGCCCATCGTGTTCACGCTCACCGGCGGCTCGATGGTGCTGGAGTCGATAGCCGTACCCAACCTCGCGGGCCGCGAACACCTCATCGCGGTGGCCGCCGCCTTCGTCCTCGGGCTGCTGCACGAGAGGGGCCGCCACCGGCGGCGGACCGGCACGAACGCGCAGGACACCGCGTCCGCCTGAGATCTTGCTATGAATTCGTGGTGCGGTTGAACACTCCTGAGTCCGTCTGCGTATAGGGCCGGGGGATCTCATGCCCATGGCCGCCGACGACGAAGCGTAGGAGCACTCCTTGGTACAGAACAGGCGCAGACGCCAGACGGGCGGGCGACGCGCGACTTTCGCGGCGCTGGCGCTCATCATCGGCGGCGGTGGACTGATGGGGGTGAACGTCTATGCCTCGGCCACCGAAGACGGCTCGGACTCCGCACAGGGCGGCAACAGCGCCGTCACCATCGACTGCCCGGACGTCGGCGACAAGCTGACCAGCGTCCCCGAGCAGGCCTCGGCCGAGGTCGACGGCGAACTCGCCCGGCTGGACGAGCAGATCGCCGCCGCCTACCGCCAACTCCAGGAGTCGGCCGAGTCGGTGCGACAGGACGCCGACTTCGCCGACAACGCGGTCATGGACCCGTTGAAGGAGAAGCGCGGCGCGACGATCCAGCGCATCGCGGAGGCCATCGACCGGGCCGGTGACCGCCCCGAAGGCCTGGAGGACCTCGCCGCCTGCACCCTGCGCGCCAACGACGACCAGGCCGACGAGGGCGCCGACGGCAACGGGGACGAGAACCAGAACGGCGACCAGGGCGACGGCCGGAACGGCGACGGAGACCAGCAGGGCGACGACGGCCAGCAGGGCAACGGCGGTCAGGCCGGCAACGGCCCCGTCGCCGCGGACTACGCCGACATCAACGCCGTCCAGCCCGCGCAGCAGACCCCGGACCCCAGCTCGGGTCCCTCCCGCGGCACCTTCACCACCAGCTGCGGAGTGAACGCGAACGGCGTGTTCAACTCCGACAACGTGATCGTCGCCCCCGGCGTCAGCAACGGCGCCCACCACTTCCACGACTACGTCGGCAACCAGTCCAACGACGCCTTCGCCTCCGACGACGACCTGGCGAACGCCGGCACCAGCTGCGTCGACCAGGGCGACAAGTCCACCTACTACTGGCCCGTGCTGCGCCTCCAGAACGGCAACCAGGAGCAGGACGCGCAGAAGCCCGGCGGCGGCATCGAGGGCAACGCCGGTGAGATCGTCACGCCCAAGGAGGTCACCCTGACCTTCGTCGGCAACCCGCGTGCCAAGGTCACCGCCATGCCCCGGCTGCTGCGGGTCATCACCGGCGACGCCAAGGCCTTCGTCAACGGCACCGCCAACGCCAACGCGTCCTGGAGCTGCACCGGCTTCGAGGACCGGCAGCTGAAGGACAAGTACCCGCTCTGCCCGTCGGGCAGCGACGTGGTGCGCACCTTCCGCTTCCAGAGCTGCTGGGACGGCGCCAACATCGACAGCGCCAACCACCGCACCCACGTGGCCTTCGCCGCCGCCGACGGCACCTGCCCGAACGGCTTCGAGGCCGTCCCGCAGCTGGTGCAGCGGATCGTCTACGACGTCGACGCGCCGAGCCTCCAGGACGGCGGCAAGACGGTTCCGCTGTTCGCGGTGGACTCCTTCCCCGAGCAGCTGCACAAGCCGGTGACCGACCACGGCGACTTCATCAACGTCTTCGACGAAGGCCTGATGCGCGAGATGGTCGACTGCATCAACGAAGGCCGCACCTGCGGCGCCGGCACCGACCCGGGTTCCGACGACGGCGCCGGTGACGGCAACGGCGGCAACGACGACGGTTCCGGCAACGGCGACGGCGGCGACAACGGTTCAGGGAACGGCGGCGACAACGGTTCCGGCGACAACGGCGACGCCGGCAACGGGAACGACGACGGCAACGCCGGCAACGGGAACGACGACGGGAACGCCGGGAACGGCGACGGCGGCGCGGGCACGCAGGAGCCGTCGCAGGCCCCCGAGGAGCCCGCGACCACCGCGCCCGGCGGCAACGCGGGCGACAACGCTTCCGGCGGCGCCTCCGCGACCACCGAACCCCGCGTCTACACGAAGCCGTCGGCCAAGGCGGCCACCTCCGCGCCCGCCGCCGGCTCGGGCGGCGAGATCGGTTCCCCGGCCACCGCCGCTCCCGTGACCCCCCCCGAGCAGTCGCAGACCCCGGCCGGCACGGGCGCCGACACCACCGACCCGGACGGGACCGAACCCCAGGCGGTCCAGGGCGGTCTCGCCGAGACCGGCGCCGACCTCTGGCCCGCGGCGGCCGGCGGACTGCTGGTGATCGCGGGCTTCGCCGTCCTGTTCCGGAACGCACGCCGTAAGTACTGAGCGCGTCGCGTGCTGAGGGCAGTGCGCACGCAGACCCGGTGAGCGCCGGGACTCGCGCACTCAGCACGGAGAACGAGCACGGAGATCGAGCCACTCCGCCGAGGGCCCGTCGGACCGCCGACGGGCCCTCGGCGCGTCCCACCGGTCCCCGGGCCCCCGTACGGGTGCTCCCGCACCGAGCCACCGGCCTCGCGCCGGACCGCGCGGTATACGTCGTTCGAAGCGCGGTGGGAAGCGCGCGCGAGGATGGGAGACCCATGGAGCACACGGCGTCCGCAGAGCGACCCGAGCACCCGGCGTCCGGGGAGTACTACGACCTCGGCACCCACGGCCGGTCCGTGACGACCTCGTCCGCGGAGGCCCAACGGTGGTTCGACCGCGGACTGGTGTGGTCGTACGCCTTCCACCACGAGGAGGCCGTCGCCTGCTTCGAGGCGGCGGTCCGCGCCGACCCCGACTGCGCCATGGCCCACTGGGGCATCGCCTACGCGCTCGGACCCAACTACAACAAACCATGGGAGTTCTTCGACGACGAGGAGCTCGCGCGGACCGTCGCCCGTACGCACGAGGCCGTCGAACTCGCCCACCGCAAGGCCGCGGGCGCCACCCCCGTCGAGCGGGCCCTGATCGGCGCGCTGCGCGCCCGCTACCCGCGGAACCGCCCGGCCGAGGACTGCTCGGTGTGGAACGAGCCCTACGCCGACGCCATGCGGGCCGTCCACGAGCTCGACCCCGACGACCTCGACGTCGCCGCCCTGTACGCCGACGCCCTGATGAACCTCACCCCCTGGCAGCTGTGGGACCTGCGCACGGGCGATCCCGCGGAGGGCGCCCGCACACGGGAGGCGAAGGCGGTGCTCGACCGCGCGCTGGCGCAGGCGGGCGCGGCCGGGCACCCGGGCGTCCTGCACTTCTCCATCCACCTCATGGAGATGTCGCCCACTCCCGAGGCCGCCCTGCAGGTCGCCGACCGGCTGCGCGGCCTGGTCCCCGACGCCGGTCACCTGCAGCACATGCCCTCGCACCTCGACGTGCTGTGCGGCGACTACCGGCGCGTCGTCACGGACAACACCGCGGCGATCGCCGCCGACGAGAAGTACCGCGAGCGCTCCGGCGCCATGAACTTCTACACGCTCTACCGCTCGCACAACTACCACTTCAAGATCTACGGCGCGATGTTCCTGGGGCAGTACCGGACCGCCCTGGAGACGGCGGAACGCCTGGAAGCCTCCATCCCGGAGGAGCTGCTGCGCGTGCAGAGCCCGCCCATGGCCGACTGGCTGGAGGCGTTCCGCACCATGCGGTTCCATGTGCTGGTCCGTTTCGGCCGCTGGCAGGACATCCTCGACGTGCCGCCGCCCGCCGACCCGGCCCTGCACAGCGTGACGACCGCGATGCGCCACTACGCCCGCGGTGTCGCGCTCTCCGCCACCGGCCGGGTCCCCGAGGCCGAGGCCGAACGTGTCCTGTTCCGTTCGGCGGTCGACCGGGTGCCCGAGACGCGGATGCTGTTCAACAACACTTGCCAGGACATCCTCGCGATCGCGTCCGCGATGCTCGACGGCGAACTGGAGTACCGCAAGGGCCACCACGACCTCGCCTTCGCCGCCCTGGAGCGGTCCGTCGAACTCGACGACCGCCTCCCCTACGACGAACCCTGGGGCTGGATGCAGCCCACCCGGCACGCGTACGGCGCGCTGCTGCTGGAGCAGGGGCGGATCGAGGAGGCCGAGGCGGTCTACCGCGCCGACCTCGGACTGGACGGCACACTGCCCCGCCCGTCCCAGCACCCCGGCAACATCTGGTCCCTGCACGGCTACCACGAGTGCCTGGTCAGGCTGGGCAAGGACGCGGAGGCGCGGATCGTGGCCCAGCAGCTGAAGTTCGCCGCCGCCCTCGCCGACGTACCCGTCCGGGCGTCCTGCTTCTGCCGTCTCGACACGGACCCGGGGCCCGGCACGCACGGCGGTACGGACGCCGACACGGACGCCGGCACCGGGACCTCGGTCACATCCGGGTGCTGCGGCATGGACAATTGATCGAGATCGTCGGCGCGGTCGGCGCACAAGAGGGGGCCTCGGAGCATGGCGGGCGCACGGTGAACGAGTCACATGGGAAGAAGTGGTCGCTGCCGCACATCGGCCCGGCGCAGCGGGACGCCGTCGGCCGCGCGCGGGGCTGGGCGCGGCTCGCCCTGGTGCTGGTCGCCGCCTGTGTCGCGGTGGTGATGGCGGGCGCGGGATCCGGCGGCTGGCTGGTCCTGCTCATCGGGTTCGTCCTCCTCGCGCTGGCGGGGGCGGGCGTCTGGTGGATGCTGGCGCACCGGGGCGGCGCCCGGCTGCTCGGCGGGCTGGTCGCCGTCACCGCGCCGGTGGGCGTGGTGGTGCTGTACGCCCTGTCCGGGCTGTGGCCGGTGGCGGTGGGCGCGCTCGCGCTGTGGGCCGGGGCGCTGGGTTCCGCGCGGGCCTCGCTGCGCAGCGTGCGGCGTCCCAAGGGCATGCACGGCCGGAGGACCCCGCCCCCGCGCAGGCCGGTCCTGATCATGAACGTGCGTTCGGGCGGCGGCAAGGTCCTCAAGCACGGTCTCGTCGAGCGCGCCGAGGCGCTCGGCGCCCGGGTGGTGGTGCTCGGCGCCGACGAGACCTACACCGATCCGGAGGCGGAGGCCCGGCAGGCCGTCGCCGAGGGAGCGGACCTGCTCGGCGTCGCGGGCGGCGACGGCACCCAGGCGCTGGTCGCGGCCGTGGCCGCCGAGCACGACGTGCCGTTCCTGGTGATCGCCGCCGGCACCCGGAACCACTTCGCCATGGACCTCGGCCTCGACCGCACCGACCCCACCCTGAGCCTCGACGCCCTCACCAACGGCGTCGAACTCCGCGTGGACCTCGGGGACGTCGGCGGACGGGCCTTCGTCAACACCGTCTCCTTCGGGGCGTACGCGGAGATAGTGCAGAGCCCCGACTACCGCGACGCCAAGGCCGCCACCGCGCTCGACCATCTGCCCGACCTGCTCCAGGGCGAGGCCGGCCCGACCCTGGACGTCCAGACCGACGACACCCGTGTGCACGCGCCGCAGGCCCTGCTGGTCAGCAACAACGCCTACGCGCGCGCCGACCCGCTCGGCGGCGGACGACGGCCCCGGCTCGACGCCGGACTGCTCGGCGTGATCGGCGTCCGGGTGGAGGGCGCGGCCCAGGCCGCCGAACTCGCGCTGCTCGGCGAGCGCGCGGGCAGCATCACCTCGGTGACGTCCCGGCGCGTCGTCGTCGACGCGGACCGCGACCGCATCGCGGTGGCCGTCGACGGCGAGGCACTCGAACTGGCCACGCCCGTCGTGTGCACGGTACGGCCCTCCGTGCTGCGGGTGCGGGTGCCCCGGCACCGCCCCGGCGCGGCCTACGCGCCCCCCACGGTCGACTGGCGGCGCATCGTCCGCCTCGCGCTCGGCCACAACGACTCCCGTACGATCAAGGAGGCCTACGATGTCTGATTCCGACCGTCTGCCGAAGCTTCCCACCTCGCCTCTGGTCCGGGACCTCGCGACCATGGACCAGGCCTTGTACGAGACGGTCACGGTGACCAGGACGCCCACCCTGGACAGCGCGCTGCGCCGGCTGTCCGCGGCCGCCGACCACTCCAAACTGTCCTTCGGCGTCGCCGCCGGACTCGCCCTGTGCGGTCGCCGCCCGCGCCGCGCCGCCCTGCTCGGGGTCGCGGCGATCGGGGTCGCCTCGGCCACCGCCAACCTGCTCGGCAAGAAGCTCGTCCGCCGGCCGCGACCGCACCGCGCCGAGGACTCGCCGTTCCCGGGGCGGCACGTGCCGATGCCGCAGTCGGCGTCCTTCCCGTCCGGGCACACCGCCTCGGCCGTCGCCTTCGCGGCCGCGGTCGGCCCCACCCTGCCGGTCTCCGCGGTGCCGCTCGGTCTGCTCGCCTGCGCCGTCGGCTACTCGCGGGTCCACACCGGCGTGCACTACCCGGGCGACGTCGTGGCCGGGGCGCTGCTGGGCACGGGCTCGGCCGCGCTGGTTCTGGCGCTCACCGCCCGTAAGGGCTCCTGAGCGAGCCGAGGGCCGCGCGGGCTACTCCGCGGCCTTGGCGCAGTGGAGGAAGAGGTGGGGCTCCGGGACGGCCTCGGGATGGTCGGGGGTGAACAGCACGTTCTCCTCGGCCAGCACGGTCAGGCCCGCCCCGGTGACCACGTCGACGAGATCCGCGCCGGCGAAGCTGGTCACCCGCACCGGCTGCCCCATGAACACGGCGTCGACGCCCGCCACGTCCAGCGGCACGGTGGCCAGCGCGAGACTGCCGCCCGGCCGGAGCGCCCCGGCCAGCCGCCCGATCAGCTCGGACTGCTGCGCCCGGTCCAGCTGGAGCAGCGAGAAGTACACGCAGACAGCGTCGAACGAGCCGTCCTCCAGGGGGAGTTCACGTACGTCGAGACAGCGGAACTCGGCCTCGGGGACCTGCCGGGCGGCCAGCTCCACCATGACGGGGGAGACGTCGACGCCGAGCACGTGGTGACCCGCGCGGGCCAGCGTCTCGGCCGTCGGGCGCCCCGTCCCGCTGCCGACGTCCAGCACCCGGCTGCCCGGGGAGAGCCGCCCCAGCAGCCACTCCAGGGATCCGCGGTGCGCCTCCGAGTGCGCGAACGCCTTCTCGTACGCGGGCCCCAGCGCGTCGAACACCCGCGCCGCACGCTTCCCGCCGTCCTCGCCGGCCAAGTCGGTTCCCTTCGTGGTGGTGTGTGAGGTGGTGTGTGAGTCCCGCGCCGCCATGGTGCACCGGTCAGGGCGTCAGGTTCTCGGAAACGGCCGGAATCGCATTTTCCACTACCGTAAGTAACATGATCCAATCCTCTTGACGCGGGGCCTACTGGTGAGTAGCCAAGGCTCCCGGGTAACCGTCGCTTCGTTCGGAGGACCCCATGCCCTCGCTTGAGGACGCCCTGCAAGAGTCCCGTACCGCCTATGAGGAGCACGTACGCACCTGCCGCCAGTGCCACTTCGACATGTCGCCCTGCGCCGTCTCGAAGCACCTCCTGCGCGCCTACAACAACGCCCGGCGGGCCCAGGCGCGCCCGAACTCCGCCATGCGCTGAGCCGCTCGGTTCACCTCGCCCGGCTCGGCACGGTCACTGTCAGTTCCCGGATCTCGTAGCCGCCGATCTCGTCCTTGAACGACACCCGCGGCCGACCGGTCATCCGGATACCGTCCAGCGCGAAGAGGCGGCTGAGCAGGGCGTCCGCCTCCAGGACGGCGACGGCGGCGCCCGGACAGCGGTGGGCGCCGTCGCCGAAGGCGAGCCCCGCGGGCCCCGGCCCGACGTCCCGCAGCCGGCCGGGACGCAGCAGGCGCGGGTCGCTGCCCACGGCGTCCGGGTCCGCGTTGGCCTCGTCGACGAAGACGGTCAGCAGCTCACCCGCGCCGATCGACGCCTCGCCGACCCGCATCGGCGCGGTGGCCCGGCGGGCCAGGCGCCCCACGGCGGGCTCGAGTCGCAGGATCTCCCTGAGCAGATCCAGCCGTTCCGGCTCCCCGGCCGCGCGGTACCGGCCGAGCAGCTCGAGGTCGTCGAACAGATGCCAGGCGGCGACGCAGATGAACTCACGGGTGGTGACCATGCCCGCCGCCGCGTACGTCAGACACTCGCCGAGGATCTCCGCGCCCGAGCAGCCCTCGGCCAGCAGATGGGAGATCAGGTCGTCCCGCTCCCGTCCGCGGTGCGCGCGGATCGCCGGGCGGACGTCGGCGAGATGCATGCGCAGCCAGTCGGCGTTCTGGCGCAGCAGCCACCGCAGACCCCGGAGGGTGGTCAGGCCCGGCTGCCCGAACTCCTCGGGGAAGAAGCGCTCCAGCCGGGACTTCAGCCCCGGGCGGCTGTGCGTGAGCCCGATGATGTCGCTCACCACCTCGATCGCCATGGTGAAGCTCAGGTCGGACAGCTGCGCCGTACCGGCGGCCCGGACCACGGCGATCTGCTCCTCGGCGACCCGCGCCATCAGCCCCCGGTAGTGCTCGTCGACCCGCCGCGGCGTGAAGAACCGTGCGGTCTGCCGCCGCTGCTCGCGGTGTCCGGGACCGTCCTGGTAGAGCACGGGACGGCGCACGCGCGCCGGCAGCTTCTCCACGGTCTCGATGCCGAGGCCCGCCTGCACCGTGTCCGTGGCGCGCAGCAGCTCGCGGGCGGCCGCGTACCCGCGGACCTCCCAGGTGCCGTCCGCGCCGCGGCGCACCGGACAACCCGGCTCGCCGCGCCCCCGCTCGACCTTCCGCACGCTCTCCCGCGCGTCCCCCATCGAAACCCCCATCCGCCGCACCGGACGCCAGTGTCCCCGCGACGGCGGTCCCCGCGATGCGCCCGTACCGGCCAGGCGCGTCCCGACGGGCGCGCCCATGGGGCTCACCTCCGCGACCGGCAGGGCTCGCCCGGCTTCAGGCGGGTCGGACGGCGCCGCGCAGGGCGCCCTCCCCGAACGGCAGGATCGCCTCCTCGCGGATGTACGTGCCCGGGCCCGGGGCGTGGATCATCATGCCGTTGCCCGTGCACAGGCCGGTGTGGCTGAGGTCGTCGAAGAAGAAGACGAGGTCGCCGGGACGGAGTTCGGCCAGGCTGATCCGGGTGAAGGCCTTGGCCTGGTCGATGGCGGAGCGCGGCAGCGTCACCCCGGCCGACCGCCACGCGGCCTGCGTGAGACTGGAGCAGTCGTAGGACTCCGGTCCCGTCGCCCCCCACACGCACGGCCGGCCGATCTGCGCCCGGGCGAAGGCGAGTGCCTTGTCCGCCTTCCCCAGGTAGGCCGTCCCGGTGGTGCTGACGGTGACGTCGGTGGGGGCGACGGCCGGGGTGACGGCCTCGGGGAGAGGCCCGGCGGGGGCGGCGGGAGCGGCCGGGGCCGGATAGCCGGCGTCGGCGGACAGGACGTCCGCCGCGGGGGTCTGATAGGCCGGCATGGGCCCGGTGAGCGCGAGATCCGGCGCGGCGAAACCGGACACCGGCCCGGAGAGGGGCAGTTCGGACGTCGCGTACCCCGACGGCGTTGCCGCGAAGCCGAGTTCGGACGCCGGACGGCCGGGCGCGGGCGCGACCGGGGCGGCGACGCCCGCGGTCGTGAAGCCGCCGAGGCCGGACTCCGGTGCGAGCAGACCGAGTTCGGGCATCGGATAGCCGGACGGCGGTGTGCCGAGGCCGAGTTCCGAGGCCGACCGGTCCGGCGTGGGAGCGGGCGTCGGCACGGGGTAGTCGGTTCCCGGTGACGTGAAGCCCGGCGCTGCGGCGAAGCCGAGTCCGTCGGTCGGGAGAAGTCCGTCCGATCCGGGAGCGGCGGCGGGCGGCCGTCCCGCCCACGCGGCGGTGATCTCCGCGCGGAACGCCTGCTGTTCCGCGGTGTCCCAGGGCTGCTGGACCGGCTGTGGCTCGGACGGCTGCGTCCCGATCGTGGGCAGGACGGCCGTGGGCAGCGAGGACGAGGACGCCGAGGACGCGGCCTGGGACGGGGGCAGGGCGGGGGCTGGCGCGGCGGGCAGGGACGGCACGGGCTGCGCGAGGGCGCGTGCCAGCACCTCCCGGGCCGCGACGAGCTTGCGCCCGATCTGCTCCTTGGTGTTCTTGAGCGAGGCCTGCCGGTCCGCGGGAGCGGAGGCGGGGGGCCCGGCCTGGGCGGGGGCGGCGGCCTGGGCCGGTACGGCGGGCAGCAGGGCCCTGGGCTCCTGGCGCGGCTCGGGGGCCGCGGGCAGGGCGGCGACGGGCCGCGCGGTCAGTTCAGGGACGCGGCGGGGAGCCGCTTCCAACTCCCTGACGACGAAGGTGTCGGCGGGCCGCTCGGGGGCGCTCGCCGGGCGCGCGGCCCGGGTCGGCGGGGCGGGCATGCGGTCGGCCGGCAGTACGGCGGCCGTCACCGGACCGACCTTGCCGCGGGCCACGTCGAACCACTGCTTGGCGACCGCTTCGAGTGACGGATCGACCGGTCCGCGCCCGCCGGCGGCGACGGACCTGAACGTCCCGCGGCTCCGGCTCGACTGTGCGCGCGTGATGTTGTAGCTGCCCGTGTCGCTCTCGGCCCGGTCGTAGAGCGAGTTGACCCGCTCCTGGATCTCCGCCCGACTCGGCTCGTCGGTACTGCCGCCTGGGGAGCGCGGGCTGCGATCCGTCGCCATGGAAGACGTACTCCTTCCGTCCTCCGCCTGCCGTTCGGCGGCGGAATCCGGGCGACCCTTGTTGCCAGGTGCCCCCAAGCCCCCTGCCCTGACGGGCAGTCGTACGGCTTGGGCGTCAACTTAGCCAACTTGTGTGGCTGGCGTGAAGATTGAAGAGCTAAATGTCCTATACGTATTCGTGACCTTCGTCTCTCGTGGCCGCGACCGGGTTTGCCCGCTGTACGGATCGTCGCGGGCCGGTCACGAACGGGGGTCGCCCGTCCCCAGGCCGGTGCGCCCCATGTCGTCCTGGGCCAGCAGGGAGAGCAGGGCGGCCACGCTCAGCCCCGCCTCGGCGGGGTGGCGCAAGACCTTGCCGGGTTCGACCCGGTAGGTGTTGCCGCGTCCTTCCCTGGTGTGGGACAGGTATCCGTCCTGCTCCAGGTCCGCGATGATCTTCTGGACCGCTCGCTCGGTGAGCCGGCAGTGTGCGGCGAGGTCCCGGATGCGGGCGCTGCGGTTGTCGGCGATGGCGGCCAGCACGCGGGCGTGGTTGGTGAGGAACGTCCATCCGTTGTGTGACTCGGGCACTCCGTCCATGCGGCGATTGTACGGTCAGGGATTCACGTATACAAAGGCCGGAAGTTTATTTCGTGTATTGGTTGACGTGCGACGAGCTGAGGGTGAATCTGGAGGTGACCAGTGGACCGACCGGGGAGGCGGTCATGTCGGAACCAGCTCGTGGCGCGAACGCCGGAAGCGGCGACGCCTGCGTCGGTGCGGAGGTGGGCGGTGCGCGGCCCCTCGGCCCGGGCCCCGGCACCCGGATCCGCGTCCGTCCCGACGGCGACCGGGTCGTCGTGGCCGTACGGGGCGAACTCGACCTCGACTCGGCCGACCAGCTGGCACAGGCCCTGGGCGCGGCGCTCGACGCCGCGGTGGACGGCGTGGATCTGGATCTCGGTGACGTCCGCTTCTGCGACTGCTCCGCGCTGAACGTGATGATCGGCCTGCGCGACCAGGGCCTGCGGCAGGGGAAGACGGTCGTGCTGCGTGCCGTCGCCCCCGCGGTCGAACGGCTGCTGACGCTCACCGGCACCCGGATGCTGTTCGACGCCCCCCGCCCCCGCCCCCGTGCCCACGCCGCCGACGACGGCGACGGGACCCGGGCGGGCCGGGCGGACCACCGAGACGCGCGGGCCGCGGCGTCGGACGAGGGCGCCCTGGAGGATCTGCGCATCGAGGTCGTCCAGCTGCGGCGCGCCATGCAGACCCGTCCGGTCATCGACGTGGCCCGCGGCATCCTCATGGCGTCCTTCGGACTGAGCGTCGAGGAGGCCTGGCGGGTCCTGGTCCTCGCCTCGCAGCACACCAACACCAAGCTGTACCACTTGGCCCGCGACCTGGTCTCCGCCGTACGGGGCGAGGCGCCGGCGGACGCCGTGCAGGAGCAGGTGGCCGCGGCGGTGGCCAAAGTCAGGTCGGAGGCCGCGCCGACCTGACCGGGCGGCGGGGCCGCGCCTGCCGCCGTGCGGGGGGACCCCGGGAGACGACAGCACCGGCGGCCCGATTCCGCTTCCGCGGGCTCGGTCGGGTAGAACTGGCCGACATGCGCGTCGACTACGATCCCGGGTCCCTGGGCGGGGGAGCCTTCTACCGGCTGCTCACCGCCGTCGTCGTCCCCAGGCCGATCGCCTGGGTGTCGACCCTGGCGGCGGACGGCACCACCGCCAACCTCGCCCCGCACTCCTTCTTCACCGTCGCCTGCACCGACCCGCCGATCGTCCAGTTCACCTCGGTCGGCCGCAAGGACTCGCTGCGCAACGTCGAGGCCACCGGCGAGTTCGTCGTCAACCTGGCCTCCGAGCCGCTCTTCGACCAGATCAACGCCACCGGCACCGACTTCCCCCCGCACGAGGGCGAGTTCGACGCGGTGGGCATCGAGCGGGAGCCCTCCCTGCGGGTGAAGCCGCCCCGGGTGGCCGCCTCCCCGGTGGCGCTGGAGTGCCGGCTGCACTCCACGCTCCGCATCGGCAACTCCACGCTGGTCCTCGGCGAGGTCGTGCACGCGGCCGTGCGCGAGGACGTCGTCGTCGACGGGCACCCCGACATCCGGCTGCTGCGGCCCCTGTCCCGGCTCGGCCGCAACGAGTGGGGCACCGTCGGGGAGATCCACGACCGGGCCCGTATCGCCTACCGCGACTGGCCGCCCTCCTGACCCGTCCGCTCCTATGATCGAAGCATGACCAGATCCAGCACGAGATGCGGGACGAGGGCCACGACGAGGGCGTCCGGGGCCGTGGGCGAGGGCGCCGACGGATCCTGGCGTTCGCTGTGGTCGAAGAACTCGGCGCTGTCGATCGGCTCCGTCGACTCGTTCCTCTCCATCGGTTCCGTGGGCAGCTCGCTGTCCATCGCCTCGGTGGGCAGCTTCCTGTCCGTGGGGTCGGTGGGCTCCGCCGTGTCCTTCGTCTCCGCGGGCTCCTGGCTGAGCGCGGGCTCGGTGCTGTCCGCCCGCTCGACCGGCGCGGTGCTGTCCTGGCGCTCGCGCGGCGGCCTGTGCGCCGTCGGCACCGCGGCGGCCGCGGTCGCCGCGACGGCACTGCTGTGCACACGGGCGTCGGGCCGAGGCCGCACCCCGAGATGACGTGAGCCGTTCCCGACCGGACACGGACACGGACACGGACACGGCCGCGGCCGGTCACCCGGTCGGGAGCAGCTCGTCCCGCGCGCCGCGCCACTCCCGCGGAGAGCGCCCGTAGGCCGCGCGGAACACCCGGCTGAAGTGGGCCGGGTTGGCGAAGCCCCAGCGCTGGGCGACCGCCGACACCGTGGAAGCCGTCGCGTCGGGACGCTGCAGTTCCCGGGCGCACCGCTCCAGACGGCGCCGCTGGATCAGCCGGGCGACCGTGATGCCCTCGCCCTCGAACAGCCGGTGCAGATAGCGCACCGAGATGTGGTGCGCCGCCGCGACGGACTGCGGGGAGAGGCCCGGGTCGCCGAGGTGGCGGTCGATGTGGTCGCGCACGCGCCGGACGAGATGGTCCCCCGGGTGCCCGTCCGGGGGCGCACCGTCCTGGGCCCGCTCCGCGACCAGGGTGGCGAAGAGGTCCACCACGCCCGTGGCCAGCCGGGTGGCCACGGCCGGGGCGCAGGGCGGGACCGAGGCGGTCAGCGAGGTCAGGAAGTTCCCCAGCAGGGCCCCGAAGCCCGTCGTTCCGGCGATCGCGGTCCCGGTCACCCGGCGCAGGTCCTGCTCCGGCAGGCCGAGCGCCCGCCGCGGCAGGTGGACCACATGGGCGGCGAAGCGCTCCGGGAAGTCCAGCGAGTACGGCCGTCCGGTGTCGTAGACCATGAGATCGCCCTCGCCCACGAAGGCCCGCCGGCCGCCCTGGATCAGGGTCGCCGTACCCGCGGTCTGGACGCCGATCGCCACACACGCGTCGGCCGGCGCCGGGACCGCGCCGACGAGGTGCGCCGGGGTGCGGCTCAGGCGCTGCGCGTCGGCCTCGATCCTGGCGATGCGCAGGTAGCCCAGCCGCTCGGTGCACACCCGGCCCTCGAACGGACCCTCGTGCCGCGCGGTGACGGCCATCGGTACCAGCGCTCTGCCCAGCGCGTCCCGCCAGTGGGCGAGCCGCTCCCCGTCGGGAACCGCGGCAGTCGTCAGTACCAGGGCCACCCGGCCCTCCTCTCCAGCTGTGCCGAACCGGCGGAGAGGGGGACGGACGGCGGCCCGTTCTCCCCGCCTCCACCAGCCAACCAGCGGTCCCCGGCGGGCTCCAGGCAGGAAGCAGGCAGAAACGGCACGTCCCTACGCCGCCCGTCGTGCACGGAGAGAACAGCGCGGTGCGCTCCGGGACAAGACACGGGGCGGCCCGCGGGAGCAGGATGGGCGGCACGGCAAGGGGCCTCGCCCGCCGACGGCACGCGCCGTCCCGCCCCGTCCCCGTGTCGCGGCGGACCGGGGGCGGGGCGCGGGGTCAGGGCGCGTCGGGGCGGGCGAGGAGGCCGCGCGCCTCGGCGACGGGGCGCGGGTCGGCATGGACACCGAGCGAGACACAGCGCGCGAAGGCCGCGCGCGCCTCGGTCGTCCGTCCGGCGGACAGCAGCGCCTTGCCGAGGTTGACCAGCTGACGGCTCTCCAGGGCGGTGTTGCCGCTGGCCCGGCAGATCGCGACGGCCGTGGTCAGGTGGTCCACCGCCTCCGGCCAGCGCTCCAGCACGCCGAAGCTGCTGCCCAGGCCCGCGTGCAGCCCGACCCGGGTGATGTCGGCGATGTGCGGCTCCAGGCGGTCGCTGACCTGCTCGAGGAAGGCCAGCGTGTCCTGGTAGAAGGCATGCGCCTCCTCCGGCAGGTCCAGCTTCGCCAGGACGATCGCACGTCCGTGCCGGGCCTGGAGGCCGCCGTGCAGGTCACCGACGGTCTCGAACAGCTGGGCGGCGCGCTGCATGTGGCCGGCCGCGGGGCCGAGGTCGTCGATCTGCTGAAGCGCCCAGCCCTGGTACATGTGGGCCCAGGCCCGCTGTCCCGTGTCGCCCGCCCGCTCCGCCGCGGCGAGGGCCTCGGCGGAGCGGAGCAGACTGTCGTGGTGGCGGCGTTCGCACACGAGGAGCGCCCAGGCGTGGTAGTTGAGCTGGGTGGCTTCCAGGGCCGGATCGCCCAGCGCCCGCGCGCAGCGGGCGGCCGTGCCGAAGACCTCGGGCCAGTGACCCCAGAAGATCCACTGGTCGGAGAACCAGTGCAGGGCCTCGGCCACCTCCACCACGGTCGCGTGCTCACCCGCGGCCTCCGCCGCACGCAGAGCGGCCAGCCAGTGGTCGCCCTCGGCCTGGAGCCACGCGCGGGCCCGGCCCGCGGTCGACAGGTCGACCGTTCCCCGCCAGGAGGGCGGCGGAGCCCCGTGCCCCGGCTCGAACCAGCGGCCCGCGACGACCGCGGTCTCCAGCAGCCAGCGGAAGAGCTCCCCGCGCGCCCGGTCCACGTCCCGCGCGCTCTCCTCCGCCTCCAGACGGGTGCGGGCGTACAGCCGCAGCAGGTCGTGCAGACGGTAGCGGTCCCCGTCCGTTCCCAGCAGCCCGGTCTCGACCAGCTCCTCCAGGGTGTCCTCCGCGTCGAACACCGGCTGACCCGTGAGCCGGGCGGCGCCCGGCGCCGCCGTGTCCTGGCCGGGGACCAGGGCGAGCCGCCGGAACAGCCGGGCGGCCGCGGGGGTGAGCTGCCGGTAGGAGAGGTCGAAGGCGGCGGACACCCGCACGTCCCCCGCGGCCAGCGCGTCCAGCCGCCGCTCCTCGACGGCGAGCCGGTCGGCCAGTCGGCGGACGCTCCAACCGGTCCGGGTGGCAAGCCAGTTGCCCGCCACCCGCAGGGCGAGCGGCAGGTGTCCGCAGCGTTCCGCGACCGCCCGGAGGGCCGCCGGGTCCGCGTCCGCGCGGTCGGCTCCGACGAGGGAGGCCAGGAGCGCGGCGGCCGCCCCGGGGTCCAGCTCGCCGAGCGGCAGCCGGTGCACACTGTCCAACCCGGTCAGCATGCGACGGCTCGTCACCACCACCATGCCCGCGCCCGCGGCCGGCAGCAGCGGACGCACCTGCGCCTCGTCGCGAGCGTTGTCCAGGACCAGCAGACAGCTCCGCTCCGCCAGCAGTTGCCGGTACAGCTCCGGATGGCCCTGCGGTCCGGCCTGGGCGAGATCCCGGTCGGCCACCTGAAGGGCCTTCAGCACCCGCAGCACCAGCTCACCCGGACCGGGCGGATCGTCGTCCGTGCCGCGCAGGTCCAGGACCAACTGCCCGTGCGGAAAACGGCCGGCGAGGCCCCGGGCCGCGTGCAGCGCCAGCGTCGTCTTGCCCGTGCCCGGCGGCCCGGACACCGCCACCACCACCGGCTGCGCCCCGGGTTCGCGCTCCGCGAGCGCCGCCAGCCGCGCCAGCTCCCCCTCCCGGCCGACGAAGTCGTCGACACCGCGCGGGAACGCCCGCACCCCCACCGGGCGGTAGCCCGCGTCGCGCCCGGCCCGCGCGGCCGTCAGCAGCCGCTCCCGCTCCGCCTCGGCCAGACCCAGACCGTCCGCCAGCGCGGCGACGGTCCGCCGCTGCGGAGCCGCCCGCCGCCCGCGCTCCAGGTCCCCGATGCCCCGCACGCTCACGCCCGACGCCTCCGCCAGACCCTCGATGGTCTGCGACGCGGCCAGCCGAAACTCCCGCAGCAGCGCCCCGAACGCCGCCTGCTCCCCGCTCAACCCCGCCCCCTCGCACCGCCACGCCCCCGCTGTCGCCCCCGGGTGTGATCACCGGGATTCTAGAAGAGCCCGGGCGCCCGGGCCCGCGCCGACCGGTATGCGGACAAAACCCTCCCGCGGTCACGAACCGCCTCCGCCCATCGGCCGGACCGCGTTGTCAGTGGCCCCCGGTAAGTTCGTCGTTGTCGCCGCCGGTCCGGCGCGGCAACCCCCCCTGTCCTGCGCCGATTCGGCGTGCGAAGCCCTGTGCCGCAAAGGAGCTGGTGCGTTGTCCGACTGGGAGAATTCGAGTACGGCCCGGGTGATGCCGCCCGCGAGGCCCCGCAAGCTCGCCAAGGTCCCGTTCGTCGAGCTGGCCGACGGACGCCTCCAGGGCGTGGTCTCCAGCGGCTCGGACATCGAGCGGGTGTACGTCTCGTCGGTGGCCGCCCGCACCTATGCTTTCGCGTGCAGCACCAACAACAACCGTCTCTGCGGCGGTGCTCGGGGCTCGTTCTGCAACCACATCCGCGCGCTGGTCACCGAGGCCGTGCTCCAGTACGGCGCCGACCGCGTCGCCCGTTACTTGCGCGTAGAGCCCGCGGGCGCGGAGCCCGGCGCCGCCGCCCTCACCGCCGCGATGACCGGCGCCCGCCCGCCGCAGGCGGAGGGCAAGACGGTCGCCGCCCCCGTCTTCAGCCGGTTCCTGCGCCACCTGGCCTACCTGGAGCTGCCCCCGGTCACCGCCCCGCTCCCGGAGCTGCAGTGGTTCCCGCCGACCCGGGCGACGGACACCCCGCAGACACCGCGGAACGCGCGCGGGACGAGCGCAAAGGAGCACGCCGACCTGCTCGCCGCACCCGTCGAGGGACTCGGCGAGGCCCTGGCGGCGGCCGACGCCTTCGACCGGACCCTCGTCGCCGGCCTGCTGCGCCCCCGGCCCGAGCGGGTGGACGACCTCGGCGTGCTGGCCCGCGCCGTCGGCGGCAGCCCGCTGGCCGACCGGGTCGCCGAGGCCGCCGGGAGGGCCGCCGCCGGAGCCGCGAGCGAGGACGACTTCGTCACCCTCGCCGCCGCTCGCACCGCCCTGTTCGGCGCCGTGCACGACGCCCTCACGGCCGGCGTCGACGAGGTGACCGGCCGCCCGCGCGAGGAGCGGGCCACCGAGGCACCCGCCGCACGACCGGCGCTGAACCTGGCGGCCGCCGCCCGCACCTGGCTGTCGGACCTGGCTCGCACCGGCTGGCAGGGCATCGACCACGAGCTGGCCGGCGGCGCGGCGCCCATCGTCTCCGCGATGCTGCCCGACCCCGAGCTGCGCCGACTGGCCACCCTGCTCGACGGATTCGCCGCCGAACTCGCCGCCTCCTGCCCCGGATCCGCCCTGGACAGGGTCCCCGCACGCCGCTGGGGCGACCTGTGGTCCCGTGCCCTGCTGCTGACCGTGCCCGGCGCCGCCGACCGGCCCGCCGTCACGGCCGCCACCGGCCGTCTGCTGCCGCTCGGCCTCGACCTGCACGAACACGCCACCGCCGCGCAGGCCCAGGTCCACGCCGTGTTCGAACCGGCCGACGGCACCACGCCCCGGCTGGTGCGCGCGAGCGTCTCGGTGCCCAAGCCGGACACCGTCGTCGCGGCGGGCGTCTGGCAGCTGCTGCGGCCCCACCTGTCGCTGCTCACCGCCCTCGGTGAAGGCCGGGCGATGGAACTCGACGCCATGCCCCTCACCGACGAGGGCGACCTCCTCTGGGACGACACCCGGGCCCGGGCGGGCGAGCCCGCCGACGCCCTCGCCACCGCGCGGGTCGTCCTGCCGGCCGCCGCCGCCCTGCCCACCGCACCCCTGGACCGCCACCCCGCGCGCCTCGCCGAGCCGGTGTTCCTCGAGGGCTACGACAGCGCACGGGAGGGCGACACGCTCACCTTCACCGTCGCCGGCCGCGCGCTCCCCGTCGACACCGACCGCATCCCGACCGCGAGCCCGCTCACGCCCGAGGCCGTCGCGGCCTCCCGCGCCTGCGTGGGCCTGCTGCGCTGGGACGGCGGCGGCTTCCGGCTCCAGCCGCTCGCGGTGGAGACCACGGTGCGCAGGAAGGCGGTCGCCCTCCACGCGGGAGCGTGGGCCGGCGGCACCACCGACAAGGCGGGCGTCCGGGCCGAGAAGGCCGCCACCGACGCCGTGACCGTCCTGCGCGAGCGAGCGGGAAGGCTGCTGCGGAAATGAGCGAGTCCCTGCCGGAAGCCGTTCCGGAAGACAACCGCCGCCAAGTCCTCTACTGGCGGCTGCTGGCCCGGCTCTTCGACCCCGAGGAGCAGGCCGGCCTCGAATCGGCGAGCCTCGCCGTCGTCGAGGACATCGGCCTGCCGCCCGCGCTGCTGGACCCGCAGACCTCGGTCGACTCGATCGTCCAGCGCCACCCCGAACTTGCCGCGGAGTTCGACGGGTTGATGGTGGCGGACAGAACCGGTGACACCGGCGGCAACACGGGCGGCACCGAGGCCGACACCGACACCGAGACCGACGAAGGCGCGCGTGATCGTGCGGCGGAGGTGCGGCGGGCGGCGCTCGTGTCCAAGGTGCTGCTGAACGTGTTCTCCACCGGCTCGGGAGCCGTCAGCGCCGGCCGGCTGTCCCGCTGGCAGAGCGACGCGGGCTGGCTGGAGCGCGCTCTCGGCTGCCCGCCGGGGGAGTTGCGCGGCGGGCGCGGCACGCACCCCGGCACCGCGCTCGTCCCCGGTCTCGGTCCGGAACTCGGCGCCATCGAAGCGGATCTCGTCCGGCGCATGCAGCTGCGCGAAGTGCTGGCCGATCCCGTGCTCGCCGCGCGGCTCACCCCGAGCATGTCGCTGATCGAGCAGTTGCTGCGCGACAAGAGCAACCTCTCCGGGGTCGCCCTCGCGAACGCCAAGTCGCTGATCCGCCGCTTCGTCGACGAGGTCGCCGAGGTGCTGCGCACCCAGGTGGAGAAGGCCACGGCCGGCGCGATCGACCGCTCGGTCCCGCCCAAGCGCGTCTTCCGCAACCTCGACCTCGACCGCACGATCTGGAAGAACCTCACCAACTACAGCCCCGAGGAGGAACGCCTCTACGTCGACCGCCTCTACTACCGCCACACCGCCCGCAGGACGACCCCGCAGCGGCTCGTCGTGGTGGTGGACCAGTCGGGCTCGATGGTCGACTCCATGGTCAACTGCACCATCCTGGCGTCGATCTTCGCCGGGCTGCCCAAGGTGGACGTGCACCTCATCGCGTACGACACCCGCGCCATCGATCTCACCCCCTGGGTGAACGAGCCGTTCGAGGTGCTGCTGCGGACCAAGCTGGGCGGCGGCAACGACGGCCCGGTGGCCATGGCCATGGCCCGCCCGAAGATCACCGAGCCCCAGAACACCGTGCTGGTGTGGATCTCGGACTTCTACGAGTTCGACCGCTCCCAGCCGCTGTTCGAGGGCATCGAGGAAGTCCACCGCTCCGGCGTGAAGTTCATCCCCGTCGGCTCGGTGACCAGCTCCGGCCGGCAGGAGGTCAACCCCTGGTTCCGGGAGCGGTTCAAGGCCCTCGGCACACCGGTGATCTCCGGCCACATCGACAAGCTCGTCCACGAACTCAAGACGTTCCTCACCTGACCCACCCGTCCCTCGACACCCGTATCTCCTGGAAAGGCCCTCGATGACCGACCTGCTGCGCGCCCCCGCCGAGCTCAAGTACGCCGAGGAACTCGACTGGCTGGAGTCGATCGACGACAACCCCAAACCGTTCTCCTGGCGGCTGTCCCCGAAGATGGTCCGCCTGTTCGTCCTGGGCTCCGAGCGCGCCGACGGCCTCGACCGGGAGATCGCCCCGAAGTGGTTCGGCGACCGCAGCTTCGTCGAGCGTTCCATCGTGACCCTCGCCTCCGACCGGGGCCTGCTCCTCATCGGCGACCCCGGCACCGGCAAGAGCTGGCTGGCCGAGCTGCTGTCCGCGGCGATCTCCCGCAACTCCACGCTGGTCGTGCAGGGCACGGCGGGCACCACCGAGGACCACATCACATACTCGTGGAACGTCTCGATGGTCATCGCCAAGGGCCAGTCGCGCGAGTCGATGATCCCCTCGCCGATCATGACCGCGATGGAGGCCGGCTCGATCGGCCGCTTCGAGGAGCTCACCCGCTCCACCAGCGACGTCCAGGACGCGCTGATCTCGATCCTCTCCGAGAAGTACATCTCGGTCCCGGAACTGGGCAGCGACCGGGACAGCGACAACATCGTGTTCGCCAAGCCCGGCTTCTCGGTCATCGCCACCGCCAACAGCCGAGACCGGGGCGTCAACGACCTCTCCTCGGCGCTCAAGCGCCGCTTCAACTTCGTACGCATTCCGGTGGTGACCAACAAGAAGAGCGAGGCCGAGATCGTCCGGTTCCGCACCGAGGAGCTGCTGCGCCGCCACCGGATCGAGCTGGACGTCCCGCCGACCCTGCTGGACGTGCTGCTGCGCAGCTTCGCCGATCTGCGGGCCTCCTCGGCCGCCGCGGGCAGCGACGACGAGAAGCTGGAGTCCGCCCTGTCCACCGCCGAGCAGATCGGCGTTCTCGAGGACGCCGTCCTGCACAGCAACTTCTTCGGCGAACGCGCCCTCACCGCCCACACCCTGGCCTCCTCCCTCGTCGGGTCCCTGGCCCGGCGCGCACCGGAGGACCTCGCCATCCTCAACAAGTACCTGCACGGTGTCGTCGAACCGCGCAGCAAGGAGGAAGGCGGCTCCTGGCCGGAGTTCCTCGAGGGCGGCCGCGACGCGATCGCGACCCTGTCGTGACCGGGACGGCCGACGGCGGTGCCTTCACCGCCCTGCGCACCCAGCTCCAGGACGCCGCGGCCACGTTCGCCGACGGACCCGCGGCACTGGAGGGCATTCTGCGGGGCATCGTCGACGACGTCGAACGCGCGGTGAGCGAACCCCTGGAGATCTTCCCGGTCTGCCACCACTCACCGGCCTCGGCCGTCGCCATGGCCCGCCGGCTGCGCGAGAAGCAGCCGAGGACGGTCTACCTGGAGCTGTGCGAGGACATGGCCCCCCTCCTCACGGAGCTGCGCAACTGCCGTCTGCCGGTGGCGGTCCAGTCCTTCGCGAGCGAGATCGAGGGCTTCCCCGCCGACTGGGCGCCGCTCTCGGTGGTCGCCCCGGTCACCGAGGCCTCCGCCGAATACCAGGCCATCGCCTACGCCCTCGACACCCCGGGCGTCGAACTCGTCCTCGTGGACCGCTCCTCGGACCACGTCTTCCAGTGGGAGACCGGACCCGACGGCGACGAGGACGGCGGCGAGAGCGATCCCGACGCGCCCGAGCCGGCGGAGCAGACCGCCCTGCACGGCGACGCCGTCGGCGTGGAGATCGGCGACCTGCGCCCGCGCTTCGCCGAGCTCGAGGAACACCTGCTGCGCCACGGCCGGGTACGGCACTGGTCGGAGTGGTGGCACCAGTACGTCGAACTGCCCCTCGGTGACGGCGACCACGACACCTACCGCCAGGTGATGCTGCTCGTCGGCAGCCTCTTCCGGCGCCTCGCCCCCGGCGATTCCCGCAGGGTACGGGCCGACGAGGACCGCGAGCGGTACATGTGGACACGGATCCGCGAGCACCTCGCCGCCACCGGCGCCGACCCCGCCGACTGTCTCTACGTCTGCGGCGCCTTCCACGCGGCCAGCCGTGTCGCGGAGTTCGGCGTGCACGGCACCGACACCTTCACCATCAGCCCGCCGAGCGGCACCGCGTGGCGGCACGGCCTGATCCCGTCCAGCCACGGCGCGATCGAGGCGCAGTTCGGACTGGCCCCGGGTTCGGTGTCCATCGCGGCGACGGAATGGACGAAGAACGTCAAGCGCACCGGCGTGCGCCCGTTCCGCCTGGAGGGCCAGGCCGGCACGAGGAAGAGCGCCGGGCCGAGAAAGGCCCTCGCTCCGGCGGCCCCCGCGCCGGCCGCACCGGCCGACGACCGGCTCACGGGCTTCCTCCGGCGACCGCCCGCCCTCGACGCCCTGGACGAGGCCGAACTGCTCGGCTGGTCCGTGGAGATCGTGCGCGCCGCGCGCCGCAACGGCTACCTCGCCTCCACCGCCGACGCCATCGCCGTCTTCGAGACGTCGATCCTGCTGGCCGGGATGCGCGACCGGGCCAAGCCGACGCCGTACGACTTCCAGGACGCGGCCGTCACCTGCATCGAGAAGGACTCCGTACCGGGCCGGCGGGACGTGGGCCGGCTGGTCGAGATCATGATGGGCGGCGACCGTGTCGGCCAGGTCGGATACGACGCGCTGCCGCCGCTGGCCCGTGACGTGCACGACCGGCTCGCGCCGCTGGACCTGAGGCTCCAGCAGCGCGGAGTGCAGCGCGCGCTGCTGGACATCGCCGCGCGGCCGGAACTCGCGCACTGCTCCGACCTGCTGTGGATGCTGCGCCGACTGCTGCCGCAGGGCGCGGCCCGGCCCATCATGGGTGAACGCCGTCTCGGTGAACGCTCCCTCCAGGAGTCCTGGGACCTGGCCCTGGGCACCCACCAGCGCGCCCTCATCGAGCTGGGCTACGAGGGCGTCAGCGTCGAGCAGGTTCTCGAACAGCGGCTGCGGCGGGCCGCGTACGCCCCGCAGGCGACGGCGGCGCAGGTCCTGGAGGCCGTCGAGGACGCCATCCTCTGTCTGCGCAGCCGCCGTCTCGCCGACGAACTCGGCACCCGGGCCCTGGAGGTGCTGGCGAGCGAGCGCACCGTCGACGGCGCGCCGGAGGTGCTGCGCCGGGTCCGGCGGCTGCTGGCCCACTACCGCACCGCCGAACCGGTGCTCCCGCCCTGGATCGAGTCCTTCGTCAGGACCGGGTACGCGCACTACTGCACCCTGCTGCCGACGGCGTTCACCGACGAGGACGCGACCGTCCGCCAGGTCGCGGCGATGCTGGGCTTCCTGTTCGGCATGGAGGGTCTGGCGCTGTCGCTGGGCTGCGACCGCACCCAGCTCGAACTCGCCCTCGCCCAGTCCCACCCGGCCGAGCCCTCCCGCACCGCACTGCTGTGGGCGGCACAGACCCACCTGGGCACGCTGCCGAGGACGGCACTGCGGGCGCGCTGTGCGGAGTTGCTCGCCAACCCGCTGGTGGTGCCCGCCTATCCGCGCTATCTGAGCGGGTTCGTACATGCCCTGGAACCGGTCCCGGGCCTGGCCGACTTCGTCGTCGAGGCCGTGTCGAACGCCTTTGCCCGGCTCCCCGACGCGGTACTTCTGCCCTGGCTGCCGACGCTCATCGGCACCCTGCGGGCCGGCGGCGCCGAACAGGCTCCGCTGCTGATCCGTGAGGCGGGCCGGGTCTTCCCCGCCCGGCTCGCCGAGCTGGACGGCTGGGTACCGCCGTGGCGTCTTCCGCGGGAGCCGCTGCCGGTCCCGGTGGAGTCGGCGGCGGACCGCTCGGGCGGCCTGCCGCTTCTCGCCACGCACCCGGCGACCTGCGACACGCTGGCGGCCCTGCTGGGGTGCGACGGGACGTGGGAGAGCCCCGGCGTCGCCTCGTCCGGGGCGGCCCTTCTCTCCCGGTATCCGCAGACCGCGCGGGCGTTGGCGGCTCTCCCGGCCGTCAGCTGACCGGCGGAGCGTCCGCCGGGCGCGGAGCGTGCCGTGGCCGAGCGTGGGGTCGGCGGCGGCGTGGCGGGCCGGTTGCTCGTCGTCGAGGAGCTCCGACGGCAGGGCGGGCGGCAGGTTCGGGTGGCGGGCGAAGGCCGCCGGACGGCGGGGTCGGGGTCCGGGTGAGCCGTGCCGGTGGCCGGGGGCGTCCCGGGGGGCGCGGGCGGCGAGGGCCCGGACGGCGGGGTCTCGTCGTCGGCATGGACGGCCGGCCCGTCGGCGGGGCAGTCCGGCCGGGTGACGAGGTGCGCGCGCTCGGGCCGGGTGTGCTGGAGGAAGCCGTGCAGCAGGACGGCCGGGGGGGGACGTCCGGTCGAGGGGCCCCCTGTCCCGGACAGGGGGCCCCTCGACCTCAACCGCCCGGCCGGATCGAGGGCCGGGCCGTCGGGCTAACGGCGGCGGTAGCCGACCGTGATCACGCCGTTGACCTGTGCCGGGGAGCCACCGCCGTGGACCACCTCCCCGCCGGACTTCTTCCAGATCCTGACGAGGAAGGTGTCAGGGCTGTCGGTCGTCGTGACGCGGAAGACGTAGCCGCTCTTGCCGCCGACCGTGCCCGCGCCCTGGAGGACGGCCGTGGAGCCGGTGACGACCAGCCAGTCGAGGCCGGTGGAACGGAACTTCACGTGGGCCTGCGGGAAGTCGAACGTGACCCCGCCGGCCGGGGCGGTGGCCCCCGGCAGGTAGCCGGCCGTGAGCGAGAAGAACGCCCGGCCCGTCAGCTTCGGCCCGACCCGGGCCACGACGGTGCCCGCGCCCACCACCGGTCCGGCGGCCCGGTCGTACACGATCAGCTCCGGGAGCGTCGTGGCGGCCGAGGCGCCGTCGTCGTCGGTGACGGTGACCACCGGGCGGCGGATGCCCGCCGAGGTGTAGGTGTGCTCGGCACGGCAGCCGGACGGGGTGAGGGTGCCGGTGACCGGTCCGCCGCCGTCCTTCCAGTCGATCACGCAGGTGTGGGTGTCACCGGCGCCCGGGTCGGCGAACCGGACGGTGACGGCCGTGCCGCGGCCGGCCGGCACCGGGCCCGAGGGACCGGTGGCGGACGTGAGGGCCGGGGCCGCGTTCGTCACCGTCACCACGGCCGAGTCGGTGCTGCGGCCGCCGGTCAGCGTGACGGTGTAGGCGCCGTCGTCGGCGCAGGTGACCGTCGTGCGGGCGGCTGCGGGGTCCTCGACCGTGCAGGGCGCTCCCTTCTCGGGGGTCCAGCGCGCGCCGCCCGCTCCGGAGACCGTGCCGGTCAGGGCGATCGGGGCGCCTTCGACGCCCTGGGCGTCCGGACCGGCGTGGACGACGGTGACCGGGTCGATGCCCGTGAGGGTGGGCACGACCTTCCGGATCAGGCCGTCGGCGTCGAACTCCAGCCTGTCGACGGTGGTTTCGCGGTGGGTGCCGTCACCGCCGGGGATGGCGAAGCGGTGGTAGGCGATGTACCAGTCGTCCGTCCCCGGGACCTGGACGACCGAGTGGTGGCCGGTGCCCTTGATGCCGAGGGAGAGGTCCTTCTCCAGGAGCACGCCGTGCTCGGTCCACGGGCCGGTGGGCGAGGGGCCGGTGGCGTAGGCGACGCGGTAGTTCTCGTCCCGGGTGTCGTTCTCCGACCACATGAAGTAGTAGGTGCCCTTGCGCTTGACGACGAAGCTGCCCTCGTTGTACCCGCTCGGGGTGATGTCGGTGATCTGCGAGGTGTCGAAGGAGACCATGTCCTCGCCGAGCGGCACGACGTAGGCGTGGCCGTTGCCCCAGTAGAGGTACGACCGGCCGTCGTCGTCCGTGAAGACCGCCGGGTCGATCATCTGGCCGCCGTACTGTCCGGCCTTGAGCAGCGGCTTGCCCAGCGCGTCCGTGAACGGGCCGGTGGGCGAGTCGGAGACGGCGACGCCGATGTTGGCGTCGGCGCAGAAGTAGAAGTAGTACTTCCCGTTCTTCTCGGCGATCGCCGGCGCCCAGGCCCTGCTGTCCGCCCAGCTCACGTCCGGCCCGAGGTCGAGGATGACCCCGTGGTCGGTCCAGTGCACCAGGTCGGTCGACGAGTACGCCGTGAACTGCGTGCCGCTCCAGCCCTCGAATCCGTCGGTCGTCGGGTACATGTAGAAGGTGTCGCCGAAGCGCGCGATGTTGGGGTCGGCGTTGAGGCCCGGCAGCACCGGGCTCCTCATGACCAGCGCCGACACGGTCCAGGTGCGCTTGGTGCCGTCCGAGCCGGTCACCTCGTACGTCACCGGCTCGCTGAAGTCGTGCACGCTGCCCGAGGCGGGGCTGATCGCCGCGCCGTGGGCGAGGGTGAACTCCGGTGCCAGCGTCGTGAGGTCGGTGCCCTCCTTCAGCGGCAGGGTGATCTTGCCGGAAGCGTTGTCGAGGAGGGCGTCGACCTTCAGCGCGGGGTGCGTCGCCTTGGCGATGCCCGCGGTGTTGCCGCTGAGCTCCATGACCTCGGCGGCCGACAGCGCGCGGTCGTAGATCCGGAAGTCGTCGACCTCGCCGCCGAAGTACGGGTCGGCCGCGTACAGCGACCTGCCGATGTAGCCGCTGTGGTCCTTGGCGGAGTCGTACAGCTCGGACGGCTTCACGGTGGTCGTCGTGCGGGCCGCCTCGACCCCGTCGACGTAGAGCACCATCGTGCCGGCGGCGCCGTCGAGGGTGACCGTGACGTGCCGCCACTCGTTGGGGGTCAGCTGCGAGCCGGCCGTCAGCTTCGACTCCGCCGACCAACTGGCCTTCGTGATGGCCGAGTACAGACTGGAGCCGCCGTTGGAGGGGGTGGCGAAGAGGTACTTGTCGCTGTCGGGTCCGAGCCCGAACAGCCACTGGAAGGAGGAGCCGCCCTTCCATTTGGCGTATGTGGACACCGTGACGCTGTCGGCGCCCTTCAGCACGCCGTTCGGGATCCTGACGTACGGGGAGGTGGCGGAGTCGCCGGACATCGTGAACGAGCCGCCGTCCACGCCGGTTCCGAACGCGGGTGTGCGGACGTACGTGCCGTGGTTGCCGTGGCCGCTGGAGTCGACGGCGATGTTGCCGGACGTCTCGTCGAAGCCGTAGTGCAGCAGCAGGTCGGCGGGCACGTCGGCGCCCTCCTCGGAGACCGTCACCCGGGCCCGGACGGTGAGCGCGGCGCCGTCGGGCAGGCTTCCGGTCACCGTGAACGTGCCGGCCTGCGCGTACGCCGAGGCCGGGACGTCGTCCCAGGCCACCGTCACCGGGCGGGCCACACCGTCGGCGTAGGCGGCGATCACGGTCGCGGGCAGCACCGGGGCCCGGCCGATCCGTGTCGTCACGGACACGTCCTCGACGCTCTCGACCAGCTGGTCGGGCTGGTAGGCGCGCAGCAGCCGGTCGTACTCGGCCTGGGTGACCGGCAGGACGGTGCCGTGGCGGGGCCTGGCCGGCAGGTCGTAGCCGGTGGACGGGGTCCAGACGCCGGAGGCGAGGTCCGTGGTCTCGAACGGCAGGTAGCCGCGGCCCCCGAACTCGTCGAGGAAGGCGTACCACTTCTCCTCGGTGTTGGACTTGAACACCAGCGGTCCCTCGGCGGCGTTCATCGCGCCCTTGCCGATGCCCTCGGCGACCGCGTCCCAGGACGGGTTCAGCAGCGAGTCGCTCCTCTCCTCGAAGATGAACTTGCTGTTGGGGGTGGAGGAGGAGTTGTTGCGCTCGTCCTTCGAGAGCCGGAAGTAGGTGCCGTCGTGCTGGATCACCGTGGAGTCGATGACCGAGTAGCCGCGGTCGATCCACACCTCGGGCTCGCTGAACGTGTGGAAGTCGCGGGTCGTGGCGTACATCATCCGGTTGTACGTGTCGCCTGAGTGTGCCGCGTCGTCGTACAGCTTGGACGCCCAGAAGACCACGTACGCGCCGAGGCCGGCGTCGTAGTACGCCTCGGGCGCCCAGGTGTTGCCTGCGCTGTCGGGGGAGACCTTCACCAGGCGCTGGTCCGTCCAGTGGACGAGGTCGGTGGACTCCCAGACCATGATGGACTTGCTGCCGGTGCGCTGGGCGGCGTCCCAGTCGCCGTTGCCGTAGATCCTGAGGTCGGTGGCGATCTGGTAGAACTTGTCGCCCTCGGGGGAGCGGATGATGAACGGGTCGCGCAGGCCCCGCTCGCCGAGGGTGGAGGTCAGGACGGGCTGCCCGTCGTTCAGCTCCCGCCACTTCAGCGGGTCGTCGCCCTTGCTGAGCGCGGCGTACAGCTGCTCGCCGTCGGCCGTGCCCTCGCCGGTGAAGTAGCTGAACATGTAGCCCTCGAGGGCTTCCTTCACGGGGAGTTCGGGGACCTTCGCGGTGAACACGCGGGTCGCCTTCGCCGCGCCCTTGGTGACGGTCGCGGTCAGGTCGACGGTGGTGGCGCCGGCGCCGTGCGCGGGGCGGTGGACGACGCCGTCGGCCGAGACGACGTCCGCTCGCGCGGAGGACCAGGTGACGTCGGTGCCGTAGGAACCGGTCGCCGGGAGGCCTAGGTTGCCGCGTACGTCGTCGAGGTCGTGGACCGTGAGGGCGTCGGCGGCGTGCCGGGCTGCGGTCGCGTCGTCGAAGGCGGCGAGGACGGTGACGTCGAACGACTTGGTCGCGGTGACCGTCCCCTTCCTGAGGGTGGCGGTGAGCGTGGCGTGGCCGTCCGGCTCGCCCGCGGCGGGACGCGTCACCTTGCCCGCGTCCGACACCACGGCGGTGTTGTCGCTCGCCCAGCCGATGGTGGCGCCGCCTGCCGTGCCGGTCTTCGGCAGGTCCAGGTCGGCGACGACGGCACCGGTGTCCCCGAGGCTCAGTGCCGCCTTGTCGTCGGCGACGCCCTGGGTGGCCACGGGGAGGGCGAGCTGTTCGACGTCGGAGGCGGCCAGTGCGTGGTCGTACACCCGGAAGTCGCGGATGTCGCCCTTGAAGAGTTTGTCGCCCGAGTACACCGACCTGCCGAGGTGGTTGGCGGTGGTGACGCCGGAGCCGATGGCGCCGGGGGTGATGGTGACCGCCGTGTTGCGGGCGATCTCGACGCCGTCCTCGTACAGCACGCCGGTGGTGCCGGACTGCGTGTAGGTGAGGTGCTTCCACACCGAGCGGGTCAGGTTGTGGGAGTCGGCGGGCTTGGTGGTCTGCTCCGTCGACCAGTTGCCGGTGGCGATCGAGGTGCGCAGCGAGTTGCCCGTGGTGAACAGGTAGCCGTTGCCGTTGCTGCCGCTGGAGTTGCCGAAGCCGTACAGGAAGTACGGCGTGGACTGGGCGGCGTCGATCCGCACGTCCAGGGCGACGCTGATCGCGTCCAGGCCCTTGAGCACGTCGTTCGGCATCTTGACGTAGGTGTCGGAGCCGTTGAAGGCGAGGCCCTGGCCGGTGGGCGACCAGCCGGCGGCGCCGACCACCGTGCCGTCGCGGCCGTGGCCGGAGGCGTCGGCGACCGTGCTGCCGGACGTGGCGTCGAGTCTGTACCAGAGGGCCAGGCCGTCGGTGATGTCGGCGGTCTCGGCGGCCTGGACGGGGGTCGCCGCCCCGACGAGTCCGACGAGCAGGGACACGGCGGTCAGCGCGGCCCGTTGTCCCGTCCTCCGTCTCGTGCGGTCGCCGGGTCGATTTCTGTGCGCCATGAGGGACCGCCGTTTCCACCGTGTGACGTGATGTTGCGAGAGTGTCAAACGGTGCCCTCAGCCGCGTCAAGGGTTCTCGAACAATGTCCGACAGGTCGAACATAATCAGGCGGCCCACAAGTCCGTTCGCTCAGGCCCTTGTTGACGACTCCAGCCATGCGGTGAGAGCCCACCACCAGTGCAGCGCGGCCGGTGGCCCGTCCCCGTCCGCGAGGGACGAGGAGGTGATCTGCCGGAGCCGGCCGAGCCGGTAGCGGACGGTGTTGGGGTGGGTGAACAGGGCCGCCGCGGTCTGGTCGAGCCGACGCCCGTTGTCGAGGAACGCCAGTGCGGTGAGGGCGAGTTGACGGTGGAAGGCGTCGGCCGGATCGAGGGAGCCGAGCAGCCGGCGGCTCAGCAGGGCGCCCAGGGCGGGCTGTTCGGCCAGCGCGATCCGGGCGGCGAAGTCCGTGACGTCGTACAGCCCCGGCAGGCCGTGCTGCCGGGCGAGATCCACGGCGCGCACGCACAGCCGGTACAGCGCGGGCAGCTCCGGCAGGGGAGCGGCGGGCGCGACCACGACGAGCGCCCCGGGACCGACCTCGTCGGCCTCCGGCGGCCGCGGACACAGACCGGCCGTGCGGCCGTCGAGCGGCACGGTCACCGCGTGCGGCGAGACCACCGCCCGCCCGGGCGCGGGGGCGGCGGCCAGGCAGTGGTAGTGCCCCGCGGCGTCCGACCGGATCCCGGCCCGTGCCAACTCCTCCTCACGCGGCGGGACTTCGCCGGTCAGGGCCTGGCGCAGCAGCCGGGTGCGGACGGCGCCCAGCGCGCGCGGCGACTCGTGCTCGGCGGCACGGTAGCCGTGGATCACCTGCCGTTCCATCGCGGCGCCGTACTCCTGGAGCCGCAGGACGACCGACAGCAGCGCCCGGTCCGAGACCCCCGCCGCACGGCACCGGTCCACGACGATCTCCGCCGCGCGGCCCAGCGCCGCCTGCACGCCCCGCAGGACGACCGTCATCGGCACGCCCTGCACGGCACGGTCGGCCCCGAGCAGAAGGGCGGCCGTGAAGTCCTGTTCGTCGACCGGCCCGGTCCGCCCCGGAGCGGTGAACCAGGGATCGGCCGCGCGGAGCATCGCCGTCACATG
Organism: Streptomyces sp. 3330; assembly: GCF_031456635.1. Taxonomy (NCBI): domain Bacteria; kingdom Bacillati; phylum Actinomycetota; class Actinomycetes; order Kitasatosporales; family Streptomycetaceae; genus Streptomyces; species Streptomyces sp. 3330. Next base: position 363,890 of record NZ_JAVDVA010000006.1, read on the forward strand.
CGACCGGGTCGCCTCCTCGGTCAGCCGGGACAGCCCGGGGGACCGGCTGCGGGCGGCGCGCGCGAGCTCTACGCACACCTCCACGTCGGCGGCCATGTCCCGCAGGACCCTGGCGACCGGCTCCGGCCCCTGGACGACGGTCATGGTCCCCCCTCCGCCCGGACGCTGTCGCCGAGCCACAAGCGAGCGGCTCCCACGTTGACGCCCGCGCACTACCGGAGCCGTGTGACGACCTGGTTTCCTGTTGGGCTACCGACGGTAACAGCGCAGTTGTCGCAGGAACACCCCTCAGTCACGCCACCCCTGGACCGGCCGGGGCCCAGCCGGGCACGGTCCAGGCACCGCCCCCGCGAAGCCTCCAGGAGGGCCGCTCATGGACACCCCCGAAGCCGCTGGAATCACCCGCCGCCACGCCCTGACCGCGGCGGGCGGAGTCCTCGCGGGCGCGACCCTCGCCGCGCAGGCCTTCCCCGCGTACGGCGCCGCGCAGGACGCCGACGCGATCGTCGTCGGCCACGGCCTGGCCGGACTCGTCGCCACCGCCGAACTCGCCGCGGCCGGACGCAAGGTGCTCCTGCTCGACCAGGAACCCGAGGCGAGCATCGGCGGCCAGGCGTTCTGGTCCTTCGGCGGACTGTTCTTCGTCAACTCCGACGAACAGCGCCTGATGGGCGTCAAGGACACCTACGACCTCGCCTGGCAGGACTGGCAGGGCACAGCCGGGTTCGACCGGGGCGTCGACGACCCCCAGGGCCAGGACCACTGGGCCCACCAGTGGGCCAAGGCCTACGTCGAGTTCGCGTCCGGCGAGAAGCGGTCCTGGCTGTCCGGGCTCGGCGTGCAGTGGTTCCCGATCGTCGGCTGGGCGGAACGCGGCGGCGGTCTCGCCACCGGACACGGCAACTCCGTACCCCGCTTCCACGTCACCTGGGGCACCGGACCCGCGGTCGTCGAGCCCTTCGAGAAGAAGGTGCGGGCCGCGGTAGCCGACAACAAGGTGAGCTTCAGGTTCCGGCACCGCGTGGACGAGATCGTCACCACCGGGGGAGTCGTCACCGGCGTGCGCGGCGCCGTCCTGGAGCCCAGCGGCGTGGCCCGCGGCAAGCCCAGCTCCCGCACGGTGGTCGGCGCCTTCGAACTGCGCGCCCCGGTCGTCGTCGTCACCTCCGGCGGCATCGGCGCCGACCACGACCTGGTCCGGCAGAACTGGCCCGCCCGGATGGGCACTCCGCCGAAGTCCATGGTCACGGGCGTTCCCGCGCACGTCGACGGCCGCATGCTGGGCATCACCGAGAAGGCGGGCGGCCGCATCGTGAACCCCGACCGCATGTGGCACTACACCGAGGGCCTGCGCAACTACGACCCGATCTGGCCCGGCCACGGCATCCGCATCCTCCCCGGCCCGTCCTCGATGTGGTTCGACGCGACGGGCAAGCGGTTCGACACGCCCGACATCCCCGGCTACGACACCCTGCACACCCTCAAGACCATCACCGACTCGGGATACGACTACTCCTGGTTCGTCACCACCCAGAAGATCATCGCCAAGGAGTTCGCGCTCTCCGGCTCCGAACAGAACCCCGACCTCACGAACAAGAACGTCTGGCAGCTGCTGTCGCGGATCTGGCAGACCCCGGAGCCGATCGAGAAGTTCAAGAACAAGGGCGAGGACTTCGTCGTCGCCTCGACGCTCACCGACCTCGTCGCCGGCATGAACAAACTGACCGGCACCTCGCTCATCGACCTCGCCGGCCTCAAGCGGCAGATCGAGGCCCGGGACCGGGAGATCGACAACGCGTACACCAAGGACGTCCAGGTCATGGGCATCCGCAACGCACTCAACTACACCGGCGACTCACTCAGCCGGACGGCCGCCGTCCACCGCATCCTCGACTCCGGCGCGGGCCCGCTGATCGCCGTACGCCTCAACATCCTCACCCGCAAGACCCTCGGCGGTCTCCAGACCGACCTCTCCGGCCGGGTCCTGAACGCGGCCGGGAACCCCGTGCCCGGTCTGTACGCGGCCGGTGAGGTCGCCGGCTTCGGCGGCGGCGGGATCCACGGCTACCGCTCCCTCGAAGGCACCTTCCTCGGCGGCTGCCTGTTCTCCGGGCGCCAGGCGGGACGCGCCGCGGCCGCGGCGACGGCGACCTGACCGGACGTCGGGCGCAGTCGCATGCAGCCGGGCACGGTCCGATCGAGCGAGACATGCGCCGAGTGGCCCGACTCACATGGCCAACCAGGTCGCACACCGACACGATGGTCCTCGTCACCGCCAGGCTGAAGGGGTCCCGGATGTTCCGCAAGGTGCTGGTCGCCAACCGTGGTGAGATCGCGATCCGTGCGTTTCGCGCCGGCTATGAGCTGGGTGCGCGTACGGTCGCGGTCTTCCCGCACGAGGACCGCAACTCTCTCCACCGGCAGAAGGCCGACGAGGCCTACGAGATCGGCGAGCAAGGGCACCCGGTGCGCGCCTACCTCTCCGTCGAGGAGATCGTCGGGGCCGCGCGCCGGGCGGGCGCCGACGCCGTCTACCCGGGCTACGGGTTCCTCTCCGAGAACCCCGAACTCGCGCGGGCCTGCGAGGAGGCGGGCATCACCTTCGTCGGCCCCGACGCGCGCACCCTCGAACTGACGGGGAACAAGGCGAGCGCCGTCGCGGCGGCCCGCGCGGCGGGCGTGCCCGTGCTCGGCTCGTCCGCGCCCTCCAACGACGTCGACGAACTGGTCCGGGCCGCCGAGGAGATCGGCTTCCCGCTGTTCGTCAAGGCGGTCGCCGGAGGCGGCGGACGGGGCATGCGCCGCGTCGAGGACCCGACCGTGCTGCGTGAGTCCATCGAGGCCGCCTCCCGCGAGGCCGCGTCCGCCTTCGGCGACCCGACCGTCTTCCTGGAGAAGGCCGTCGTCGACCCCCGTCACATCGAGGTGCAGATCCTCGCCGACGGCGAGGGCAACGTCATCCACCTCTTCGAGCGCGACTGCTCGGTCCAGCGCCGTCACCAGAAGGTGATCGAGCTGGCCCCCGCGCCCAACCTCGCCCCGGAACTGCGCGACCGGATCTGCGCCGACGCGGTCCGCTTCGCCCGGCAGATCGGCTACCGCAACGCCGGCACCGTCGAGTTCCTCCTCGACCCCGCGGGCAACCACGTCTTCATCGAGATGAACCCGCGCATCCAGGTCGAGCACACGGTGACCGAGGAGGTCACCGACGTCGACCTCGTGCAGGCCCAGCTGCGCATCGCCGCCGGCGAGACCCTGGCCGACCTCGGCCTGTCCCAGGAGACCGTCACCCTGCACGGCGCCGCCCTGCAGTGCCGCATCACCACCGAGGACCCCGCCAACGGCTTCCGCCCCGACACCGGCCGCATCAGCGCCTACCGCTCGCCCGGCGGGTCCGGTATCCGCCTCGACGGCGGCACCACCCACGCGGGTACCGAGATCAGCGCGCACTTCGACTCCATGCTGGTCAAACTGACCTGCCGGGGCCGGGACTTCGAGACCGCGATCAAGCGGGCCCGGCGGGCCGTCGCCGAGTTCCGGATCCGGGGCGTGTCCACCAACATCCCGTTCCTCCAGGCCGTCCTGGACGACCCGGACTTCCAGGCCGGACGCGTCACGACGTCGTTCATCGAAGAGCGCCCGCACCTGCTCACCGCCCGCTCCTCGGCCGACCGCGGCACCAAGCTGCTGACCTACCTCGCCGATGTCACGGTGAACAAGCCGCACGGTGAGCGGCCCGAGGTGATCGACCCGGTCACCAAGCTGCCCCCGCTGCCCGACGGCGAACCGCCCGCGGGATCCCGCCAGGACCTGATCCACCTCGGGCCCGAGGGCTTCGCCCGCCGGCTGCGCGAGTCGCCGACCATCGGCGTCACCGACACCACCTTCCGCGACGCCCACCAGTCCCTGCTGGCCACCCGCGTCCGCACCAAGGACCTCCTCGCCTCGGCCCCGCTGGTCGCCCGGACCCTGCCCCAGTTGCTGTCCCTGGAATGCTGGGGCGGCGCCACCTACGACGTCGCGCTGCGCTTCCTCGCCGAGGACCCGTGGGAGCGGCTGGCGGCGCTGCGCGAGGCCGTCCCCAACATCTGCCTCCAGATGCTGCTGCGCGGCCGCAACACCGTCGGCTACACGCCGTACCCGACCGAGGTGACCGACGCCTTCGTGCAGGAGGCCGCCGCCACCGGCATCGACATCTTCCGCATCTTCGACGCGCTCAACGACGTCGGCCAGATGCGGCCCGCCATCGACGCCGTACGCGAGACGGGGACGGCCGTCGCCGAGGTCGCCCTCTGCTACACCTCCGACCTGTCCGACCCGAACGAGCGGCTCTACACCCTCGACTACTACCTCCGCCTGGCGGAGCAGATCGTCGAGGCGGGCGCCCATGTGCTGGCCGTCAAGGACATGGCGGGCCTGCTGCGCGCCCCGGCCGCCGCGAAGCTCGTGTCGGCGCTGCGCCGCGAGTTCGACCTGCCGGTGCACCTGCACACCCACGACACCGCAGGCGGCCAGCTCGCCACCTACCTGGCCGCGATCCAGGCCGGCGCGGACGCCGTCGACGGCGCCGTGGCCTCCATGGCAGGCACGACCTCGCAGCCCTCGCTGTCGGCGATCGTCGCCGCGACCGACCACTCCGAGCGGCCCACCGGCCTCGACCTCCAGGCCGTCGGCGACCTGGAGCCGTACTGGGAGGGCGTCCGCAAGATCTACGCCCCCTTCGAAGCGGGCCTTGCCTCCCCGACCGGACGCGTCTACCACCACGAGATCCCCGGCGGGCAGCTCTCCAACCTGCGCACCCAGGCCGTCGCGCTCGGCCTAGGCGACCGCTTCGAGGACATCGAGGCGATGTACGCCGCCGCCGACCGCATCCTCGGTCACCTGGTGAAGGTCACCCCGTCCTCCAAGGTGGTCGGCGACCTCGCCCTGCACCTGGTCGGCGCCGGAGTGTCCCCGCAGGACTTCGAGGAGTCGCCCGACCGGTACGACATCCCCGACTCCGTCATCGGCTTCCTGCGCGGCGAACTCGGCACCCCGCCCGGCGGCTGGCCCGAGCCGTTCCGCAGCAAGGCGCTGCGGGGCCGCTCCGAGTCCAAGCCCGTCCAGGAACTGACCACCGAGGACCGCGAGGGCCTGGAGAAGACCCGCCGCACCACCCTCAACCGGCTGCTCTTCCCCGGCCCGACCCGCGACTTCGAGGCCCACCGCCAGGCCTACGGCGACACCAGCGTGCTCGACAGCAAGGACTTCTTCTACGGTCTGCGTCCGAGCACGGAGTACGCCGTCGACCTCGAGCCGGGTGTCCGGCTCCTGATCGAGCTCCAGGCCGTCGGTGAGGCCGACGAGCGAGGCCTGCGCACGGTCATGTCCTCCCTGAACGGCCAACTGCGGCCCATCCAGGTACGGGACAAGGCGGCCGCCTCCGACGTTCCGGTCACCGAGAAGGCCGACCGCGCCAACCCCGGGCATGTCGCCGCGCCGTTCGCGGGCGTGGTCACCCTCGCGGTCGCCGAGGGCGACGAGGTGGAGGCCGGCGCGACGATCGCCACCATCGAGGCGATGAAGATGGAGGCCACGATCACGGCTCCGAAGGCCGGCACCGTGTCGCGGCTGGCCATCAACCGCATCCAGCAGGTGGAAGGCGGGGATCTGCTGGTCGAGGTGGGCTGAGGTCACGGGCCGCGGACGGTCCCCCGCCCGCGGCCCCGTCCCGGCCCCCTCGGCGGTGGCGGTACGGCCCCTGGACACGCACCGGCGGCCGACCGCCCGGCAGAGCCGCGGCGCCCGTGCCGGACAGGGTGCCGCGGCGCAGGTGCGGGGCCGTCGGCCGGGCCGCCACGGGCGGTGCGGCGGTGACGGCGGCCACCTCGTCCGGCCCGGGCGGCCCGCGGTCCACCACCGCGCCCGGATGCTCTCCGGAAGACACTGCCCCCGGGGGCAGCAGGTCTGCCCTCGCGTCCGGTGACGCGGGCCTGGCCACCGGCTAGCGTCCGTGCGTGAACAACTGCACTGCGCCGCAGCGGCCGTCGACCCGTCGTCCGGAGTTCGCCGCGTGAGCGACGAGTCCGCCGTCGAGACCCCTGCGCACGAGGCCGTCACCGCCCCCGAGGATCTTGCCCCCACGCTCCTCGCTCCGGAGGCACCGGTCTCGGGGACTCCGGCCCCGGAAGCACCCGCCCCGCGACCCCGTCGGCGCGGTCCGGGCCCCTTCACCCTCCTCGTCCTGCCGGGCCTGGTCACCCTCACCACGGTGGCCGGATTCCTCGCCCTGACCGGTGGGTTCCCCGACGACTGGAGCCCGGGGGAGAGCGCCCCGCAGGACGCCGCCGGTGGCGTCAACTCGACCTACGGGCCCTGGCTGCGCAAGTCGGCCGACGCCTGCACGGTCGTCACCCCGTCCGTCCTCGCCGCGCAGATCGACCAGCTCACCGGCTGGAGCAACGCCGGCGCCGGCACCTCGGGCCCCCAGGGCATCGCCGCCTACACCGCCGCGGACTGGAAGACCTGGGGCAAGGACGACGACGGCAACGGCCGCTCCTCACCGGGTGATCCGGCCGACGCCATCATGGCGCTCGGCCGCCAGGACTGCTCGCTGGCCCAGCAGGTCACCGGCCTCAGAACCGACGGCACCGTCAACGGGGAGCTGGTCGACCTCACCCTCGCCGCCTACGCCGTCGGCACGGACGCCGTGACGAAGGCGGGCGGCGTCCCCGACACCGCGCGGACCTATCTCACCGAGGTCAAGGCCCTGTTCGCGAAGTACGAGTCCTTCGACCGGGAGGACACGAGCGCCGGCGGCGTCCTGGCCGACGCTATCCTGGCGCCGCCCGTCACCACGCTCACCATCACCTCCCCCTACGGCTCCCGCCGGCACCCCCTGACCGGCGTCACCAAACTCCACACCGGTGTGGACTTCGGCGCACCCCAGGGCGCCCAGGTCTCCGCCGCCCGCGCGGGCACGGTCGTCTTCGCGGCCATGACCTCGGCCTACGGCAACCGGGTCGTCGTCGACCACGGCACGATCGAGGGCAAGCGGCTGCAGACCACGTACAGCCATCTGTCCGCCATCGACGTCACCGCGGGACAGGCCGTGCAGACCGGAACCCCGCTCGGACGGGTCGGGTCCACCGGCCTGTCCACCGGCCCCCATCTGCACTTCGAGGTGATCTACGACGGCTACTACGCCGATCCCCGGCCCTGGCTGGCGCTGAACGGCTGACGGCGCCTCACCGGGCGGGCGCCACGGCCGGCCCGGAGCGCGAGGAGGCCGCCCACCGACCGGGCGGCCTCGGGGCGGGAGAGGATCTCCTCCCGCTCGGGACTGCCCGCGGCGACACCGTAGGCGGCCCCGCCCGAAGAGGTCCGCCGTCAGGACGGACCGGGCGGGGCCCGGGCCCCGCCCGGTCAGCGCAGAACGGCCTCCCAGGTGTCCACGGCATAGTGCAGGACCATGCCGTGGCGCGTGTACAACCCGGGCGCGCCGGTCGCGTTGGCGGTGTCCGCACCGAGCCCGACGGTGTCCCGGCCCCGGTCCGCGAAAGCGGCGAAGGCGTGCCGCAGCAGCCGGCAGAGGGCCGGCGGCCGCAACGCAATTTCATGTGGCGCGAGGTGCAGCCATGAGCCCTGTATGCGCCCCCGCACGCCTGGGCAGAATCCGTTCTGCCATTGATCATGCGGGTGGGTGGACGCGGGGACACACGATGACACCGCGTCACTCGCCACGAACTTCCAGGGAAGGCAGGTCGGTTGTCGTGCAGTTGCGTCTTCCCTCCTCCATAGCCGAAGCCCAGCGGTGTCTGGCCGAGGGAGCGGTACCGGTAGGGGGCGCCACGCTCGTGTGGGCCGGCTGGCAGCGGGACGGCTTCCCCGAGCAGGCCGTGTCGCTGCGCAACGTCCCGGAGGCCGGCACGGTCGGCCCCGAGGAGCTCGGCGGAGCCGTGCTGCTGAACCGCGTCGACGCCACCGTGCCCGAGGCGCTGCACCGCGCGGCCTCCGGCGTGGGCACCGGCGCGGTGCGCCGGGCCGCCACGGTCGGCGGCAACATCGTCGGCAGCACCCTGCGCTGTCTGCTCCCGGCGGCCCTCGTCCTCGACGCCCGGGCCACCGTCCTGGAACCCGGCAGCGTCTACGAGACCGATCTGACCGAGCTGCTGGCGAAGCGGCACGTGCTGCTCGCCCTGCGCTGGCGCACCCCCCTGGCCAGCGGCTACCGCAAGCTGGAGGGCGAGGCGGGCGGCCCGCCGCCGCTCGTCGTCGCCGCCGCGGTGCACGGCGACGGCGACAGCCCCCGTGAACTGCGGGTGGCGGTACGCGACGGATATGAGGTGTTCAGCGAGAGCACGCCGTACGACCCGGACCCCGAACAGGCCCTGCACGCCCTGGCGGGCACCGACCTGGGCGCCCTTCCCGCCGTCGCCCGGGAGGCGGTCCACGCCCGGGTCACCGACGTGCTGGCCCGCGCCGCCCGAGGCTGACGCCGGACCGGCACACGCGCCGGGACGCGGCCGGCGCTCCGGCTCACGTCTCCCGCTCGGGCGCGTACACCTCCGCCGTCAGTCCGAAGGTCCAGGCGACGCCCTCGCGGGCCGTGCGGGTCGCGGGCGGCACCCGCAGCCAGTAGGTGCGCCGCGTCCCGTCCGGCTCCGCCGTGGAGTTGAGAACCTCCACCATGACGACGGGCTCGTCGTCCGGGAGGTCGATACGCCACAGGGTGCCCGTCTCGTCGCGGTGGACGCGACGTGCCCCCGAGTCGGCCAGACAGCGGTCGTAGCCGTAGTACTCGAGCATGACCCGGCGCAGTTCGGCGTTCTCCTCGGACCGGATCCGGTCCGGGGTGAGCGCCGGCAGCCCGGCGAGGAGCTCGGCGGGCACCGGCATGCCGCGCCAGGCGTGCAGGGCGAAGCCGTCGGGATACGCCAGCGCCGGGCGTCCCCGTGGTCGAGCCGGCCCGCCTCGTCGCGGTGCAGTGCGACGGGACGCTCGCTCACCACCGCGACCCGCGCGAACGGCCACCACGAGCCGGTGAAGCGAGAGCAGCCGCAGACATACGGTGAGGCGAGCATCCAGGACTGCTGCGCCGGGGTCCGAACCGCTCCAGCGGGGTCAGGACGGCCGGGTGCTGCAACCGAGGCCCCAGCACCCGCTCCAGCGATGGATGCATCTGAGTCAGCAGGCCGTGCAGCCGGTTCGCGACCCTGGTCGCTTCGCCGGCCAGATCGTCGTCGAACCCGACGACCATCTCCAGCTCGGCAATCGTTTCGTCCTCGCCGTCGATCGCCCGCGGCGTGTGCGGCATCGCGCGGGCCGCGTCCGCGATGACGAATGCGTCCCTCGCATCTGTCTTGGCCTCGCCGGGAGGGAAATCGGCGATCCGCCGCATCGTCAGCCCTGGTAAGTAGGCGACTGGGCAGCCCATATCCCGGGCCACCGCCGGCGGCAGGGCCCCGAGCGAGGCCGATTGATCGACCACGACCAGCACCGTTGCGTGCTTGGCCTGGAGCTTGGCGAAAAGCTCGCGGAGCTTGGGTTCGGTGTTGGGTGGACGCTTGTCGAACGCCTTCTTGCCGGCCGGCGTGACGGCGATGGCGTGGTGTTCGCCCTTGCCGACGTCCAGGCCGAGGAAGACGTCGATGTCGCCGGTGTCATTCACGTGCAGGCCCGTCCATTACGCTTTCGTCCGGCTTTGTCTCGGTACCGAGCTGCCACATCCACGCTACGGAGAGCTCTTCCGGCCCGGGTGAAGCCGGTGCTCAAGCCCCTCATCAGCGGTCCGTCGATGCCGGGCCCAGTGACACCGCCCCCCCCGGATCATGAACAACGAGGGGGGAAGTCATGCCGGGCCCGAAAGCCGCTGGCCCATTGCGGAGCCGTGAAAAAGGCAACTGTGACGCGTGGCCGACCGCGGGAACCGCCGTGCATGACACCTGTGGCCGGTGACGAAGATCCCTTCGAGAAAGCGATATCCGGCGGGGAAAGCGCGGCCACCTGCGATCTCCGAACAGGGAGCGGCGGGCCGGCGGGGCCCGCGTGCTGCGGAAGCTTGTGCCCTCCGCCCCTCTGCGGCACTCTTCAGTAGGCCCGGCCCCGGGGCGGTGATCGAGCCCGTGCGCCGGGCCGTCGACGCCGGTGGCACACGCCGGTTCGCCGATCGCGGTATGCGGGGCGGACGGGCGCAGGAGATGCGAGGGAAGACATGTCGCACACGCGCACGCGCCCGGGCAACGGGCGTGCTCTGCCGGACGCGGCGGTCGTCGTCGCGGCGCGCGCGGGGGACCGGCGGGCCCTCGACCGTCTGGTGGCGGCGTACCTGCCGCTGATCTACAACATCGTCGGCCGGGCCATGGACGGGCATCCCGATGTCGACGACGTCGTCCAGAACACCATGATGCGTGCCGTGGACCACCTGCCCGCCCTCGACGACCCGGACAGCTTCCGCGCGTGGCTGGTCGCCATCGCCGTACGCCAGGCCCGTACCTGGGACGACGCCCGCCGTCGCCACCCCGAGGCCACGCCGCCCGACGAGTTGACCCGCGAACCGGATCCCTGGGCCGACTTCACCGAGCTGACCGTGCTGCGTCTGGAACTGACCGGACAGCGCCGGGAGGCGGTGGAGGCCGCGCGATGGCTGGACGAGGAGGAACGGGAGTTCCTCTCCCTGTGGTGGATGGAGGCCGCCGGCCGACTCACCCGGGCCGAGTGGACGCGCGCCGGCGCCATGACTGCCGACTACGCGGCCGTGCGGGTCAAGCGGGTCAAGGAACGTCTGGAGGCGGCCCGCGCCATCTTGCGGGCCTTGGCCACCACGCCCCGCTGCCCCGGACTCGACGCTCTGCTGCCCTCCTGGGACGGCCGCCCCGGTCCGCTGTGGCGCAAGCGGCTGCACCGCCACGTTCGCGACTGCCCGAGGTGCCGGCAGGCCGCGACCGGCATGGTCCCCGCCGAGCGGCTGCTCGGCGACCTCGCCCTGGTGCCCCTGCCCGTCGGCCTGGCCGCGCACCTCCTCACCTCCTCCGCCCCTGCGGCCTCGCTCACCCCGTCCGGGGCGGGGCCGTCAGGGCCGGGTCCGGCGCCTTCCCCCGCGACGGGTGTACCGCAGCAGGCGGGGCGGATCGCGCGGACGGCGTCCCGGCTCACCCGGGGGGCGGTCGTGACGGCCACCGCGGGAGTCCTGGCGGTGGCCGGGGTGACCCTGTGGAGCGCCATGCCCGACGGCGACTCCTCCCGGCCGCCGTCCGCGGCCCCCGACCCGGCCCGCCACAGCGCCTCGCCGAGCGTGACGACGCGGCAGCCCGAGCCGTCACCCGAGCCCGCCTCCGCCTCGGCCCCGCCGTCTTCCGCCGCGCCGACGAGGGGCTCCACGGACGCGCTGCTCGGTGACCACGCCCTGCGCTTCGGGTCGCGAGCCGGTCAGTACATGGCGGCGTATCCGGGCAGGATCGGCATAGTTGTCGAGGCCGGCCCCGCCAGCCCGGTGCAGGTGCGGGAGGCGGCGACCTTCACCGTCGTGCCCGGTCTGTCCGCCCCCGCCTGCTACTCGCTGCGCGACGACGACGGCACGTACCTGCGGCACAGCGGCTTCCGGCTCCGCCTCGCGCCCGACGACGGCAGCCCCCTCTTCGACCAGGACGCCACCTTCTGCCTCCGCGGCGACCCGGACGGGGGATCCGTGTTCCTGCGCTCCGTCAACTACACCGACCGCTACGTCCGGTATCGCGACGGGCAGCTCTACCTCGACCCCGTCCAGGACACCGCCGCGTACTGGGACAGCGCGTCCTTCCGGTTCACCGACCCGCTTGCGTGACGCACGTCACCGCCGATGCGGGTGTGATTTCTGACATCGAGTACGGGACGCGTGGGTCTCCCATGTGCGGGGCGTACCACCAAGGCCGACCAGAGCATGCCGGATGACGTGCGCGCGCCCCGCGAGAGCTTGTCACCCCACGAACGCAAGGAAGTACCTATGCGGCATCGCGCGAACCGGCGCTGGAACCGGCGCACGGCCATCTCCCTCTCCGTAGCGGGTATCACCTCCATGGCCCTCGTCGGAGCGGCCGTGGCCGTGCACCACCACGGCTCCGACGAGCACAAGTCCTCCGCCAAGGGCGCTGACCGGCACACCCGGGCCGACGGCGGGCAGGGCGCTTCGAGTCGCTCCCCCGACGGCGAGTCGCCCGAAGCGCAAGCCAGTCGGCGGTCGTCCGAAGCCAAGCGATCGCGGTCGTCGGCGTCCCCTGCCCCCACCGCCTCGGCCGCGGCCGGAGCCGAAGCGACGAAGTCCGCGGAGCCCGAGCAGAAATGCGGCGAGGGCGCGTTCGACGCGGAAGCGGTCAAGACGGGCGACACCTGGACCTCCCGCAACGGCGACAAGGTCGTCTACGAGGGCGACGACATGACCGGGGCGATCGTGGCGGCACTGGCCAGCCTCGACCCGGAGCGCACCGCCAAGGAGCGGGTGGTCGTGCGCGGCTCGGGCACCATGCCCGCGAACTGGAAGATCAAGATGCCCAACCATACGGCTCTGGACGTGTGCGGCACCATCACGGCCACCGGCGACGGCGCCACCGACACCGCGCCCATCTACGCCCGCGCGGTGACGGACGTCGAAATTCAGCATCTGAAGATCACCGGCAGCCCGATGTACGGCATCTTCATGCGCAGCGTCGAGAACATCACCCTCGGCCAGGTCGAGATCAACGGCACCTACATCGGCGTCCGGATCGACAACTTCGGTGACCGCACCCGGCCCACCAAGAACATCCGCATCGACAACATCAAGGTGACCGGTTCCGGTTCCCAGGCGGTGGAGACCTATGGCGTCGACGGCCTCACCATCGGCAAGGTCACCGCGCGGAACGTGGGCGAGTCCGGGCTGCTGCTGAACGGCACCACGAACGCCGAGATCGGTACCGTCGACGCCGTCGACGCGGGCACCGGCACCGGTTACGCCGCCTTCCGCATGGCCAACCGCAACGGCCGCATCGGCGACAGCTACAAGACCAACATCCACGTCGGCAAGGTCATCGCCCGGGGCGGGGGACGCGGCATCTTCTGCGTCTCCGAGAGCGGCGGCGCCGTCATCGACGAGGTCGACATCGCCGACACCGGCAACCACGCCATCCTCGTGGAGAACTGCTACAACGTCACCATCGGCGCCAAGGGCGGCACCGTCGCCGGCCCGGGACACGTCCGCCTCGCCGCCCGGGCCGAGTTCGCCAACTCGCGCGACATCACGCTGGAGAACCTGACGGTCCGTGACACGGTCGTCGAGGAGACCCCCTGCGCGGACAACAGCACCTTCAAGAACCTGAAGCGGGACGACACGGCGCTCGACGTCTGCTGACCCACCGGGGCCGGGTGCCGGAACCCCGTCCGGGGGTCCGGCACCCGGCGCGTTCAATGGCCCGTCAGCTCACGATGCGCCAGCGGTTGTCGGCCGTGCCGTCGTCCGCGTCCTGGACGGCGAAGGCGCCGACCGCGGTGGAGCCGCTCTGGATGGCGAGCAGTTTCCCGCTGTGGACGTTGCGGATCTTGTGGGTGCCGTCGCCCTGGTCGAGCAGGGTCCAGCGGTGGTCGGCGGTTCCGTTGTCGGCCCACTGCAGGACGGTGGCGCCGTCGGCCGTGGACATGTCCAACACGCCGAGCACCTTGCCGCTGTGGACGTTGCGGAAGCGGACCGCGTCGCCGTCGGGGACCATCTCCCAGTCGTGGTCGGCGGTCCCGGAGTCGGTCCACTGCAGGGCACGGCCGCCGTCGGTGGTGGACATGTTCTGGATGCCCAGCACCAGACCGCTGCCGACGTTGGCGAGGCGCACGGAGGGCAGACCGCTGACGTTCCAGTAGACGGTGTAGTTGTGCCCGTGGGCGTCGTGGAACGGACCCAGGCCGACGGTGCTGCCGCCCGCGGTGGCGGTGAAGGCCAGCGTGGCCGCGTCGGTCCGCGTGACCGAGGAGACGTCCAGCGAGGGAAGGGCGGACAGCGCGGTGTCGCCGTAGTTCCCCGACAGCACGACCGGACCGTGGGTGACGGCGGCGACGTTCGGGTTGTCGTTCGCCGGGCGCAGGACAGTGCGCATCGGCAGCCGGACGGTGACCGTGTCGCCGCTGGTCCAGGCGCGGTTCAGGACGGCGTAGGTCCCCGCGGTGGCGGAGACGCTCTGCGCCACGCCGTTGACGCTGACGACGGCGTTCGAGGTCCAGCCGGGTATGCGGATGCGCATGGCCCAGGTCCCGCCGACGCTCCCCGTGACCCGGAGCATCGTGGTGTCGCTCGCAGGGTAGGTGGTGGTCTGGGTGACGGTGATGCCGCGCTGGGTCCAGGCCAGGACCGACGGCACGAACAGGTTGACGGTCAGCGTGGTGCCGGCGTGGAAGTAGATGGAGTCCATCAGCCGGGTGTGCATCTCCAGGCCGGTGCCTTGGCAGCACCAGAAGGTGCCGTAGTCGGTGCTCCAGGTGCCCCCGCCCCAGGCCGGGCCCACACCGCGTCTGCCGCCCGGGTTGAGCGGGGTGAAATACGTGACGTGGCCGTGGGCGTCCGCCGGGTTCTGCTGGCCGATCATGTGGTTGAGCCACGCCTGCTCGTAGTAGTCGAACAGGTCGGCGCGGTCCGGGGCCAGGGCGTACAACTCGCGGGTGAGACTGAGCATGTTGACGGTGTTGCAGCTCTCGCAGGTGTCGTTCGCGAGGTGTGCCGCGATGGCGTTCGGGGCGCGGAAGTGTTCGGCCTGGCTGTTGCCGCCGATGGCGTAGGTGTGGGTGCCGACGCACATGTTCCATGCGTGGGTGGCGATGTCCCGGTAGCGGGTCGTGCCGGTCGCCTTGTACTCGCGCACGGCGCCGATCCACTTCGGCACCTGCGTGTTCGCGTGCAGGCCGTTGAGCCGGTCCTGGTTCGCGGCCAGCGGGTCGAAGACCGCGGCGTGGTCGAAGCGCTGGGCGACGGTGAGCCACCGGGCGTCGCCGGTCTGCTGGTACAGGTCGGTCAGCACGGCGTTCATGCCGCCGAACTCCGTGCCCAGCATGGCCTGGAGCTGTGCCACGGTCAGACGGCCGGTGCGGGTGTCGACCCAGGCCGCCAGGGCCAGCAGTACGTCACGGGCCTTGGTGCTGTTCAGATGGCGCCACACGTCCAGCAGGCCGGCGAGGGTCTTGTGGATCGTGTAGTACGGCACGTTGCCGTTGCTCAGGGTGCGCTGCTCCAGGGCGGTGAAGTCGGACTCGGGATAGCCGGAGAGGTATCCGGCGGTGAATCCGGCGGCGCTGTTGTTGGCCTGGCACTTGGCCAGCTCCGTCACCATGTACAGGGCCTTGTCCCGGGCGACGGTGTCCCCGGTGACGGCGTACAACTGCGCCCAGGCGGTGAGGAAATGGCCCTGGACGTGGCTGCGGAACGGGAAGTCCGGCGCGTCCCAGCCGCCGTTGACGGCGGCGCCTCCTGTGGACAGGCCGTGGTTGGCGCGGAAGACGTACAGCAGCCTGTCCACGTCGATGAACCGCAGGTAGGCCGCGGTGCGGTTCTGGTTGTCCAGCCACCGGCTCGCGGTCAGCCTGACCTGGCCGAGGTCGAAGGGGAACGCCAGGGCTCCGATGTCGGGCCGGGCAGGGGGGATCGCGGCGGCGGAGGAGCTGCCGAGGAGAGGGGTGACGGCGGTCGCGGCGACGGCCGCCCCGGAGAGCTGGAGGACGCGTCTTCTGCTGAGGGGTGTTGACATGGGAGGTTCCTCTCTTCAGGCGGCACGGGTTCAGACGAGGAGGAAGGACCGTCGGCCGCGTACAGGTCACCGGTCCGGTGGGGGTCCGACCAGAGCTGGTGGTCGCGGTGGCGTGTGTGACGGCCCAGGGGGCCGAACGACTCCAGGCCCGCTGACCCGGAGGCGGAATCATCATGTGGTTGCACCGGTGACAGCCCTGGTGGTGCGTCATTCAGGGGTCGGGGCCGATGCTGTCGGCCGGGCCATTGACCGTGATCGCCGAACGCGGGGAAGTGGGAGGCGCGCAGGGACGTCTCCTCACGATCGGCAGGGGGTGGTCGGTCACAGGGATGCGGCGTGCAAAGGGCGACGAACCGAGGTACGTACGGAAAGGGCGGACGGCATTAAGGGGCACCAGTTCGATATTTCGAAAAGGGTTCGAGTGTGACGCCGGAACCATAGGTGCCCTTTAATGCGGCGTCAATGCCGCCGATGCCTGCGGATGATGGGGCGCGCACGGAAAGGTTCTCGGCGGAGATTTTCGAGGATATTCCGCCGCAAGCGTTGACGGCACAACAAAGGCGTCCTACTTTCTGACCGACCTTCCGAACCTAGTTCGATATGTCGAACTAGAGGGTGTGTCGTGCACGTAGGCCGTGCCGTTCCTGTGCCGCTGTTCCCGTGCCATTCCTGTGCCGCTGTTCCTGTGCCCTTCCTGTGCCGCTGTTCCCGTGCCGCCGTTCCCGGCACGTCCCTCCGCCGTTCGCACCCCCACCCGTACCAAGGAGAGCCGATGAATCCCCAATTCCCCGCCCGGGCGGTGCCGTCCCGCCGCCTGTTCCTGGGCGCCGCCGCGGCCACGTCGGCGGCTCTGGCCGTCGACCTCACCCTGGGAGCGCGGCCCGCGCACGCCGCCGACTCCGCCTACGTCATGGGCTACTTCACCGAGTCGCCGAACTGGCTCGGAGCCGACTACGGCCTGCACCTGGCCGTCAGCACGGACTCCCTGAACTGGACGCCCCTCAACCAGAACAACCCGGTCGTTACGCCCACCGAGGGCGCCGGCGGCCTGCGTGACCCGTTCATCATGCGCAAGCGGGACGGCCGCTTCATCGTCATCGCCACCGACCTCAAGGGCACCGACTGGGGCTACAACAGCCAGACGATCCACGTATGGGACTCCGCCGACCTGCGGAGCTTCACCAACTACCGCAGACCGCACCTGCACGACATGGTCACGCACAGCTGGGCCCCGGAAGCGTTCTGGGATGCGAGTCGCGGCCAGTACGCGATCATCTACTCGGCCGTCAACGCCACCGGTCACAACGTCCTGATGGTCAACTACACGACCGACTTCACCGAGGTCTCCGCCCCCCAGGTCTTCTTCGACCCGGGCTACGACGTCATCGACGGGGACATGGCCGTCGGCGTCAACGGCGTCAACTACCTGTACTTCAAGCGCAACGGCACGCTCGTGGGGGCCCGTTCGACCTCCCTCACCCCGGGCAGCTTCATCCCCTTCTCCACTCCCGTCTCCCACGGCGGCACCGAGGCACCCGTCCTCGTGAAGTCCCTGACCTCCGACACCTGGTACCTGTGGGGCGACACGTACACCCCCAACGGCGTCCTCTACGCCTGGCAGACCACCGACCTCGCCGCGGGTACCTGGACCGCGGTCGACCAGAAGCTCTACACCCACCCGGTCAACGCCAAACACTGCACCGTCGCGCCCATCACCGGCGCCGAGTACGACGGCCTCCTCGCCCACTGGGGCGCACCCACCTGGAATCGGCTGAAGTCGTACAACTACCCCGCCCGCTACGTCCGCCACGCCGACTACCTGGCACGGATCGACCCGTACCCCTTCGATCCGTACACCGACTCCCAGTGGAAGCTCGTCCCCGGCCTGGCCGACTCCTCCGGTATCTCCTTCCAGTCGGTCAACTACCCCACCCGTTACCTGCGTCACTACGACTACCGACTGCGACTGGACGCCAACGACGGCACCACCACCTTCGCCGAGGACGCGACCTTCCACCGGGTCGCCGGCCTCGCGGAGGCTTCCTGGGCCTCCTTTCGCTCACACAACCAGCCCACCCGCTACATCCGCCACTTCGACTACGCCCTGCGCATCGACCCGATCACCACCGTCACGGACCGGGCGGACGCCACCTTCTCCGTCGGTTCCTGACCCGCCGTAACCGGCCGACGGGCCGCTGGGTTCTGTCTCTTCGGCCCCGGCGGGGAATTGCCGACCGCCCGCGACATCGGAAGAAAATACCTCAGGGAATCCGGGTCTGCTTTAACGGCGAGGCGATTTCGTCGTACCTGGAAACACTGCGTCAGTACGATGTCTGCCGGGAAGCCAGTCGTGAACGTGGGTGACATGGTATCTCCGGCTCTTCCTTCCGCTCGTTGCGCGACGACGGCGATCACCCGCTGCGCGCCCCGATCGGCGAGGAGTTTTTCCGTAGACCCCAGCGCCTTCCCGAACATCACCAGGGACAGCACGCCGTTCTACGTCCGTCGGCACGAGGCCCACCTCATCGCCACGACGGGATCCCCGCGTGCCGACGTCGCGAAAGTGTTTCGTGCGCACGCCGGTGACACGACGAGGGCCTTTACCGATACTGGCCACCGGACGCTCACCCTCCGCGGGACCCCGCAGAGGCATCAGCACGCGCGGGTGGCCGGACGAGCCGATTTCCGGGATGCCTTCCCGTCGCCTGAAGGAGCCGCTTTGCCGCCAAGACGCACAAGCAGGGTGTCCGGCACCTGGAACGGCAGCGCGCGTGCCGGGCGGAGGCTCACGCAGTGGGTCGACGCCGGCGCGGGCGACCGCAATCAGCGGATCACACAGACCGCCGCCGGTGAACTCCGTGTCCGGGGCAAACGCCTGATCGAGCATGCCGGCGGCACCATGCCGGGGACCAGGCTGATCCTGTGGAACCGCGGCGGCAGGGCCGGACCCGAGGGGTCGTTCCTGGTGGACTGGACGATCGGCGACCGCTGTGACGGTCTCGCCGTCGACGCAACCGACCGAGGGACGGCCGACGGCTCGCCGATGCGGCCGTGGACCGCTCTGGGCAACGCCGACCGGAGCTGGAGCCGCGGCTGACCGATCTCCGCGGTGGGCGCCGATCTCTGACGGTTCTCTTGTCTGAGGGCGCCCACCGCTGTTGGCTTGCGTTCAGGAGCCCGGCGCGGGCCCGGCGAAGAGGGCGGTGAAGTGGCTGTTCAGGGCAAGGAGCGGCTGGAGGCACAGTACGGGCTGCTGACGAGCATCGCTCAGGAGGCCGGGGTGTCGCTCAGCACGGTCTCCAAAGTGGTGCACCGGCGCCGAGACGTCGGCCGGGAAACGCGTGCCCGGGTCGAGGAGATGCTGGCCCGGCACGGTTACATCCGAGCCTGGGAGTCGGATGCCGAGAAGCCCCGGCAGATCATCGCGGTGTTCCGGGACCTGTCGGGGCCGTACACCCTGGAGGTCGTCCGGGGGATCGTGGACGCGGCCGGTGAACTGGGGGTCGACGTACTGACGGGGACGACCGGCCGACGTTCCATCGCGCAGTGGCTGCAGCGGTGTGTGTCACTGGACGCGACAGGGCTGATCATCGTGATCTCGATGCTGTCCGAGGACGACCAGCGGCGAATCGTCGAGCAGCAGTTGCCCGTGGTGCTGGTCGACCCCTTGAGCGCGCCCTCGTCGGACATCCCGAGCATCGGCGTGACGAACTGGAACGGGGCGAGGGACGCGGTGCAGCACCTGCTCGGTCTCGGTCACACCCGGATAGCCATGGTCGCGGGCCGCTCGCACTCGCTGGCCGGCGCCGCCCGCCTGCACGGTTACCGGGCGGCCCTGGAAGAGGCCGGCATCGCCTACGACCCGGCACTCGTGCGGTCCACCGACTTCGACTACGACGAGGCCCTCGCCGCGGCCCGGCAGCTTCTGCGGGCCGACGGGCCGCCCACGGCCGTCTTCGCGGCCAGTGACGCGCAGGCACTGGGCGTCCTGGAGGGCGCCCGTCAGGCGGGCGTCCGGGTGCCGGACGACCTGGCGGTGATGTCCTTCGACGACACCCTGGTGGCGGCCATGGCCAGCCCGCCGCTGAGCGCCGTCCGCCAGCCGTTCGAGGACCTCGGCCGGGAGGCGACCCGGGTGCTGCTGCAGGCCGCCGAGGGGCGTCCCGCGGCCTCCCCGCGCATGGAACTCGCCACGTCCCTCGTCCTGCGCGCCTCCACGGCCGCTCCCGCCGGACCGTAGAAAGGGTGTGTGCGGACGTCGACCGCACACACCCTTCTCCGCCTCAGCCCCGGTCGACCACCACCGGTACCCCGTAGCGCCCGATCCCGGTCAGCGACCGCTCCTCGCCCACCAGCCGTACCACCCCCGCGGCCGGTGTACGGCCGCTGGAGGAGCCCGCGTACAGCAGGATCTCGCCGGGCTCGACGATCCGGTGGCCGTCCACGCCGGTGAAGGCGAGCCGGTCGGTGTGGACGTCGAAGCGGACGATGGCGGTCTCGCCGGGCTCCAGCGGCACCTTGGCGAACGCCAGCAGCGCCCGTACCGGCCGGGTGACCTGGGCGACGGGGTCGGTGAAGTAGAGCTGGACCGTCTCGGCGCCGGGCAAGGCGCCGGTGTTCCGCACCCGTACGGCGACGGTGAACCGCCCGTCGACCGGCACGTGGGCGCGGTCCACGGCCAGCGTGTCGATCGCGAACGTCGTGTAGGACAGCCCGTGGCCGAAGGGGAACGCCGGGGTCGGATCGAGGTTGGACAGCCAGCTCTGCCGGTCGCCCAACGGCGGGTGGAGATAGGTGTACGGCTGTCCGGCAGGGGAGTTCGGTATCTGGACGGGCAGTCTTCCGCTGAAGTCGGCGGTGCCGGACAGGAGTTCGGCGACCGCGTGGCCGCCCTCCTCGCCGGGGAGGAAGACCTGCACCATGGCCGCGGTGACGGGCGCGAACCGTCCGACGGCGTAGGGACGTCCGCTGTTGACGACGAGCACGACGGGCCGGCCGGTCGCGAGCACGGCGTCGACGAGTTCCTCCTGGACGCCGGGCAGCCGGAGATCCTCGGCGTCGCAGCCCTCCCCGGAAGTGCCGATGCCGAACATGCCGGCCTTGTCACCGACGACCAGGACGGTGAGGTCGGCCCGCTCGGCGGCTTCGACGGCGGCGGGGATGCCGCCGCGGTCCGCCTCCCGGACCGGGCAGCCCCGTACGTACGTCCACTCGACGGCGGGCAGTTCGGCGGCCAGGGCGTGCCGCAGGGAGACGGCCTCGACACCGTCGCCGAGGTCGTCGCGGTCGGAGAGGACGTGGTTGGGGAAGCTGTAACAGCCGAACATCGTGCGGACGTCGTCCGCGCACGGCCCGATCAGGGCGATCCGGCCAGCCGACGGTAGCGGGAGCCCCCCCTCGTTCGACAGTAGGACGGCACTGGACCGCGCGACGGTACGGGCGAGTTCCCGGTTTGCGGGCTTGTCGAGGTCGAGTGGGCCGCCCGCGCGTAGGGCAGGGGGTTCCGGGTCCCAGTCGGCGTCGAGGAGACCGAGCGCGGCCTTCTGCCGCAGCACCCTGCGGACGGCGAGGTCGACGTCCGCCTCGTCCGCGTCGTTGCGGCGCACGGCTTCGACGAGGGCCGGGCCGAAGCCGCGCTGGTCGGGCAGTTCCACGTCCATGCCGGCGTGCAGGGCCAGTGCCCCGGCGGCCGGCAGGTCGACCGCCACCCGGTGGGAGTCGACCAGGAAGGGCAGGGACCAGTAGTCGGACACGACGGTGCCTTCGAAACCCCACTCGTCCCGCAGGAGCGTGGTGAGCAGCCAGCGGCTGGCGGCGGGGGCCTCGCCGTCGATCTCGGCGTACGAGTTCATGACGGACTCCACGCCGGCGGCGACGAGCCGCTCGAACGGCGGCAGGATGACATCGGCCAGTTCGCGGCGGCCGATGCCCACCGGGGCGTGGTTCCGGCCGCCCATGGAGGCCGAGTAGCCGGCGAAGTGCTTGACGGTGGCGTACACCCCGGCGCCCTGCAGTCCCCGGACGTATGCCTCGCCCATCTCGCCGACCAGGTGCGGGTCCTCCCCGTAGGTCTCCTCGCAGCGACCCCAGCGGTAGTCCCGGATGACGTCGATGACCGGTGCGAGACCCTGGTGGACTCCTGCCTCCGCCAGATCGGCGCCGATGGCCGCGCCGACCCGCCGGATGAGTTCCGGGTCGAAGGTGGCCGCCATGGCCAGCGAGGTGGGGTAGATGGTGGCGCCGTAGGCGGTGATCCCGGTGAGGCACTCGTCGTGGGCCATGGCCGGAATGCCGAGCCGGCTCTGTTCCACGATCTGCCGCTGGCGGGCGGCCAGGAGACGGGAGTGTTCGATCGCGGGCCGGGGCACGGTGCCGTAAGGGCGGGTCAGCTGGCCGAGGCCGTGCCGGGCGGTCTCGTCGAGGTCGCCGGGACGGTCGAAGAGGCTGGTGCCGGGGGCGACCTCCGGTCCGGCGGGTTCGACGTCCTCCCAGGCGCTGCTGAGCTGCGCGACCTTCTCCTCCAGGGTGAGCCGGCCGAGGAGCAGTTCGACGCGCTCAGCGGTGGATCGGGCCGGATCGGTCCAGGGCCGGTCGTCACCGGTGTGCGGGGGATGTCCGTGGTCCGGGATGATGGTCGTCATGCACGACTCCTTCGGGTGTGTGGGGGCAGGCCGAGGAGGGCCGGGCGGCGAGGCCCGGCCCTGCTCTGTCGGCGGTGCCGTGTGTTACTTGGAGAATCCGGCGGTCAGTCCGGCGACCAACTGACGCCTGGCGAGGACGAACACCACCAGCA
Organism: Streptomyces sp. 3330; assembly: GCF_031456635.1. Classification (NCBI taxonomy): domain Bacteria; kingdom Bacillati; phylum Actinomycetota; class Actinomycetes; order Kitasatosporales; family Streptomycetaceae; genus Streptomyces; species Streptomyces sp. 3330. Next base: position 386,393 of record NZ_JAVDVA010000006.1, read on the forward strand.
TGGGAAGCGTGGAGAGCACCACGGCGGCCATCGTCGCGGGGACGTTGATGCCGAACTGGCCCCGGAACAGGGTCAGGGCGAGCGGCAGGACCGCCGTGTCGCCGCTCTGGGTGAGGATCAGGGGGAACAGGAAGCCGTTCCAGACCTGGAGCCCGTCGTAGACCGCGACGGTCACGAGCGCCGGCCGCGCCAGGGGCGCCGCGAGCGAGAACAGCATGCGCCAGTCGCCGGCACCGTCGACGATCATGGCCTCGAACAGGGACCGCGGCACGTCCCGCAGGAAGCTCACCAGGATCATCACCGTGACCGGCAGGGCGAACGCCGCCGAGGGCAGCACGATCGCCATCAGGCTGTCGTACATGTGCATGCGGATGATCAACAGGTAGACGGGGATGATCACCGCTTGGAGCGGGATGGCCAGCCCCAGGAGGTAGAGCCGAAAAGACAGGCGCGACCAGCGGCCCGCGTGCCGAACGATGGAGAAGGCGGCCATCAGGGCGACGACCACGGTGACGGCCACCGCCGCCACGGTGACGACGACGCTGTTGACCAGGTAGGTGGTGAAGTCGCCGTCCAGCACCGTCCGGTAGTTGGCCAGGGTCGGGTCCGTGGGGGGGACCAGTGGGTTGGCGCCGGTGAAGTCCGCGTGGTCGCGCAGGCTGGTCACCACCACCCAGTACACGGGGACGACGACCAGAGCGGTCCACAGCAGCGCGGCGGCGGCCGAGAGCGCCCGGCGCAGGACCGCCGCGGCCCGCCGCGGCCGGGCGGGCCGCGTCGCCGGCTCCGGCGTCGGGGAGCGGTGCGCTTTCCGGGCGGTGCGGGACTCGGTCATGGACGTGGTGCTCACAGGCCCTCCTGCTGGCTTTCCATCCGGGTGAAGCCGGACAGGCGGGTAGTGAGCAGGGACAGGCCGAGGCCGAGCATCACGAGGAGGGTGGCCACCGCGCTGGCGCGGCCCATGTCGTGGGCCTGGAAGCCCGTGATGTACATGGCCAGCGGCAGGACACGGGTCGCGGTGCCCGGACCGCCGGTGGCACCCGACAGGACGTAGATCAGGTCGAAGTAGGTCAGCGAGCCCACCAGCATGAGCGTGCTGGACGTGACGAACGTGTACTTGAGCTGGGGGAGGGTGATCCGCAGGAATCGGGTCAGCGGTCCGGCGCCGTCGATGGCGGCGGCCTCGTACAGCGAGGTGGGGATCTGTCGCACGCCCGACTGGTACAGCAGGGCGTGGAACGGCGTGAACTGCCAGGCGATCACGAAGATCACCGTGTAGAGCGCCAGGTCCGGCGAGCCCAGCAGCGGCCGGGCCAGCCAGTGCAGCCCGGGGGTGGCTCCGATGCCGAAGGCAGGGTCGAGGAGAGCCTGCCAGGTGAGCCCGATCGCCACCGCGGACAGCAGCAGGGGGAGGAACCACAGCACGGCGAACAGCGCGCGCACCCGGCCCCGGGGGGCCTGGAACAGGCCGAGCGCCAGCGCGAGCGGTGTCTGCACCAGCCAGCTCACCATCATCACCTTGCACGTCAGCCAGAGGGACTGCCAGGTCGCGCCGTCCGACAGGACTCCGTTCCAGTTGGCGGACCCGGCCCACCCGAGCGAGCCCAGACCGTCCCAGCGGGAGAGGCTGAGCGCCACCACACCGACGAGCGGGACCAGACCGAACAGGCCGAAGAGCAGCAGGGCGGGCGCGGCCATCAGCAGGCTTCCCGTGCGCCCGCGCCCGGCCCGTGCCGCGCCCGGCTCACGCACGGCCGCGTCCGTCACTGCGCGGCCTCGTTCATGTTCGTGCCGAACTGCCCGGGAGCGATCTGCCCCAGGAACGATTTGTCGACGTTGGTCAGCAGCGGGTCGGCCTGGTCGGCGGGCAGCGCCTGGTCCCAGGAGAGCTGGAAACCGGCGGAGTTCTGGACCAGGTCGTAGACGAAGGTCAGCCACTTCTTGTCGGCGGCGGACTCGACCGACGTCAGCTTCTCGTCCAGGCCGCTGACCGGTGGCACGCTGCCCGAGGCGAGGTAGGCGTCGACCTGGTCGTCGTTCATGACGTAGTCCTTGAGGTACTTCAGTGCCTCGGACTTGTGCTTGCTCGACGCGTTGAGCGAGAGGAAGTTGGACGGGTTCCCGACGATGCTCGTCGCATCGCCCTTCCCGCCCGGCAGGGAGGGGAAGGCTATGTATCCCAGGTCCTTCTTCACGAAGTCCGGCGCCGCCTTGACCATGTTCGCGTACTGCCAGGTGCCCATCAGTTCCATGCCGGCCTTGCCGGTGTAGAGCAGCGCCGCGTCCGCGCCCTGGTCGAAGTTGACGGAGGAGGCGTTGTCACCGAAGGCCCCGGCGTCGGCGAGTTCCTGGAGCCGGGCATTGGCCTCGGTGACCGACGGGTCCTTCCACTTGGCGGTGTCTCCCGAAGCGATCGCGCCGAAGACCTTGGATCCGCCGGTGCGGTCGAGCAGGTACTCCAGCCACATCAACGTAGGCCACTTGGAATTGGCGGCCAGGGAGATCGGGGTGACGCCGTCGCCCTTCAGCTTCTTCACGGCTTTCAGCAGGTCGTCGTACGTCTTCGGCGGCTCGACGCCCGCCTCCCTCAGCACCTTCTTGTTGTAGTAGAGGACCGCCGGGGCCAGGCCGTTGGCGGGGACCCCGTACACCTTGCCGTCGAAGGTGGCACTGTCCAGCACGCTCGGCGTGAAGCGGCCCAGGTCCACCTGGCTGTCGGCGAGCGCGTCGGCCTTGCCGGCGCCGACGTAGTCGTTCAGGGCACCACCGCCCCAGTTGAAGAAGAGGTCCGGCGCCTGGTTCGCGCCGAAGGCCACCCGCAGCTTCTGCTTGTAGTCGTCGTTGGCGAACAGCCGCAGGGTGATCTTGTTGTCCGGGTTGTCCTTGTTGTAGGCGTCCACGGACTCCTTGAGGATCGTCTGGTCGGTCAGGGCCCACATGGTCAGCCCGCTCGACGCGGCGTCCGTGGGACCCGACGACCCGCAGGCGGTGAGGCTCGCGGCGGCGGCCAGCGCGATCGCGGACGCCAGAGCGGCCCGCCTCAGCGGCCGGACGGGGCGACCAGGCTGCCTTCTGGGCATCGGAGAACCGGGCATGTCGTGTCTCTCTTCTCTCGGCCGACCGTGCGCACGCGAGCGTGGGGAGGACACGCGTGAGCGACAGCCGCGAAATCCTTTCGCCTCCGCGGCCGAAGGCGAGCTGCCTGCTGGCGGGGACACTGGCACGCGATTCACGGCGGGGACAAGAAGCGGAAAACGCTCGGTTACGAAAGGTTTTCGGGGACTGTCGGCGGGCTCGCCCGCTCTGGTCCAGGCGGCGGGACTCGTGAGGTGCCGTCAAGATGCGGCGAGGGAAGGGGGTGTGCGTCAGCCGAAATCTTCCTTGCGTGTTCGGCGCCCGCTGTTGTCGGACCTCGGATCGGCCGTGGGCGGGCCGGACGGAACGGGGTGAGCACGCCGGCTCGGGGCGCCGGGTGCAGCGTCACCGCGATGGCGGTCCACACGTCGGCCGATGCGCTCGTACGTCCGTGACCCGCGCCTCTTCGGCACCGGAGCGGTGATCACGCCGCCGCCGGTCACGACCCGCACCGCGTCCCGGACGCCGCCGCCTGACGGAGACATGTCGGAGCGGGTGGGCCGGAGGCCACCGCATCTCGCCGATCCGGTGGACGGGGCACGCCGGACGGCCCTGGAGAAAGAAGTGGGCCACGCGTCAATACACCCGTCCGATTCCCGTGCGAAACTCTTTCGGAACCGGGGCGGTGACACAGCGATGAAACATGCGAATACTGTCCGGCAGCCGGCAGCCGGCAGCCGGCAGCCGGCAGCCGGCACGCCGCAGGGAAAGCAGCTCACGCCCGAAAGTTTTTTTGTGTACGAATGATCTCCAGTTGCCACGATTCTTGCGGTGTGCGGAGATCTGTTCGGTGCCGAGGGTGTCGGTGTACCAGTTCGTGAAGGAGCCGCAGTTGTCAAGAGAATGGGGTCGCAAGACCTGTGCCGGGATACTCGCAGCGGGCTCGGCATTGACGCTCTCCATTGTCGCCGCACCGAATGTGGCGGCTTATCAGCCGAGCCCGTCCGGCCTTTATGTCGCTGCTAATGCCGCCGCGTGCAGCAAGTCGCCGGGCGTCCTCTGTCCGAAGTCCGCGCAACTTCCCGGCGGGAGGATCCTGGCGGCGTTCGAGGACAGTGAGACCGCTTCGGTGGGACAGGTCATGCCCCTCTACATGAGCGACGACGACGGCACGACCTGGCAGAAGCTCACCGACCCGAAGGCGCCCGCCTACCTTTCCACCGACGCCCAGTACGCGAAGTGCACCAGCAACTGGACCAACCCTTGCCTGTACGTCCTCCCGCAGGACGTGGGGAACCCGAAAGCCGGCACACTGCCGCCCGCGAGCCTCGTCTCGGGCGACGACCCGTACCACCAGGAGCGCAATGCCGCGGACCCCGACGGGACCTCTTCCGGTGACGGCGACCGCAAGGACCTGGCGCTCGCGCTCCACTCCAGCACGGACGACGGGGCGACGTGGACGATCCGCTGACCTTCCACGCGTCCTGCGCCGCTTCCATCATCTCGCTGCCCGTGCCCTCCGGGGGCACGACCCTGGCGACCGGTGGCAGCCCGGTGCTGCTGCCGATGCCCGACGGGCGGATCGTCCACAACGCGGCCAACAGCGGCAGCGTACGGGTGAACGAGTCCGGCGCGAGTACCGGGACCTGGAAGCAGTACCGACCCCGGCTCACCACGGGTCTCCGGCAAGTGCCTCGCCGCGGACGGTGACGGCACCGCCATGGGCACCAAGCTCATCCTGTGGACGTGCAACGGCAAGACCAGCCAGAAGTGGTCGTTCCGGGTCGACGGCACCATCGCCAACCGTTCGAACGGCCTCGCCGTCGACGTGACCGACGGCGCGACCGCCAATGGCTCGAAGGTCCAGCTGTGGACGCCGCTCGGTGACGCCGACCAGGTCTGGAGCCGGGCCCAGTACCCAGGACCGGGTGCCCCAGGCTCGTCCGCCGGCACCCGGTCCTCCTGGCCTGCCGGTGGCGCCCCGCAGCCGCGACGTCGCAGGACCGGCCGGAGCGGATCTCGCCCGGAACATCCCTCAGGGCGACGATTCAGCGGCGCGGTGACGTGCCGACAAAAGCCTCCATCCCGGCCGGCGGCGCTGCCCGGCAGAAGGCAGTGATCGATGGGCGAAAACGTTTCGAACCGCATTATGCGCGCAGCGTTGCCTGCATGCTGAAGCGGAATTAGCGTGGCGTCGCCTTATACGTCGTGATCCGACTGTGCTGGGCGATCCACGATCACCGTTCCGCGCGCCGACCTGACCTCCCCGCCAGCGAGCGGTTGGCCGTTGCGAAGCAGTGCCTTCCGCTATGCGTCGACACCTTTCTGGCCGCCCGTCCGGACTCCCTGAAGGAATTCCGTGAAGGGGCATTCGATCCCGCTGGAGGGGTTCCTCCAGCCCCACGCGTCAGGCCTGAGTCCTGGTGCCGGTCCGAAAAGAGGAAGTTTCTTGCGAAGAGCCATGAAAGTCGCGCTCGCGATGGCAGTCGCATTCCTGATGGCGATGCTGCTGCCCTCCAGCGCGTCCGCCTACCAGCCGGTCGTGCAGAATCTGTACACGCCGACCGACCCTGCCAGTTGCAACAAGTTCCCGTGCGTGCTGTATCCCAAGTCGGCTCAGTTGCCGAGCGGCAGGATCGTGGCCACGTTCGAGAACAGCCAGGGCTCCGTGGTGGGCCAGACGATGCCGATCTACAAGAGCGACGACGACGGCAACACCTGGCAGAAGCTCACGGACCTCAAGGCGCCGGCCTACCGGTCGAGCAGCCCCATGTTCGCGCCGTACACGAGTCAGTGGACGAACCCGTACCTGTACGTCCTGCCGCAAGCGATAGGAGACATGGAGGCCGGCACGCTTCTGCTCGCGAGTGTCGTCTCGGGCGAGGACACCGAACCGAACCCCACCGGCAACGGCAACCGGCAGAACGTGGCGATCGTGCTCGATAAGAGCACCGACCAGGGTGAGACATGGACGCCGTTGAGCGTCATCGTCACCGGCCCCAACCAGAAGTACGACCCCGTGTGGGAGCCGTACCTAATGGTCTACGACAACCAGCTCGTCACCTACTTCTCCGACGAGAACGAGGCCAACTTCGGCATCACGGACGAGGGCGGCCAGATCCTCGCGCACAAGGTCTCCAGCGACGGCCTCACCTGGACGGGCTACGGCCAGGACGTCGGCACCGCGTTCTACAGCATTCGGCCAGGCATGACCAACGTCGTGCCGACCACGGACGGCAAGTGGCTGATGACCTTCGAGGGCGGCAACCGCTACAAGATCTGCTCCGATCCGCTCCACTGCGACCCGGACAGCATCGGGTCGGTGTTCCCGGGCGCGGGCGGCGGCAGCCCCGTGCTGTTGCGGATGCCGGACGGCCGGATCGTCTACAACGCCAACGGCAGCGGCTCCGTGTGGGTCAACACCAGCGGCAGCAGCACCGGCGCGTGGACCCAGCAGAGGACCGCGATGCCGCACGGCTACAGCCGCAATCTGCAGTACGTGGCGGGGACCGGCCGTGTGCTGATCCTCCAGGCGAACTGGGGCAGTTGCTGCGCCGGCAACCCCGTCCGGTACGGCGAGGTGGACCTGGGCCAGTCGGCCGGCGCGTACTACAAGCTCGTCAACCGCAAGACCGGTTACGTCCTCGGCGTCAACGGAGGCTCACTGACCGACGGCGCGAACGCCGTGCAGTGGGCGGACACCGGTGTGGACGACCAGCAGTGGCACATGTGGACGCTCGACAACGGCAACAAGCTGATCGGCGGCAACAAGAAGAGCGGCCGCTCGCTCGGCATCCTGCAGTCCTCGACCGAGGACGGCGCGAACGCCGTGCAGTGGGTCGAGACACAGGTCGCCGACCAGCAATGGCAGCTCGTCCCGACCGGCTCGTACTACAAGATCAAGAACGTCAACAGCGGCAAGGTCCTCGGCATCCTCGGGGGTTCCACCGCCCAGGGCGCCCAGGCCGTGCAGTGGACCGACACCGGTTCGCTCGACCAGCAGTGGTCCGTCGTGCAGGTCAGTTCCTGACCGCAGCCGTCCGGCACAGCGGCCCCGATCTCCCACCCCCGCGTGCGATCGGGGCCGCCACCGGGCAAGGCACATCCCTCGTCCAGTCATCTCGCGTGCTGCTCGACCCGCCGCGACTGCCTTCGAGACCCAGGAGAATCGCATGAGGAAGCTGTTCACGCGCGTGCCGCGCCGCGGAATCGGTGTCACGAGCGCCGCCGCGCTGGCGATTGCTGTGTCGAACCTGGTGGCGAGCCCCGCAAGCGCGGCCGCACAGGGCCCCTGTGACATCTACGCGGCCGGCGGCACGCCGTGCGTGGCCGCGCACAGCATGACGCGAGCGCTCTACGCCTCTTACGACGGCTGGCTCTACCAGGTGCGCCGCTCGTCGGACAACACCACGCTCGACGTCGGCCTGTCCAGCGTAGGTGGCCTGGCGAACTCAGCCGCGCAGGACGCGTTCTGCGCGGGCACGGGCTGTGCCGTCACGACCATCTACGACCAGTCCGGCCGCCACAACAACCTGAACAGTGCGCCGACCGGCTACTGGCCGGGCCCGGGCCCGAACGGCACGGACCTCCTGTCCAGTGCCACGGCGGCACCGGTCATGGTCGGCGGCAAGAAGGTCTACGGCATCCAGATCGGCGTCGGCGCCGGCTACCGCAACAACGCGACGAACGGCGTCGCGACCGGCGACGAGCCGGAAGGCATGTATGCCATCTTCGACGGCAGGTACTCCAACGGCAAGTGCTGCTTCGACTACGGCAATGCCGAAACGACCGGCAACGACGACGGCAACGGCACGATGGAAGCCCTCTACTTCGGCAGTAACCGCAGTTGGGGTTCGGGCGCCGGCAACGGGCCGTGGATCATGGCGGACCTCGAGAACGGCCTGTTCTCGGGCCAGGCGCGCGGCTACAACGCGGGTGACCCGAGCCAGAGGTCGCGCTTCGTCACGGCCACCCTCAAGGGCGGCCCGAACCAGTGGGCGATCCGCGGCGGCGACGCGCAGTCCGGGGGCCTGTCGACGTATTACAGCGGCCCGCGACCGACCGACGCCGGCTACAACCCGATGACGAAGCAGGGCGCCATCATCCTCGGCATCGGTGGTGACAACAGCAGCGCGGGCGTCGGCACCTTCTACGAGGGCGTCATGACATCCGGCTACCCGTCGGACGCGACGGAGAACTCCGTCCAGGCCGACATCACGGCAGCTGGGTATGCGCCGTACGTCGTGCCCGCGCCGTACTACAAGCTCGTGAACCGCAACTCCGGCAAGGTCCTCGGTGTCACGGCGGGCTCCTTCGGCGAGGGCACGAACGCGGTGCAGTGGAGCGACACGGACGCGGTCGACCAGCGCTGGCATCTCGCGGCGACCGGCGACTACGACACCCTGGTCAACAAGAACAGCGCGCTGAACCTCGGCGTCTACGCGGCGAGCACGTCCAACGGCGCCGCAGCGGTCCAGTGGTCGGAGAACGGCAGCTACGACCAGCAGTGGTCGCTCGTGCCCACCGGCTCGTACTACAAGCTCGTCAACCGTCGCTCGGGCAAGGTGCTCGGCGTCGGCTCCGGCTCGACGGCCGACGGTGCGCAGGTGGTCCAGTGGACCGACACGGGCGCTCTCGACCAGCAGTGGTCGCTCGTGGCGGCGTCGTAGGCGGCCGCGCGCGGACGCTTGCGCTCTTCGGGCGGCGGCAGGCCGTCGTCCTGGACAACCGCGTCGACGAACGGCTGGCGGCCCCCGCCGAGTCCCCGGCGGGGGCCGCCGACTCGGCGGGCCCCCGCCGGGGATCCTGCCGGCCCGCACTCGCCGGCTGCGGGAGATCGCGGGGCGACCTCGCACCGCCGATGAGCGTCTCCAGCGTCCAGAAGCGGTCGTCGGCTTCGGTACGGGGCGGGGGACAGGGAGCCGGATCGTTCCGGACGGGCTGTGGGAAATCGCGAATCCCTGATCGCTGCGGCAAGGGTGCGGCCGCGGGGCGCCGGGGCCGATGGTCAATCGGTCCGGACGACGCTCTGTCGCTGGTGGCCCAGCCCCTCGCCGCCGCAGATGAGCGTGTCGCCCGGGGCGAGATAGCGCGGTGGAGTGAGGTCCTTGCCGGCGCCGTACGGAGTGCCGGTGTTGATGAGGTCGCCGGGCTCCAGGACCATGAACTGGCTCAGGTGGCGGATGATGCCCGCCGTGCCGAGGAGCATGTCCGCGGTGGTGCCGGCCTGGCGGCGGACGCCGTTGTGCTCCAGCCACAACCGCAGGTCGCCGAGGTCGCCGAGTTCGTCGGCCGTGGCCAGCCAGGGGCCGCACGGGTTGAAGGTGGGGGCGGACTTGCCCTTGAGCCACTGGCCTCCCCGTTCCTTCTGGAAGGCGCGCTCGCTGATGTCGTTGACGAGGACGTATCCCGCGATGGCGGCGGTGGCGGCCCTGTCGTCGGCCAGGTAGTGGCTGCGCGTGCCGATCACGACTCCGAGTTCGACCTCCCAGTCGGTGTGAGCGGAGCCGCGCGGGATGCGCACGGGGTCGTACGGTCCGGACAGGGAGTTGGGCGCCTTGGAGAAGACGAGCGGCTCCCCGGTGGGGGCGGCTCGGGTGTCGGCACCGCCGGGGGAGCGGTAATTGGCGCCGACGCCGAGAATCTGGTGCGGGCGGGCGATCGGGGCCCCGATCCGGTCGGTGCCGAAGCCGCGGGTCGTTCCGGCGGCACGGCGCGCGGCGACGGCCTCCTCGAGGAGGCGGGGACCGCCGGCCGCGAAGAACGCCTCGTCGTAGTCGTCGACCAGGTCGGAGACATCGACGTAGGTCTCCTGGTCGACCCGGACGACAGGTCGCTCCTGGCCGGGCGGGCCGACACGCATGAGGTGCATGAGAGATCTTTCGGTGACGGGCGCCGGCCGCACAGGCATGCGGCCGGCGGGCACGGAGACGCGGTTTGCGGTGCGGGGGAGGAGCGGAGCGCCGCCCTGTCAGGAGACGGTGACTCCGGCCGCCTTCGCGGCCTCCCGCACGGCACCCGCCACCGCGCCGGCGACCTTGTCGTTGAAGACGCTCGGGATGATGTAGTTCGGGTTGAGC